>CAZOOE010000007.1:0-36164 GCA_964581275.1 uncultured Clostridia bacterium
CGAGGCTGTCTCCACGCTCGACCAGCATGATTGCGGCACTCACCAGGGCGCGCTGAAGGTGAAGGCCATACTCGATGTTCGATGGCTTTTCGGAGTAGGCGAGCGCGAACTCCTGGGCAGCTTTGTCCCATTGGCGGTTTTCTTCGTACTTGAGCCCTTCCTTGAAGTGCTTCCTGCCATCGGCCGCGAAAGCCGCAACCGGAGCCGCCAACATCAGCGCCACCGCGAGCGCGATGACCTGCTGGATTCTTAGAGTCTTTGCCATAACCCAACTCCTCGCTTGCTTGATATCCCACGGAGAAAGCGCACCCTCGAAACGTCGGCGGTGGATCGTCGCGGCCGGCGGCCTAACATCTTCCGCTCACCCGAGCCTCATTTGGCTCGCTGCCGTTCGAATTCTTCCTAAGAGTGACTGCTCGGTTAAACCACTCTAGCACGCTTCGGTTTCAAAATAAATACAGAATTTGTCAGTATTTCGGTCGTTTGCCGTTCGCCGCAAAGAAGCATTAATTACGTACTTCCGACGCCACGCTGCACTCGCTAATGACACGCGGCCAACTACTCGACAAACGTCACGCGATTTATCTCGTGCAGCGTGGTTACGCGCAAGAATACTTTCGCTATCGCCGATTCGCGCAACGAGGTCAGGCCTTCGGCGCGAGCCGCGCGGCGCACCTCAGACCCCGGGCGCCGCTCAAGGATGATCTCACGGATGTGGTCGGTTACGTCCAGCAACTCGTGTATCGCAGTTCGTCCGCGATAGCCCGTAAGGTTGCAGACTTCACAGCCGACCGACTGATAGAACACTTCACCGCGGTACTTGTCCGGGTTCAGCCCGGATTCGGTCAATTCCTGATCGCTCGGCTGGTGCCGCCGCTTGCAATGGGTGCACAGAATACGCACCAATCTTTGAGCCAGCACGCAATTCAGAGACGATACAAAGTTATAGGGCTCCACACCCATGTTCAAGAACCGGCCGATGACGTCGATGACGTTATTAGCGTGCACGGTGGTAAAAACCAGGTGACCTGTCAGCGCTGATTGGATAGCTATCTGCGCGGTCTCAGAGTCTCGGATTTCGCCGACCATTATCTTGTCGGGGTCGTGACGCAGTATGCTGCGCAATCCTCGCGCAAAGGTCAGTCCTTTCTTCTCGTTCACCGGTATCTGGGTTATGCCTTGAAGCTGATACTCAACCGGGTCCTCGATCGTGATGATCTTATCTTCTTCGTTTTTGATCTCGTTTAGCGCGGCATAGAGAGAAGTCGTCTTACCGGAACCGGTCGGTCCGGTAACCAGCACCATGCCGTATGGTTCTCCAATGAACTTGCGGAATTTCTTCAGATCCTGCGGGGCAAACCCGACCACGTCCAAATTCAGCTCGCGAAACGACTCGTTGATTTGCTCCTTATCGAGAATACGTATGACCACGTTCTCGCCGTGGATCGACGGCATGATCGAGACGCGGAAATCGATCTTGCGGCCGCGAATCATGATTCGGAAGCGGCCATCCTGCGGAACTCGGCGCTCGGCAATGTCTAGCTCGGACATTACCTTGATGCGCTGGACGATCGTTTGATGATGAACGATGTCGATGGGATCAGCCGCGCGATAGAGCGCGCCGTCGATTCGGTACTTGACGACAACATCCGAATCGCGCGTCTCTATGTGGATGTCGGATGCGCGACGTTCGAGCGCGTTCAGCACTACGGTATAAACCAGCTTGATTATCGGCGACATCTCGTCGTCGCCGGTCAGCCGCTCCAGGTCCAGTACTTCTTCGCCATTCTCAGTCTCACGCACCAACGCCATTCGATCGGTGCGAAACCCGGCGGTTGCGTCCTGCAAGATGCGCGCGGCGGTGTCGCCTCGTTTCAATGCCTCTTCCACCGCCGTCTGGGTGGCGACGGCTGTCTTCAATCGCACATGCAATTGGGCTTCGATCTCGTCGATGACTTCGAGATTGCTAGGATCGGCCATCGCCACGTAAAGAATGTCGCCATCGCGGCCGAGCGGGACAAAACTATGTCTTACCATCATCTCCACCGGCAACACGTGAATCAGGTCATAAGCCGGCTCTTCGGTCCTCAGATCTACGAACCTCAGCCGGTAGCGCCGCGCCTTCTCGCGCGCTATCTGCTCCTCCGGGGTCATGTCAGCGGGAGTCCGCCCGGCAGCCGTCGTGGTAATGGGAACGGCCGCCGCTGGCGTCACCGTGGTGTCCTGTTCGACTGTTTCAGACATTAGCGTCTCCATTAACGAGGAATGACCTGACTCTGCCCCATGTTGCCGATCATATAGAACAGCGGCAAGTACATCGCAAGAAGGATCGTCATAACCAGGCTGCCCATAAAGATCAGTATCATCGGCTCAATGAAAGTAGTGATCGTATTGAGCCGCACGTCGATCTCAGAGTCATAGAAGTTTGCGACTTCGTCCAGCATTTCGCGCAGAGCTCCGGAGCGTTCGCCAACGCCGATCATGTCTATCGCAAGCTCCGAAACCCAGCCCGAAGCCTCAAGGCTGTCGGTGAACGGCCGGCCTTCTCGTATGCCGGTTAAAACGCCTGAGCTCGCTTGTCTCAGAGCGCGATTCGTGATCGACTCGCCGGCGATCTCGACTGATTCCGGGAGCGTGATGCCGCCCGCCAGGAGCGTCGCGAGGCTTCGGGTAAACTGAGCGATAGTCATCTGACGCACCGTCTCTCCCGCGACCGGTGTCCTGAGTATCCAGCGGTCGATCACCAGCCGCCCTGACGGAGTTCGCCTCCAAACGAAGATGAAGATCAGTCCGCCAACTATCGTCGGTATCAACCACATCAGATTCCCACTTATGAACCCCGACGTCGCGACAACGGCGAGCGTGACTCCCGGCAGGTCCTGGGCTCCGACGCCAGTGTACAGTTTCATGAATTGCGGTATGACGTACGTCGATAGCACCATCACCAGAATTACCGAAGCGCTCACAAGAACCGCCGGGTAGGCCAGTGACTTCTTTATTTTGCGCCGCGCTTCGGTGATGGTCTTCTGATAGCTGACATACCGCAACAGCACTTCGTCGAGCGAACCGGCCCGCTCGCCGGCCAGGATCGAAGCAATGTAGATTCTCGGGAACGCCTCGCCCTGTGCCGAGAACGCTTGCGACAGCGCTTGCCCTGCGCGGACCTTCTCTTCCACATCCTCGAGCGCCAGTCTCAGCTGTTCGTTGTGGACGCGCTTTCGGAGGATGCCGATCGCCTGAAGGATAGGAAGGCCGGCCCGCAACAACGCAGACAGTTGCTGATTAAACAGCAGGAAGTCTTCGGTCTTGATCTTGGTAACACGTTGCTCTCGGCCAAGCGTCCGCCGGATGTTCACGGCTCCAGTCGCAGCGATGGAGAACACGCGAAAACCGTCGTGTTCAAGCTTGGAGCGAAGATCGCGTTCGGCAGTAGCTTCGACCGTTCGCGTCACCACTTCCCCGGTAGGCGTGCCTAGCCTGCAAATGTATTCAGCCATCGCATTGAACCTTCTTAAACTGGCCTGTCGCAGCCGGTCGTGCTAGTTCTGGGGCAGTGTGCAACCAACAGAAATCATAGCACAGCTCCATGCCCCTAACCACAGTTTGAGCGCCGGGATTAGGAGATCAGAACCGGGCCTTCCATTACACGCGGCTGTTGCTGGTTGGTTCAAAGAAGGCGTAAGAATTCAATCGCCCTTCAAGCGCCCGAGGATGCTCACACCTCCGACGACACGGTCGCCCTTGCGCACCAACACCTCTACATAGGCCGGTAAGATGACGTCCATTCGCGAGCTGAATTTCATCAAGCCGACGCGCTCGCCCATCTCGACCCGGTCGCCCTTTTTCTTCCACAACACTATCCGCCGAGCCAGCACGCCGGCGATCTGGCGAAACACGACGGTCAGCTTTTCTCCGCGAACAGTGACAACGTTCTGCTCATTTTCAACCGAAGCGATATCGCGAGACGCGATGTGAAAAGCGCCGGGCTTGTAGGCCACCTCGAGAATCTCGCCGGCTATCGGCGAGCGATTGATATGCACATCAAGCGGCGACAAAAAGATCGAAATTTGGGTTGGTGAGTTTTCTACTCGCTCCTCGACTAGCGCCGCAGCCACTACTCGTCCGTCCGCCGGTGATACGACGATGCGATCATCGACCGGGCAGACGCGTACCGGATCGCGGAAGAAGAACGCCATGAAGATCGCTGGCACTAGGCACAATCCCGCGGCTATCCACCAGCCAAGAGCGAGAAACACAAGCCCCGGGACGAGGAACAAGGCGATAAACGGTATGCCTTCCTTTGCCATCGATCAGTTCAAGCACAAAGAAAAATTGGCTACTCGCCAGCAAACGGACAACTTCGCTTCGAACAGCGAGGTCGTCCGCTCGCGAGTAACCAACGGTTAGTCCGATTCTATGTAGGCGCTAGCGCCTCAAAGATGATTGTTTTCAGCGCTCTCTCTAAGTCTCAGTGACCTGCGACCTGCTGCTGTTCTTTGTAGCGGCGCATGATCGTTTCCATCTGGTCTTTTAGGAATAGCTTCTTCTTCTTTAACGTCGCTTCTTCCATCTGCTCCTCAGCGCTCGGGTAGTGCAGTTCGGCCAACTCGCTCAATCTTCTCTCATACTCCCCGTGAGTGTGCGCCAGCTCCGCAAACTGCGTGTCATTCGCCAGGAGTTGCCGCTTGAGCGCTTCGGTATCGGAAAAACTCATGGATTTTCCCCTCCTTGTTGATTAAGAAAGACCAGTTTCAAAAGCCAGCGAAATGGTACTTCAAAGGCCTGAGGGATGCAAGAAGATGGGGAAGCAGCGACATCGGAGAATGAGCTTGGTGATGGACAAATGCGGGATTCACCAGACCGGCCTGTGAACCAAACTAACCAGAGACTCATTTCGCGTAGGTGGTGACATCTACAGATATTCCGTCAGTCTTTATTGTAGTCATTCCATCGCGTCCTGTTTGAAGGAGTGTTGTGCCTCGCGTTAGATAGCGATTGACTACGGTCGAGTGAGGGTGACCGAACCGGCTCCGCTCTCCGACGGAAATCACGGCGTATCTAGGATTCACACCATTGAGGAATGCTTCAGTCGAGGACGTCCTAGACCCGTGATGTGGAACCTTCAACAGGTCAGCTGCAATGTCCACGCCGGACGCAACGATTGAGTCTTCGGCACCGTGCTCGATGTCTCCCGCAAGCAAGAGCGAAACGGAGCCATATACGAGCCGCAAAACAACCGAATCATTGTTACCCGAAGTCACCGGTGTTCCGTAGGCCGGCTCCGGCCACAACACTTCGACCCTCACGCCATCAATGTCAAAATGTTCGCCCGCTTTGACCGAAGACAACGGAATGCCTCGCCGTATAACCGCTTTCGCAAACAGATCGTATTCTGGATCGCCTGTGGGGGTGTGGCCAACGATTGCCTGTCCAACTCGAAAATTCTCAACCACATCCGAGAGGCCGCCGATGTGATCCGCGTGCGCGTGGGTTGCAAGCACGTAGTCGACTCGCGTGCGGCCGAGCGACCAAATGAAACGTGAGACGACGGCTTCTCCGATCGAGAAGCTGTTGTCCATCACCTCCGATCCGTTCGCTTCGGTGGGAGTCGAGGCGCCGTCCGGCTCACTCTGTTTGTCTGGTCCGTGTAGAACCAGCTCGCCGCCACCATCAACCAGCATAGTCTTGCCACGCGGAAAGATCACCAGCGCAGAATCACCCTGACCTACATCCAGGAAGTGAACGGTCAGCTTCCCATCTGGCGGATTGCTGGGGGGCCTGATTACCGCCACCAGTGCCGAGGTCATTGCGAGAACCCAGAGCGAACTAGTGAGATTCAAAAGCGGAGATGGGGAGAAGGCGCGAGGCGCCGAGGGGGCGAGGAGGCCAGTTGATCGCTTGCCTCTCAATGCGGCGTGTCTCCCCGTCCGATCCAGAGTCAGAACTTGATCGATTGGTTGCCATCGATCAATGAGCACAACCAGCATCGAGAGCGGAACGAAATACACCGCGTATGTGATCGAATGCCATCCTTCGTAATGTGCCACCCTGAACGTC
This sequence comes from uncultured Clostridia bacterium, assembly GCA_964581275.1. Lineage (GTDB taxonomy): Bacteria > Acidobacteriota > Blastocatellia > UBA7656 > UBA7656 > Onstottus_A. Next base: position 6,058 of record CAZOOE010000007.1, read on the forward strand.
GCGAACGGGAAATCAACGAAAGGCACGATAGCAGTGACAAGCAAGTAGTGCGCTGCACTCACCACCATCGCAAGCTGAGCGGCGAGCCATGCGCTGACGCAGCCAACGACGAGCGCGGCCAGCGCGGTCAGCATCAGCACCCCAGTCAAGAGTCCCGCGACCACGTTTAATAACACGCCAACCGGAGAGACCCGATTGAAGTAGAGCGCCATGAACGGCAGCGTCGAAAACTGAATCGCCGCCGACGTGATCATCAACAGCATTGCGCCTCTGACTATCGGCTGAATACGCAGTCGTCCGAGCACGCGCGCCGCGCCTGCCTTCTGAAGCCGGTATCGAATCGGCGCTCCGCTCATCTCACTGTTGAACGAGCGGTCGTCCCAGAAGAGAGTCTCCGCGAAGTACCGAACGGTTTGCGAACAAGAGGGCGGGTGCGGAGTGTGCGAAGTAGGGCGCCACTGGCCGATTTGACGGAGTTTATCAGCCAGAGGCAGCGCTAGCGCTACTATTCCCGCTACTGCGACGAAACTCAACTGAAACCCCGGATCGGCCACCAAAGCTGGTTTCAGGGCGAGCATACCGGAAGCAGCCAGCCCCACTGTATTGACCGACGCCGAGCGCCGGAACAGCAGCGGCCCTATCAGACCAACGGTTATCATCGCTGTTGCCCGAGTGACCGGCGGCGCAAGCCCGACCATGATCGCGTATGCCCATAGCACCACCAGACAGAACACCACTCGCCACATTCGCCTCCGCCTCAGAGCGGACCGACCGCCAAGCAGCGCCCAGGCGATGATGCCAATGTGCAAGCCGGCGATCACCAGGGTGTGAAAGGTCGAGCTTTGTTGAAGACGATTGACGGTGTCGCGATACAAGAAATATCGGTTGCCCGTGAGCATCGCCTTCAACGTTCCCGCCACCCGCCGCTCGAAGCTGGAACCAAGCGCATCTATCATTCGGATCCGTAGATGGTAGAGAACGGCGACCGCTCGATTGGTGGAGGCCTCACCTATGTGCTCGATCAGAAGCGGACTCTTGATCACGCCTTTCAGATCGTAGCCTCGACGCTGGAGGAAATCGTTGAAATCGGGGGAGCCAGGATTGGCGTATACGCGCGCGCGTTCCAGCCTGACCAGCACTCGAATGCAAGACCCGTAATCGAGACCAAGACGCGCGAACTCTTCTCTAGCCTCTTTGCCAGATAGCGAGACCATCAGCCGGGCGTGTCCACCGACGAACATCACTTGATCCATCATCCGCAGCTGCTCAGAGTCGAGATCCAGATAGTAAGCGCCGGGCGCCGGTTCTGGCGGTGCTGCCAGCGTGCCGACCAACTCGACTGGATCATCCGGGTTTATGATCTTTGACTCATAGAGGCTCTCGAGCCTCGAGGAAGTGTTCTTCGTGCGTTCGATGAGCGACAGTAGGGCGCCGGCGAACGCAAAGCTGATCATCAAGGCAACAGTACAACCCGAATCTCGCTTACTGATCAAAAGCTTGACGGATGCAGCGACACAAACCCGCGTGAGCGCTGTAACTAACAATCGCGAAGGCTCGAGCCATCGATCGACCAGGATCCCGGCAACAAGCGCGTTAGATAAGTACAGGAAGGGTTGGCGGCTCGGAGAAAGACTCGACCGGTAGAGGGCCTGGGACATAAGACTCTGTTCAGTTGACAACGGCGCGCACGAGGCTCGATGATTCGACTTATGAGCGCCGGAGCAGATGATCTTCCCAGGAAGGTTCTCGAATTCGCGAAGGCTACTGAGGTTCCCGAAGATTCGTTTATGATGCGGCGCCTGTCCCTCGACGACGCGGATCAAGTACAGTCAGTCATCGATGGGCTCACGCTCTCGCTCATTAGCTTCTCCTATCACCGACATCCACGCGGGGAAAACGTTCACGAAGTAATGGAGATGCTTGAGCGAGTTCAGCCCGGCTCACCCGAGGCCAACGCGCTTGAGCAGCGAGCTGATGACGCCGCCGCCTTTCAGATACCGTTTATCGTTACGCTCAACAACCTGCTCGAAGATTACTACCGCCTGCGGCGGCGGCTCGAAGCCAGGCTGCGAGCTGAAGAATAAGGCATCTCAGTATTTAGGAGAGTCTTATTGTCTGGCTTAACACGCCCACTCGAGGGAGCCCCAACGTTTTCGGCAGAACCGGTCGCAGTACATCCGGTCATCACGAGTCGTCCCAGGCATGCGCGGCTCAATCGTCCGCGTCATCGCCTTCGTCTGCTAAGGCATCACCGGGAGAGAGCCCCTTTATCTCGGCGGAGATTTCAGCTCGTCTTGACTTCGCGAGCTTCATTATCTGTGAAAGGTGCTTCCGCGCGCGTCGCGCGGCCGCCTTGTTCCCTTTTTGACGAAAGACCATGTTCTCGGCGGCGAAACGACCAACCTCCACGAGAAGCTGGCCGGTCGTTGAGCCCTGAATGCGCCGGTCAAACAAGCGCCGTTCGCGCCCCGTACGTCGCTCGGGCTCTCCAGTCGGGGGGCCGAGTTCCTGCTTCCGCCGTTCTTCCTTTCGACGGTCTTCGCTCCTTCGTTCCTCGGCGGTCAGATTGAAATCGTCGTCTTCCATCTCATTCTCCACAGTGAGTAATTTTTAACCCGGTTCGGGTGAGTCATCAGACAACCGCTTGACCTCGGGGACCTGGAGCGCCCCGCAGCACGGGCTAGTCTATCATAGAGCGAGCAGGTTGCAAGCGTATGGTACCGGTTCAGAGTTCCGGTTCGTGAGTCAGAGTTCACAGTACAACCATGGCATCACGTCTTCAGCAGTTCTCTGGCGTGGCGGCGCGCGGTTTCGGTGATTTCAGCGCCGGTAAGCATCCGAGCAATCTCTTCGACCCGTCCGCGGCGGTCCAGTTTATCAACGCCGACTGCGGTGCGGCCTGCAACCGCTTGCTTGCGCACCAGGAGATGGGAGTCCGCAAACCGAGCGATCTGCGGTTGATGAGTGACACAAAAGACCTGGTTGGTTTCCGAGAGCTTCTTGAGCTTTAGCCCGACGGCTTCGCTCACGCGCCCGCCTATGCCGCTGTCGATCTCGTCGAACACGATGATGCGCGGGAACTCGGTAGCACCCGCAACTGTCTTTAACACCAGCATTAGACGGGATGCCTCTCCGCCGGAAGCCACCCTCGCGAGAGGACGGATGGCTTCGCCGACGTTGGCTGAAAAATAAAACTCGACTCGATCGATCCCGCTGGCACTGAACGAGAAGGCCGCGTCATCGGCGCTCAGCCCAGAGTCGGTTGGCGCTGTTATTTGCACTTGAAATCTGGAATGTTCCATCGCTACTTGGGCGAGATCGCGTTCGACGTCGCGCTCGAACTCCCTCGCGGCCCGCGTGCGCTGCCGATGAAGCTTTCGAGCGCGCTCGAGGTAACCAGATCGCTCGGCGGCGAGTTCGGCGAGCAGTTCCGCCTCTCGTTCATCCGATCGCTCGATTTGGCGCAGCCGGTCTTGCGAACGCGCCAGATGCTCGAGCGCCGCTTCGATCGAGCCGCCGTACTTGCGCTTCAATCGAGAAAGCTCGACGAGGCGGTTTTCGATTTCTTCCAGCCGAGCAGGTGAGAATTCCAACCTGTCAGCGAAGTCGCGGAGCAAAAACGAGAGATCTTCCAGCAACGCGCGCGAGGTTTCAAGTCCCTCGAGGTAGTCGCGAAACTTTGATTCGTAGCCGGCAAGTTCCTCGACACGTCGCGCAGTCTGGCGAATGCGCGTTATAGCCGAGTCGCTGTCCTCGTACGTGAGACCAAAGCTCTCGGCACAGAGGGTCGTGAGCTTCTCGACGTTGTTGAGCCGCCGCCGTTCTTCTTCGAGCTGGTCATCCTCATCTACCGCCAGGCGCGCGCGATCGAGTTCATCGATCTGGAATCGAAGGATGTCGAGCAGTTGAAACTTCTCAGCCTGTTCCTTGCCGTGCACTTCAAGTTCACGTTGGGCCGAGGACCAGCGTTTGTAGGAAGCGGCCACTTCGCCCTTCAACCCCCCCGCACCCGCATATGTGTCGAGAAGCTCCAGATGTGTCGTCGCGTCAAACAATGTCTGCTGATCGCCCTGGCCGTGGATGTCAACCAGAAAAGGCCGGAGCTCGCGCAGCAGCGATTGAGTCGCGAGCTGATGATTGATGAAGATCTTGTTTCTACCGTTACCAGCCAGCTCGCGTCTGATGATGATCTCGGTGTCATCGGCGCTATCAGTTTCGATGCCCGCATCACCAAGCCGTCGTTCAAGCTCTTTGTTGCGACCGACTGAAAACAATCCCTCGATGAACCCCCGGTCGGATCCCGCTTTGAGAAGATCCGATGTGAATCGCCCGCCAATCAACACCCCGAGCGCATCGACAATGATCGACTTCCCTGAGCCCGTTTCTCCCGTAAGCAGATTGAGCCCTCGATCGAACTCGACCGCAAGTTCATCGATCAAGGCGATGTTAGAGATGTTGAGAAGTGTCAGCATGCTCCCAAGCCGGTAACGCGCCCGAAACTTAGCTTTGGATCAAGCCAGTGTCAAGGATCCGCTTCACCGCCTCTAACAAGTTCTCGGCTACGATCTCCGGTGCGCAAGGCCAGCGGTCCGGATGCGCGAGTGTCTCGCGACCATAGCCTGTGAGGACGAGCGCCGCACGCGCTCCCGCGTTCTCTGCAAGCTTTACATCGCTCGCTTTGTCTCCGATCACAAAGGACCGCGTGAGGTCGATGGCGAGCTCGCGAGCTGCCCGGTCGAGCATCCCGGTTTGTGGCTTTCGACACTCGCACGCGATCCGATATCGCTCGTTTCCGACTTCCGGATGATGAGGACAGTAGTAGACCGCGTCTATTCTTGCCCCTTTTAGCGCAAGCTGCGCGATCATCCGGGAGTGAATGGCCTCGAGTGTTTGTTCGGTGTACATCCCGCGAGCGATGCCGGATTGGTTTGTTATGACCACGATTAGGAATCCGGACTCGTCGATCAGGCGCAATGCTTCGGCAGCCCACGGGTATAGGACCAATTCGTCGGGCGTCGACACGTAGCCGATGTCTTCGTTGAGGGTGCCGTCGCGGTCCACAAATACCGCCCGGCTGGATTGCCGAGTGCCGAGTGTCGATTGCCAAATCGCGGACATCGCGCCAATCTTAATTCGGCAATCAGCAATCGGCAATCCGCAACTAGTGGCCTGTAACAGCTAGTGATGGTCCGACAAGCTGCCAGCTTGTCGAGGATCGGGGCACCGGTATCAATGGGCGCGACAAGCTGGCAGCTTGTCGGACTGGGCGCGACAGGCTGGCAACTCGTCGGTCTGGGCCCGACAAGCTGGCAGCTTGTCGGACTGGGCGCGACAAGCTGGCAGCTTGTCGGACTGGAAATAGTTGTTACAAGCAACTAGTAGAGCGCTTCAGCGATGCCCAACAGAGATGATATATTGTGCTGAACGAAGTCGATCCGAATCTTCGCTGATGTCAGCCCCTCGCGAAACCCGCCTCTTGCGCGCGACGCGTTCGGCAGAGAGCCGCTGTTCTCTGCCGTGAATTGCTGAGCGAGTTGAAATCGGGCGCAGGACCTGAGCGCGCTCGCGATCGTCGACGCGCGTGGATCGCCGATGGCCCGCGCAAGCCGGTACGCCGACACGAGTCCTTCAGCTCTTGACGCGGCTGGCGTTGCCCGGGGAGGACCCGGTCCAAAACCACCCACATAATCCGCGCGATCTTTCTCATCATATTGAGCGGCGATCATCGCCTCGGCCAGCGCAATCGCGTGGCTGGCGTACCGGTTCTGCGGATCGGTCTTGTAAAGATCCTCCATCGCCTGCATAAGCCACGCATCGGGGGGAAGCGAGTCCATCTGACGTTGCGACTCGATCAGAAATCCAGTGCCAAGCCGCCCCGGCCTTAGCAACCGCTGATCCCCGTTCGATTTGAACAAACGAATCAACCCTAGCAGTGCCTCCCCAGGATAGTAGAGCGAGTCAAATGCTTGCTCATCCCCGCTCCGAAGCTGGTATTGCATCTGGAACGATCCATCCTTGCGCTGCATCCCAAGGATCAGATTTGCCAACCGCGTCGCGCTCTTCAGGTCGGCAAACTTCCGATCAAGCTGAATCTGGCCGGCAAACGCCGCAAGGGCCAACCCAGTGGCTCCAAGCTTCGCCTTGCCGTCGTAGTCGAGCACATAGACGGTCTTTCGGGATCGCGCGGATCGAAATCGAGTCTTCAGAAACGTTAGCGCTCGCCGCGACGATTCGAGATACCGGCTGTCGCGCGTGGCCGCGTAGAGATCCAGGAGTGAAAGGGTGGTGCCCGCGTGGCGCACTATATTATACCGTCGCGACTCTACGCGGTTCTTACCCGCGTCGTAATAATAGTGAAAGCTTCCGTCGGGTTTTTGCATCCGGAGGAGATAGTCCCCGCCGGCACGAGCCGCCGCCGTCAACTGAGCGCGGTCCAGTTCTCGAGCGCCCACTAACGCTCCGACCGGCGCGTGATAACGCGCAGAGTTTCCAAGCAGAAGAACTGTAAAGAGGATTGCCGTGGGTAGAAGGCTCAACACCGACTAAGAGGTTTAGCACAATGGCGCAAACGCCACCAAGTCATCTCAGCGCGCGGTATTCCCAAGATGGAGCTTCTCCTGGTTTCCGGCAGTGATCCGACAAGCGCCGGCAGTGGTCAGTATCTCACTGCAGAGAAGGGTGGAACGCGAGTACCCGCCAGAAGATCGAAAGGCCGCCAACTCCTTTTGAGTTGGCGGCCTTTGGTTTGATCTCAACTCTCTGTTCACACTGCAGTCGCGCGTTGTAGAAGCAGGCGGCGGAGTTTCAATCTCGCTTTGTGCAACTGTGACTTCGATGTGCCTGCGCTGCAACCCAGCAGCTTTGCGATCTCTTCGTGCTCATAGCCCTCGACGTCGTGCAGCACAAAGACGGTCCGATAGCCGTTTGGCAGCTGGGCAATCGCGCTCTCAAGCCCTATCCGGTCGACGATCGGCATCGCTTCGGGATTAATCGTCTCGGGATCGATCGAGTCCGGCATCTCGCCGTCATCGGTTGTCAGTTCCGAACGAACCGAGCGTTTGCGAAAATGCATGAGCACCTGGTTGACGGTCAGCCGGTGGAGCCACGTCGTGAATGCCGCCTCACCGCGAAACGAGCCGATCTTGCGATGGAGCTGAATGAATACTTCCTGCGTCAGATCTTCCGCCTCGGCTATGTTGCCCGTCATTCTTAGACATATTGAATAGACCCTTCGATAATGTTTGCGATACAGGTCTTCGAACCCGCTCATCGCGTCGCCTGCCAATGCTGCGTTCAGCCCGGCGTCCGATTGAATCGAAATTGCGTTGGTAGCCATTTGTCGTTCCTCCCGAGTGTCCGCTCTATAACCCGTGCTCGAAACAAGCAAGTCGGAAAAAGGAAGAGCGACTGATGTGCCATCGTCGAACGTTGCCAGGCAAGTCCGCGTAAACTCCGACCAATGCACGGCTTACCGATACGAAGGGTCAGCAGGGATTGACGGCTGCCAGCGCAATTGGTTCTGGTTATCGTATGAGGTCACACGAAATCGTGTGTGAGAATCTAGAAGCGTCCCGCAACCAGGTCTGCGACTCTGCCCAACAGTGCCTCATCTTCCGAGGTAAATGCGTCCTCGAGATCGCTGTCGATGTCTATTTGACCCAGGATTTCGTGCCCGCGCCTGATAAGAACGACGATCTCGGCGCGGGTTTCGACGCTGCACGCCAGATAGTTATCCAGCTTGGTAACATCACCGACGATTTGATTGGTCCCTTCAGCTACCGCCACTCCGCACACGCCCCTACCCACAGGTATATGCGTGTGCTCTGTTGGCTTTCCTATGTAGTTGTGGAGCACAAGCGTGTCGCCGTCGATCAGGTAGATACCCACCCAGTTATAACGCTCGCGCTCCTGTTTCAGAATCTGCACTGCGTACCTCAACACTTCATCGCGCGTCGCGAAAGAGTCAACCATTTGCTTGACCCGGCCCACAATTTCGTCAGCAGACTTCATCTGTTCACGGAGCTCCTTTGGTTTTCGATCGACGATTCAGAATATTGAGGTAGAAGTCCTAATGCAAGGCGGGTTGCCAAAAATGCCAAAGGTCTCACGATCGTGCGGGAGCCAGTTGGCTGCATCGTGCTGGCTGCATTCGTTGAGTTAGGTGAACCATCTTGTTAGACTGCCTCTTAACCAATGGCACAACAGGAACCGCCGGTGTGAGCTTTGCCGGGCCACCATCGAGAGGCTGAGTGCAAACGGGATAATGATCGAAACCCTAGCCACAGTTGAGAGTAACCGCGAGATTGCACCCGGTTATCGTCTCCTTAGTTTGAATCTCAATGCAGACGTCCAGGTGCGCCCCGGACAATTTGCTATGCTCAAAGCGCACGCCTCGATCGAGCCTCTGCTGAGACGGGCTCTCGCTGTCTACCGCGTTCACGGCCCGCGACGCCTCACCTTTCTTTATCAAGTTCTCGGGCGCGGAACCGGAGCCCTCGCACAGGTAGTAAAGGACGGAGTGGTCGAAGCGCTCTTACCGCTTGGCAACAGTTGGCCAATCGAGCGACTTGCCGATAAGCGCGTCTTCGTAGTCGGGGGGGGCATCGGCTCCGCCTCGTTGCTTACGCTTTGCGATGAACTGGTCGCATCAAATGTTGACGCGCAAGTATTCTTCGGCGCCTCGAGCGAACGCGCGGCGACCGGCTGCGGGCTCGAAGACTTCCGCGCATTGGGGCTTCCGCTCACTTTGACCTCCGATGACGGCAGCCTCGGCGAACGCGGGTTTGTTACCGCGCCGCTCCAACGACACCTTGCCGGTGGCGTCGGCACCGATGCAATAATTTATTGCTGCGGACCGTGGGTGATGATGAGCCGAGTAGCCGAAATAGCCGCCCGGTTCGACGTGCGCTGTGTCGTTTCGCTCGAAGCGCCGATGGGCTGCGGTTTCGGTGTGTGCGTCGGCTGCGTTGTCGCGGTCAACTCCACCGGACCGCTCGGGTACGATTCGTATAAGCGAGTCTGCACCGACGGCTCGATCTTTCCGGCGGAGATGATTCGATGGGAAGTCATCTCGATGGCGCACTAAACCAGGAACTACGAATCGGCGAGCCGCGCTAAACCAGAGATGTCTGAAGCTGTTAATCACGATCCGAGACTGGCGGTTGAAATCGCTGGAATCCGTTTCAACAATCCGGTGATCGGGGCATCGGGCACATTCGGATATGGGCTCGAGCTCGCCGAGCTGATAGATCTGAACAGGCTTGGTGGCTTCGCTACCAAGGGGCTTTCCGCAAAGCCACTGCCCGGCAATCCTCCTACGCGAATCGTTGAAACGCACGGTGGCATGTTGAACGCCATCGGCCTTCAGAACATCGGCGCCCGGGCATTCATTGAGGAAAGGCTTCCGTTACTGAGACGTTATGACACGCAAATCATAGCCAACGTGTTTGGCTATTCAGACGATGACTATATCGAAGCGATCAGGATCCTGAACGACGGCGAAGGCATCGCGGCGTACGAATTGAACATATCGTGCCCGAATGTAAAGGAAGGCGGCATCGTTATCGGCAACTCACCTGACGCGGCGGCGCGGCTCACGGCGAAAGCCAAACGCGTGTCGGCAAGGCCATTGGTGGTCAAGCTTTCTCCCAACGTTACAGATGTGAGCGTGTTGGCCCGCGCGATCGTCGATGCCGGCGCAGATTGTCTATCGTTGATCAACACGATCGTGGGCATGTCGGTTGATGTAAACACTCGACGTCCCCGCCTGAGTTACGGCACCGGAGGTTTATCGGGGCCTGCGATTCGCCCGATCGCGGTCCGGATGGTCTACGAGGTAGCTCGAGTGGTTGACTTGCCGCTAATAGGGATCGGTGGAATCGCTTCAGCGACCGACGCCCTTGAATTCATCATCGCTGGTGCAACCGCCATTCAGATAGGAACCGCAAACTACTACGACCCTAAGGTGACGATGAAAGTAATCGACGGACTTTCCGAACACTGCGACAGCCAAGGTATTCAGGCGCTAGGCGGGCTCACCGGCTCAATCATCGGCGCCGAATAAAACCTCGCAAGCTTCTGTGCAAGGTAACCCTCCAAGCGCACGGAAACATCAATAATGCGGGGTTTCCCAGCTCGTGCCCAGCTTCGGCGACCAGACACCAGGGCTATCCCATCATATCAAGATCGAGCTACCGGAGGTTGACCGAGACGATGTAAAGGTGGGCCTCAATGAGAACACGCTTTCGATAAGCGGCGAACGCCGGGTGGAAAACGAACAAAAGCGTGAGAACTATCATCGCGTCGAGCGCAGCTACGGTCAATTCTACCGATCGTTCACGCTCCCGCCTAACGTCAACCCCGAAGCAATCAACGCGCAGTTCAAGGACGGAGTGCTGCGCCTCACTCTGCCGAAGAGGGAGGAAGCGAAACCCAAGCAGATAGAAGTCAAGGTTTAGTAAGAAAACGGGGAGCATTTGCCAGAGCCGCAGCTCGCACAAAAAAAAACGGGTTGCGGCTCATTTTTAGAAGACTGATATGATAGACTATGAGGAATTGTCTATCCCCTTTGATGCCTGATCAGCGATTCCCCTGTCTGTACTTCTCTTGGAGCTTCCGTGCGTTCTCACAGTCGCCCCTTTGTGAAGCGATGAGGATTTCAAGAATAGCCTGCCGGCGCGGCGCGTCCCGTTTCGCCGCCTCTTTTTCAGTCTGAGCCCAGTTGTAAATCTCGCGGCACGAATTGGGGTCGTATTGAGCACGCGGGTTGCTCTGCACCTCCTGCCTCATGCTGGTGACGCGATTCTCTACGTCGCCGCGGTCGAGGGCGTTGGGTGCAAGTCTCAAGTAGTTCTCCGCATGCTTGATTGCTGACAGCGGCTGATCGTTGGCTTCGTGTACCAACGACAGGTTGAAGTTGACCGCCGGGGAGTCGGGCGCTACCTTATAGGCCTGCTGCAAGTTGAAGGTCGCGCCGTTCAGGTCTTGCTGCTGAATCGACATCTTTGCCGCGCGGAAGTAACCCTGCACTGAGCTGCCAGCGGCAGCGAGATCGAAATCCTTGAACAAGCTAGGCAGCAGGGCAATCTTGAATGCGTTGATGATTTCGTTGGGATCAGCGGCGGACGCCGAGAAACTGCGGCCTCCGGTGATTCCGGCAAGATTCCGCATGTCCTGTTGCGCTTGCTGATCGTTGCCGACATCAAAGCCGATTGTGCTGACGGGGATGTTGCTCGCCCGAATGTCCGCAGCGGCCTTAGCCATCTGGTCACGGCACGAGTCCCCGCCGTCGCTCATCAGGATCACCACGCCCTGCTTGCCTCGTCCTTTCTTGCTCGCGTAGTCGGTAGCAACTCCTACCGCTATGTACATCGGAGTGCCGCCCCCGGGCGCCAGTCCATCGATCGCTGCCATCAGCGCGCTAACGTCGGTCGTGAACGGACACGCGATCCTAACCGAGCTTGCGCCGCAACCACCATCGAAGTTGAGGACGGCCATCTCAGTAGTCTTGCTTGCGTTACGCACAGCCTTGCGCGCGGCCTCCTTAGCCTTTCCGATTTTGTCGTTGTCGCGCATGCTGCCTGAAGTGTCGATCAACAGCACGATCGACGTCTCAATCTGTGCTTTTTTCCTGCGTTGAATATCCAGGATCCTCTGACGAAGCGGATCCATTCGCCGTCGTTCCTTCAGACATTTCGGCGCGACCCGGTCCGCGTCCGCCAGCGCGCGCGATGCATCCTCAAGGAAGGGAGTAATGGCAGTCCAATCAGGCGTCGCCGAGAGCGCAAGAGTATTGGCCTGATTCACCAGCGTCTCAGCATTGTTGATGAAGGTTACCGCTTGCTTCTTTCGATTCTGCAAGTCAGCCAGCTTCTGGATGTTCGGCCCGAGCCAGTCGCTGATGAACTGATACCGCGGGTGAAGGTTTGTGATTCGACCCACAAACTGAGCCGCTTTGTCGTAGTCGCACTCGGTCGTTGCCTGTTCAACTTGCTCGGTCAAGCCGATGAACTCCTTGCGCAGCTCGAGCTCAGTCTTAAGCGCAATGATCGGAGGGCGCATGCACTCCGGGAGCCCCGGCACGTACAGCGCCTTCTGCAGAGATGCAATCGCGCCGTCCAGGTTCTTGTTCTCGATCGCGGCCTTGCCGATTCGCAGCTCCGCTCGCGCCGCGTGTTGTGACGTCGCGAATCCCGACAACTCACTCAGGTTGATTGAAGCAAGCGCAGGATGATTGGGGTCGATCCGCTGAATCTTTTGAGCGAGCCGCCAGGCCTCTTCGAACTCGCACTTGCTCGCACTCATGTTTTGTTTGATTTCATCGATGAGGTTCTTGATGGCGTCGTCGACGCCTTGCTGCGCATTCGTGAGTTCCTGGCCGAGATTCGGATCGAGCCCGTCACAATTCTTTTGCCGGGCATCCTTCAGCGTTCGTGTAGCCGAGGCCAGATCACCAGCCGCGGTCAACTGATCGGCTTGGGAGATCAGCTTCTGGCAATCGAGCAGCGCTTGCGGATCTGGTTTCTTACCGCCTCCAGAGCCTGGCACATTGGGCGGCTGATTCGGAGGAGTGTTTGTCTGAGCAGTCTGTTGCTGTTGGTCAGGTTTCTCCGGGAGATCAGGAGGTTTTACATAAGGAAGCACAACGGTGATGGTGTCGGCATCTTTCCACCTGACGAGAATGAGATTCCTGGGATCACCGACCGGCTTGCCGTCTTGATATTTGTCGTACCGACTCAGCGACAACGCCTGGCCCTCTTCATCCTCCTTCTTTCCATCTTGAGGAACCCATCCGAGCGCCGGAACATAGTCGTTCAGTGAGATCGCTGCATCTATCGAACTATGCAACTTGTCGTTCGCCTTAGGATCGACGTGAATCTTGATGCTGCCCGCCGGCATCTTAGAGAAGAAAGCACCCGCATAGTTGTCGCCGAGCCACTCTGATTCTTTCTCGGCATCTGATGAACCACTGACTTTCACCTTAGCTCCGGCATATGGATCGCCGCGTTTTGGATCGGTCGAATTCTTATCAGTTGTCCGGCCCGCAGCTCTTACCTCGACTCTTATTTCACCCTTCCACTTCGGCAGCACTTCGTAGTGATGGACAATTGTCTCAGCAGTCGCGACCTTTTCATCTTTCCCGTTCGTCAGCTCGCCGGTCAGCTTTTCATCAATCTTGATAATCTGTGGAGGAGCGTCACCGGGCTTTTGTTCCATCTCCTGCTTTATTTCTTTGGTCAGGAACGGGTCAGCGGGAGCTCCTAAAACCGCGGACACAATTTCGGATGTGAGCACCGCCTTCCATGAATTCTTCTGTTCATCGTCGTGATAGTACTGTCCGCGCGCAACGACATCGATTATCGCCGGCTGTTGTCCCAGTCGAACGGAATAAGATGGCGCTTTTAACTTGAACTCCGGCTTTACTTCCGGCGCTGTACCTGCATACGCGGCCAGACCGGATTGCTCCAGGCCCTTTTCCGTCTGATCCCGCATATTGTTTTGAGATTGCAGGAGGCTTCCCACCACCTTCTTCACAGCGGTTGAAACTTCTCTGGCAGTCCGCGCAGCCTTCTCCATCTCTTGATTCATCTTCTCGCGGTTCAGATCCAGATAGCGTTGTGCGATGTACTGGTTCATCAGCGCGCCACGAATAGCTTTTCGCACATCATCGCTATCATATTTCCTGCGGTACTCTTCATACTGCTGGGCGAACCAGCTATCGAGATATTTGTTGAACACGGCCTCGAACACTGATCCTTCCTGGGCGATCGATCTCTGAATGCAGGCCGACCAGACAGCTCCTGAGTCGTTTTGCTTGTCGGTCGCTCTTTTCTTTTCGTCCCACCAGTATCTAATCGAATCCCAAAAACCCGGGGGAGCTTTGTACTTTTCCTCAACTTTCTTCTGACCATCTGCTACGCAGTTCGAAAATATGTCGGGGTACTCAATGCCTTCTTGCTGCATCAGCGGGTGAAATCTAGCGTGAATCTTCTCTGTCCTCTCAACGTAAGGAAGTGAGTAGGCGTATCGGCGGGTAATCTCAATCCTCTTATTAGACCACGCGGCGGTGTTTGGTTGAAGCCCGGAGGCTTGAAGCTCAGTCTGAATATCCGGCGCGAACTTCTTTTGGGCAGCATCGAAACGTCGATCGTCGTCCCAAAGAGTGCTGCTATTGGAATTCGGGTCCAGCTCCTTAACGTCGAACAGGAGCGGGTAGTTTGGGGTGATTGCCTTTGTGACCGAAAGGCTCGGTTCGTTAGGATAGCTGTACCGCCGAGCTGGTGGAGGCATTGACGGAAGCGCCTTAAACGCCTGCTCGACCGCGTCGTTTTCCATGTTCTGCAAGACGTATCCGATGGTCACACCGTAACCGACCCTGATCATCTGCAATGCTACGTACAGCTTTATGACTGCAGCCCCGGTTGTCCCCAGAGCTCTGGCTACCGGAGGAAGCGACGCCGCCGCGAAGCCTAACGTAATGCTTCCTCCGAGACGATTGCCTCGGCCGATTTCCTTGAGGCCGCTAAGGATCATGTAGCCGGTATTGATGCCTGGCAGCATGTAAAGGATTTGATTTCCGGCTTCCGTCGACAAACCGGTAAGGCATTCATCGGTCCAGGTGGGCTGGCCCGCACAATGCTTTTCGTAAGCATCAATCATCCCCAGGGCTGCGCCAGTCACCATCAGGAAATCCACCTGCTCCTTGATTTCATTCCAGTAAGCGCCGCCCGCCTCGCGCCCAATTCGGCTCAATTCCTTTTTGACCTGCTCCCAGGACTCCTGGAGCTTTTTGCTATCAATCGGGCCGAGCACCTGACGAATCATTTGAGAGATTGATTTGCGCACTTCGTCATCGGGCAGGGTTTGGCTCTCGACGTCACCGAGTAGTCGCTTGATCTCCTGCTCAACCTGAGCGATTAGCTCGTGAGGCCGCATGTTTCTCTTGGCTGAATCGGCTGGATCGAATCCTTCGCGGCCGATCAGATCGAGCTTCAAGGCGCTGATCCTCGCCAGATTCTCCACGAGGGTTCGAGCGTCCGGTGGTATTGCGCCGATTACTCGTTGTTTGAGCGTCTGGCGCTGCTGAGGTGTTAATCGAGGGGCGCTTTCAATGATGTCCATCAACAACGCCAGCTCCACGCCGCGGTCGAGCATTATGTTCTTAGCTGCGTCCGGAGAACCGAATCGGTCGCGGTTGTATTGAATTCCTTCCGGACTAAAGTCTCGCTTGAAAGTCTCTTCGACAACACGAACTGCTGCCTCTGTCATGATCTCGCGCTGCTTTTCGACGAACAGGAGCTCGGCTTTTTCAAGGACCTTCGGATGATCGTCAGAGACATTGTTGATCCACTCTCCGACCATCTTCTTAGCCTCGTCGATTTCCGCGGCGTAGTAATCTTTGCGGCGCGCGTTGTAGTCAGCAGTCCTCCCGTCGTGCCATTTGCCGGTTTTGTCTAGCTGGATTTCAGAGGCCCGATCCAGAACGCTTTGAATTCTGGCAATCGTATCTATTTCCCCGTCGGGGACGCCGAATGCTTGTTGAATAAAAGCCCTCTTCCAGGAAATTTTCTTATCGCTCGGCAGTGCGCTGGCGTGCACTTCCACATACGAAAGACGGTAGGTGTTGTGAAATCGGCCGACAGCCTGATCGATCACCCGCTCGATGAAGTATTTGTTGCGGCTTACCGCATCGCTGTGTCCCGGCTCGTCGTGAGTGAGAAACTCCAGAGTGTTCTGAACGACATTTCCCAACGCGCGCCGCCACATATCCCGAGGCTCCATGACCTCCATACCCTGATAGCGCACAACAACGCCTTGCAGCGCCATTTCGCGCGTGTTGTATTCCTTTACAGGCTGATTGGTCTCCGCATCAACGATGGTCCCTTTATCAAAATCGAATTGAACCTGCCTGCCGTTGATCATCGGCCGATTGTTGATGTAATCCCAACTGATGTGGATGGTGTGTCCTTCGGTTAGCGCGCGGTCGTGCGGCTGCTCCTTGTTCGCGCCGGGCACAAAATAAGCGCCCTTGCGATTCTTCAGGTCCCAAACAGCCTTGTATGTCTCGCGCTTGAATTGGTCGTAGCTCATGCGTGAGTCGCGCCAGTCGGGCAGCCAGGTGTCTCCGTCGAAAAGCGTTACGTCTACGTTGTCGGGATTCAGTCCGTCCGCGGCGTAACGCACCTTCTGATATCTGATCAGATCGGCTACCCCGCTCTTTAGGATCATTTTGCCTGTACTCGGATCGGGCTTCTCCAGCAGATTTGCAGTGGCGTCGAGATCGCTACGAGCGCCGTTGTCTTTGCCCTGATTGGTGTTCTCAATCGTTATATTTTTCTCTCTCGCATAGTCTGCCTGAATGGACCAGTCGTACCATTTGCGGAGTTCTGCGAGGCGCCTGTTCTTTTGCGGGAATGGTTCCTGAGCCAGAGCAAAGATCTTCTTGAGCTTATTCGGGGCGTCTGGGGTGAGGTATACCTTCTTGAAAAAATCCAAATCCATCGCCTTCACGTCAGTATCGCGGATCAGCTCATAGAGTTTGTTGGTTTCAGAGTCGAACTCAGGTTCGCCCAAAATGTTGCCTTGGTACTGAGGCGCCTGAGCCCCAGCACCGGCTGAACTGGTCGGAGCGGGAAGCGGTTTCGGTGGTGCGCCAGTCACCCCCTGTGTCCAATCGAAGAAGCCGCGCTGCTGATTGTTGACCATTATTCGCGCGCCGTGGAAATCTTTGAATTTCTCGTTTCCGGCAAGGGTTGTCTCTACGAATCTGTCAAAAAACCCGCTCGCCCATTTCTGTCTTTCTACTGGATCTCGAATGTCGGCGGTCAAAACGGCGATTTTTACGTCGCCGTTGATGCGTTCGCAAATGCCCCAAACAAATCCATCCTTCCCGAGATTCGCCCCCGCATTGCTAGCCAGCGTATCGTGAGCGACAAACGAAGCGGCATCGGCAGTTGCTATTGCGCCGTTGCGTATGTTGACCGCAAACTTCAGCTGCTTGTTATCCTGAATCCAGGGAAGCGGGGCCGCTGCGACGTACGCCGGCGGTTTCGGGAGCGCAGAGGCGCTCGATGTTTCGAAGACGACGGCCAGAACAACGGTTGCGATAACAGAAGCGACCGGCTTCACCTTAGTCTTTAAGCGCTGATCCCGCATGTGAATCCCTCCAATCATTAGGCCTCGTTTGCGAGCGCTCTCGTATGTTTGGCCACCGGGCACTCCTTTTATGTCTCTCATCGCCTTCTCGGCCCGCGGATGGAATCGCTACTTCGGAGGAAGTACTCCATTGCCTGGACCCTTTTGCTGGACCCGCGGCATCGTCGCCGCGATGCGGGATCTGATCCGCTGAAACTCCTGACTGTCAGTGCGCACTTCGGTAGTCTGTAACGGAAAGCTGTCGAGGTAATCGATCAAGTAAGTAGCGCGATCAGGCGTCGGCGGATGTGTGCTCAGGAATTTGACGGGTTGCTTTGGGTTCGCTTTGTACATCTTGGTGAAGAAGGCCGACAGGGCGGTCGGGTCATAGCCGGCGTTGAACATGATGTGCGCTCCGTAAAGATCTGCTTCCTTTTCCTCGAACCGGTTATAGGCGTTGAGGAACAATCCCATTCCGATGTTCGTGATCAACTGAGTCGCCAATTGCGCCACCTGGCTTCTTGGATTGACCGCTTGAGCTATGGCGCCGGCAAGCATCTGCGCTTAATAGGCCTTAATGAACCTTCGCGCGGCATGATGCCCGTAGTTGTGAGCCATTTCGTGGGACAGCACACCGGCAAGCTCTGACTCGTTCTCTGCGAAGGCCACCAGGCCCGTGGCTACGAACACGTGGCCGGGCACTGTAAGCGCATTCACCGTCGGCGAGTTTAGTATGGTCACGCGATAGTTGTAGTTCGGGCCGGGTGTCTTGCTGGTCAGTCGAGTCACAATGTTTTGGAGATACTGCTGCAGCTCCGGGTCCTGCATCGGTGGAGACTGGGATGTTATCTGGGCAAACGCCTGGCCTCCGAGATTCAGCTCCCACTCGGGCGTTACCTGAAACAATGTCACCGGACGGAAGTCCTGACCCGCGGTCTCAATTCGCGATTCCTTGGAGTTGTAGAAATTTGCCTGTTTGTACCAACTGTTCATGAAGCGTTGCTGAGAGTCTCGCAACAGCGCCATCACTTGGGCCTCGGTTTGAGGGGCGGCGGCGGCACCCGCGAGGTAGCGGTTGAACGCCTTAGTCGCCTCGCTATATTCGCCGCTGTTGTAGTGTGCGTAGCCCTTGAAAAACGCGATGCGGGTGTTGGTAGGAAAATGTTCCAGGCCCTGCTTCGCCACCTTAAAGCATTCGTCGTAGTTCTTCGCGAAACCAAAGTAGGTTTGATAGAAGTGAGTTGCCACCAAACCTTCGGCGCACTTCTCGCAGTTTGGGTCTCGCTTGAGCCCATCCTTGAGAATCTTCTCCGCGTCTTCCAGATTCTTCTTCGCCGTCTTTTTCGCTCGGTCGTCTTTCGAATTCAGGTAGGCGACCCCCTGTTCTCTCGCTTGCCTGATCAACTCCTCTGCTTGAGCTGCCACGCCCGGGCTGGAGGGAGCTTGCGCGAGACTTTCCCGGGTAGTTGCGCCCACCATCAGTAAGAGGATCGCTGTAAGAGACATAATGTGCAGTCTGGTTTGGCATTGCCTGAACTCATACATTGCGATATCTCCTTTCAGGACCGACTAGACTCGCTTTCCCACGGTTCAAGGCGAGGCCTAGGACAGTGCACTCTCCGCCGGCTCCCAGTCTTATGCCGGATATGAATCCCTTGCTTTGCCACAGCAGATGGAGCGCTCGGGCTTGAGCCAACTCGGAAGTAAAAGGTCGTTCAAGCACTCGGAGGTTGGTTTATGCCCATAACGGTGACTAGGCTTCTCGGTTTTCACCGGAAGCATTCGAACTGCTCAATACGAACTCGAAGCTTACCGTGACCGATCGAATCGAGCGCCGAGGAGGCTAATCATATAACCTAACCCCAGACGCAAATTGGAAAAGCGGCCAGGCTGTCTAGCGACTAAGTGCGCCTACTCTACAAAAAGGGAATCTTTACATATACAGAAGTTGCCGCTTACGGTAAGAATTGCATGCACCTGACGAGTGGCTATTAATCCGTCGACTGTTAAATCATCAACTTGCAGGATCTCGGCGGCTTGGCTTCTTGTAAGCATCCCCACCCCCCGCTCACAGCCCGGGCAGCCTGCTCGTGGACTAACCCCCGCCACTCTGATCGCTCTGCGGCGAACGGTCGTGATCTTCACTATCGCGCTTCGCTTTATCATGTTCCGTTGATCCGGCGAGGCTGGTATAATCCGGCACGTCGCTTCGGCTCGCCCACCCACTCAGGCTGTGTGTTTCAACGGTTGCTTTATCTCATTGGTGTCGTTTGAAGTAACGACAGAAGAACGATATTTTTCCGATATTCGGGCGTTGCTGACACTGAACAGACGTGAATTCGCTGGATAAACCCATCTATCGGTGCGATCAAGTCGAGGTCGATACATCGCTGGCGTGCCTTAAGCGCGCAGGCCAGGAGCAATACCTCCGCCCGAAGACGTTTCAGGTCCTGCTCTATCTGCTGGAACGCCACGAACGACTAGTCACCAAGGAGGAGTTGCTTGAGAACGTCTGGAAAGATACGGCGGTCACTGATGATGCGCTGGTGCAGTTGATAGTCGAGATTCGCAAGGCTCTCGGCGATGACTCGCGTCGCCCGCGACTGATTAAGACCATCCCAAAGGTTGGGTACCGCTTTATCGGAGAGGTGGAAGAGTTCTATCCTCGCCCGCCCACTGTGATTGAGACCGAGGAAGTCACAACTATCGAGGTTCAGTACAAACAGGAGATCACGTCTCAGGCGCCGTTACACCCAGACACGAAAACACAGCGACCCGCCTTACCTCTTCGTTTTGGCGGCTTAGTGCGGCTTCGCGTCGTTGTTCCCGCCGTTTTGCTGACGATTTTGGTGGCTGTTTTGCTGTGGAGTTACGTAGGGACGAAGATACGGCGCGCCAGTTCACTGGTTGCCGACGTGACATTGCAAAAGGTGCCGGGCAAGAAACCCGTCGTCGTGATGTACTTCGACAATCAATCGGAGAGCCGCGATGTTGACTGGTTGCGAGAGGGCCTGGCCGACATGTTCATCGCCGACCTCTCGCACTCGAAGCACCTAACCGTTCTCGGTCGGCAGCAACTCTATGTACTCCTGGAAAGGACCGGCCACAACCATCTCGAAAGCGTTCGACTCGAACAGGCCCTCGACATCGCCCAAAAGAGTCAGGCTGAGTCGGTTGTCCTCGGCAGCTTTGCCAGGTTGGGCGACAAGCTTCGCATAGAGGTGCAGCTCTACGATGTTCGCACAGGCCGGCTCCTGACGACTAAAAGCGTTGTTACAGACAGGGCCGATCAGATTCTCGCGCAGGTTGATACCTTATCGTCGGAGCTCGCCGCTCAACTGGGGGACACACCAAGCGAGCAGGAAAAGAGCTCGAAACTGGCTGATGTGATGCCGGACAACCTGGAGGAATATCGCAACTACTCATTAGCTGTAGAGAAAGCGGAGTCATTAGATAGCTCAGAAGCCATCGCGTTGCTGGAACAGGCCACCGCACTTGATCCGCAATTTGCGATGGCATACGCTCGGATCGGTTACGCATACGCGGCGAGTCGGGGACTGGCCGATAAGGGCAAGCCATATCTGGAAAAGGCATTTCAACTCTCACACCGCTTGACTGAAAAGGACAGGCTGTACATTGTCGCGTGGTATGCGATCGCGAATCTCGACTACCCCCGCGCCATAAAATCATTTCAGGAACTTATCGCGAAATTCCCCAACGAGATCGAGGCGTACTACAGAGTCGGCAAACTGCTCTCTGGCGAGGAGCGATTTGAAGAAGCCATTGCCGTCCTTCAGCGTGCGCTAGTCGCTGACCCGGAATACAAGGACACTTATAACGTCCTTGGCGGCATTTACACCATGCTTGGAAGACATGATGAGGCTATCGCGATGGATCGGCGCTATGTGGTGCTCGCGCCTGATTTGCCGAATGCTTATGACAGTTTAGGGCTTGGTTACCAGTGTGCGGGCCGTTACGAGCAAGCGATTGCTGAGTACAACCGAGCGATAACAATCAACCCGGAGTTTGAAGTCGCTGTAGTTCATTTAGGCAACTGTTATTTTCAACGGGGCCGCTATCGAGACGCAATGAATCAATACGAGCGTTACCTTCGGATCGCGCCCTCCGAAATAGAACGAGCACGTGGCTACAGGTACATCGCGACCGTGTATTTGAAAAGTGGTGACATCAGGCGCGCTGAGCAAGTAGCCAGGAGAGAGGCAAACCTCTTCGCGGGACTTGCTCTGAGCCCGCTAACAATCGCTTTGGAGCGAGGCGACCCGAAAACAGCCGAACGATTGAAGGAAAAGTTCTTTGAGAGATATCCCTACACAAATCGAGGTATGCGCTACCCGCTGAGGTATCGATCTTTCTACGATGGCTCCATTGCGCTCGAGAGCGGGCGTGCCCAAGATGCCATCGCGCATTTCAAGGAGGCGCTCCTCCACGCTCCGCCAGGTTGGGAAATAGATTCATTGGAGGACTGCCTGGCTAATGCCTACCTGACACTCGGTCAATTCGACGACTGCATCGCAGAATACCGACGCGTTCTTAGTCTCAACCCGAACTACCCGCTCGCGCATTATCATCTCGCCGAAGCTTACGAAAGAAAGGGCGAAAGCGAACGAGCGCGCGCCGAGTACGCGATATTCCTTCAAGTTTGGAAACAGGCGGATACCAACCTCTCTGAAGTGATTGCTGCCAGGAGACGATTGGCCGCAACATTGTAGAGGGATCCCTTAATGTTGAAAGTTGAGCATTAACTTCTTGATAATATCCAACGATCTCTACTAATACCCACCATCGACTAAAGGAAACCTTGACTTCGGGTCCCACTCGGCGTATAACCTGTCTGCCCCGATTCCACGCACCATTGGATTAATCCAAAAAGACTTCTCGGGTTAAAGAGTTCGGCCCTCACACAGTAAAGTACCTAGCTTCTTGCGAGCTAATCAAAAGGCGGGGATATCAAGAATGAAACTAGTGAAGAACGAACCCAGCAACTCAGACTTCGGGTGGATAGGTCGAGGAATCGAAGTCAAAGGCGATATTGCTTTCGCAGACCGACTGCAGGTCGACGGCAAAACAGACGGCAAGCTCACATCCGATAGCGGGACCCTTATTATCGGCGAGTCAGGTCAGATCGAGGCGCAGGTAGATGTCGGCGTGTGCGTAGTTCACGGCGCAGTTCACGGCAATCTTATCGCGAGATCGAAGCTGGAGATTCGCAGAACGGGCCGAGTGTACGGAGATGTCATAACACCGGTTCTGCTTGTGGAGGAGGGCGCGGTCTTCAACGGCGCAATCAGGATGTCCCAGGAGGCCGGAGGCCGGCTCTTGGAAGAAGTCCGGACGAACGAGATTGAGTCCGCGGGCCGCCGGCAAGCCAGCGGGGCGTGATCGTTCGAACCTTCCCTCTCCTAGATCCGAGACAATCCTTGCTAAAGCAGCGTTCGCTGCCGCTCGCTTGCCCAGGCCTGCCTGTCTGAATTGCGTCGCTGCGTTAGCGACATCTGGTGCTACTGCGGCTTTGAAGATCCCGCGGCAATAATGCCGGACGGCATCCGCGTCGTCAGTCGGGTGCGCGTCAGTCCTTCAGCTTGAATCGAGTTCCTCAGGTCGCTATATTCGACACTGCGACCGACAATTTCTCGATGAACTCCAAGGAAGCGATTGGCGACGATTACCAACCCAATTCCCTCTAGCGTCAAGGACCGCCTCATCGTAGCTGTGGACGTCCCGGATCGCGACAGCGCGCTTCGCCTCGTCGAGCGGCTCAGTGGCTCTGTCGGGATGTTCAAGATCGGCAGCCAGCTCTTCACCGCCGAAGGACCGCAGCTCGTGCGCGAGGTCATCGCATCCGGGGAGCGCGTCTTTCTCGATCTCAAGTTTCACGACATCCCCAACACTGTAGCCGGCGCCGTTGAATCGGCGGCGCGTCTGGGGGTTTCGATGCTTAATGTGCACACCCTCGGCGGATCGGAGATGATGCGCGCGGCGGCTCACGCGGTCGGCGATCGCGGGTTGTTGTGGATCACCAGGCCCGCCGTGCTCGGTGTAACGGTGCTCACCAGTATGGACAAAGCCGATCTCGCCGACGTTGGAATCACTTCGGACCTGAGAGGCGAAGTTGTCCGACTGGCGACTCTCGCGCGCGATTCCGGACTCGACGGCATCGTCGCTTCACCTCACGAGATTCGCTTGATCCGCGAATGCATCACCGCACAGGGCTTCATCATCCTCACCCCGGGCATACGTCCGGCCTGGGCCGAAAAGCGTGACCAGAAGCGCATAGCCGCCCCGGCGGATGCCATACGCGATGGCGCCGACTTCATTGTCGTCGGGCGCGCTATAACGGACAATCCCGATCCTCGCGCCGCCGCCGAGCAGATCCTCGAAGAGATCAGCGGTCAATAGCCGTGACAACCGCCGGCTCCCCGCATTATCAAGTTGAGGGCTCGGGCCCTTTACTCATCTACGTCGCAGGCCTCGACGGCACTGGGATGCTCTTCTTCAAACAGGCTCCGCGGCTCGCGCGTACCTATCGCATTGTGTCCTTTCGATCACGCGATCATGGGCGGTTCACATATGAGGATCTCTCTGACGACCTGGCTTGCATCATCAGTGATCTCGGAGAGCAGAAAGCGACGATCCTTGGGGAATCCTTCGGGGGGACAGTGGCGTTGAACTTTGCGCTGCGGTATCCGCACATGGTCGAAAGGCTGGTAGTGATCAATTCATTCCCGCGTTTTAGAAACCGGCTGACGATCAAGCTCGGGCGTAGACTCGCATCGGGCGTCTTGTTTCGCATACTGTGGCCGGTCAGACGCGCGGCAAGTATTTTTGGTTTGCTTGTGGACAGGGTCAGCCCGGAGGATCGCCGTCTGTTCTGGGGGGCGATCCGCACGGTCAGCGCCGAAGCGTACGCGCGGCGCCTTGATCTCATTGGGGAACTCAACGTCGAGCCACGGCTCTCTGAGATTCAGGCACCTACGCTATTCATCGCCGGCGATCGGGACCTTCTCATTTCATCAGTCAAGGAAGCGCGAGCGATGGCTGCGCGAATGCCAAATGCCACGGTGAGTGTAGTCAAGGGCGCAGGCCACGCCCTCCTGCTTGGGAGGCTGGTGCGTTTGGATGAATTGCTGGGGTTGTCGCGTTGATGTTTGCTACCGGTTTTTCAGTTCGCACGGTACCTTCTCTTAACTTCGAGCCTCGGTCGTTGGTCTGGCATCCAGCTCGATCTCTGAATGCTCCACGCCGGCCCTGCGAGGTTTCACCAGCGACCATAGCTTGGCTATCAGTCCGTGCGAAACGTAGACGGTCGAGATGATCAGCAAGACCCACTGCGAATAAAACCATATCAAAGTCACAAGAAGCGCAAGTCCGATAATCAAGATTCGAGGGTTCCGATTGCCGACGCCGATATTCTTGAGGCTTGAGTAGCGGAGCGTCGAGATCATAAGAAAGGCGAGGAAAACCACCAAAACCAGGAGGGCGGTCGAATAGGCTTTTGGACCTATCCAGAGCGACCACAGGTGAGACTGTGCAACATACCCCAGCGGTCTCGGCGAAAAGTGCGCTATCGAAGCTATCATCGTCGCGCCTACCGGAATGGGCATCCCGACGAAAGCCTTTTTGTCGACCTTTGGATTCTTGGGCGGGAGGTTAGAATGAGGGCGCCTCGCTTGCACGTTGAATCGCGCGAGCCTGAGCGCCCCGCAGATTACGAAAAGGAATGAAGCGGCCCAACCGACGTTGTGGAGGTCGGGCATCTGTCCGTAGCCCCACGCGAACGCGAGCACCGCGGGAGCTATGCCGAACGAGATGACGTCGGCGATCGAATCAAGCTCGAGGCCGAACTCGGAAGTCGCGTTGGTCATCCTCGCAACGCGACCGTCAAGCAAATCAAACAACGCGGCAAAACCGATGACGATGGCGGCTCGATCGAAGTGCTCAGTCGCGGTGTTAAGGACTCCGTAGCCAACAACAGACTCCAGATCACCCGACAGCGGTACAAGGGCCAGGGCCTTGATTCCGGCGAGCGATTCCATCACCGAATAGAACCCGCAAAAAATATTCGCGGTGGTAAGCAGGCTGGGTATGACGAAGACGCCCTTGCGAAACCGCTGTCGCAGGCGTCGAGCCTGAGCATCCTCCAACACTCCTTCAGGTGTTCTGCCCGCCATCGACCCCTCCGGACAAACGATCTTCGAGTTCATCCAGGATAGTACGACGACCAACGCCTGGAGTCCACCGACATTGCCGTCCACAAAACCCGCGTGCTAGTATCGATTTGCCCGTGCGGAGGTTTGTTTAGCCTAATGTTCCGCTTCCCGCAGCCGTTCTCCATCACTCTTTCTGTTTCTCTTCTGATCGCGCTGAACTCGGGGTCGATACTCGAGTGTCAGGTTGTCTCTCGGCAATCGCAACCGGCTCAAAAGAGTCCGGAGGAGCGAGAGACTAAGGACAACAAACGCACCCGAAAGGCAGAGCGCAAGAAACAAGCGGGCGATGATAAGGACGTGGCCAAATCAACGTCGCGTCCTCCTACCGAAGAGGAGACCGTCGAAATCATTTCTGACAGGCAATCCAAAAATGCAGACCTTTTCCTCTACGAAGGATATGTGAACGCCACTCAGGGCGACATCCGTTTGCAGGCCGATCGCGTGACATTCAACGGCACTACCGATGACATGGTCGCCGAGGGCAACGTAATATTCGATCAGGGCGCCGACCAGCGAGTGACCGCGCACCGCGCCGAGATCAACTGGAGGACCAAAAGAGGCACCTTCTGGGATTCAACCGGGTTCACCAACCGGACGCAGACCGGAGACTATGTTTTCTTCAGCGCCGCGCGCGTCGAGAAGACAGGTCCAGACACTTACGAGCTGTACGACGCAGCGGTGACCGCCTGCGAAGACGTGGTGCCAAAGTGGAGCTTCAAGACCCGACGCGCCGAGCTCAAGATGGGCGACCGCGTCATCATGCGCAACGCGGTGTTTCGAGTAAGAACACTTCCTGCCTTCGTGATGCCGTATGTGTGGATACCGGCGACCAGGCGCGAACGCAAGTCAGGCTTCCTGTTGCCAAGCACCGGGAATTCGAACCAGAAAGGGCGGACGCTCAAACTGGCCTACTACCAAACGCTGGGCCAGTCTGCGGACATCACGTTTCGCGGCGACATCTATACTCAGCGCGGGGTCGGAATGGGCGCTGAGTTTAGAGCACAGACCGATGAGAACTCATTCCTGAGGCTCGGCGTGTTCACCGTGAAGGACAGGCTGTTCGGGCCGGCCGGGGAGAAGCAGGGCGGCACCGCGTTCATCGGTGAAGGCGTTCAGCACCTTGGTCACGGTTGGTTGGCAGTCGGCAACGTTTCGCTCGTTACCAGCCTCGCGTTTCGCCAGGTCTTCTCGGGTGACAACGCGCAGGTCATTTACCGGGCCCGAGAATACATTGTCTAAGCAAAAAACAACAAAAACGGGCTGACGTTCAACTTTCTCGCCTCGAATGAAACTACGACTCTATTCAACCCGAGCACCAACCCCTTGACCCCGAGCGCCGGGACCAATTTCGACGTCAAGATTCGACAGGCGCCCGAAATGAATCTGACCGTGTACCCGCGCCGTATATTCGACGGCAGCCCGATCTATTTCTCGTTTGGCTCGAGCATCGGCGCGCTCAAGAAGCAGGAGGCGGTCGATACAAACGTAACGCTGGTAACTCCGGCGGCGGTTCAGCGATTCGACTTCCAGCCCAAGATCACTGTGCCGCTTGCCACGATCGCGGGCGTCGCAATCACTCCGAGCCTCTCTTTGCGAGAAACTTATTACACCAGCAGCATGGATCCCAACGTCCCGGCTTTTGATCCGGACAAATTCACTTTTGATCCGGCAGATCCCAGGCTCGACCCGACTCGAACCGAGTTCAATCCCGTCGTAAAGCTGTTCGATCGGAACCGACTGGACCCGATCGTTTCCAGGGGAATCTCACGTCGATACGCAGAACTCGCGGTAGACGTAAGGCCGCCGGCACTGGAGAAGACTTACACAAATGATGACGGTTCGGCTCGGTTCAAGCACTTGATAGAGCCCTATATCACCTATCGCTTGATAAGCGGCATCGGCGGCGAATTCAACCGGATCATCAGATTCGATGAGAGCGATGCGGTAGCGAACACCAACGAGTTCGAATACGCGATCGTCAATAGATTCTTCACCAGGAAGTTCCCCTCTGATCTGACACGGAAGCGCCCCAAAGGACGCCGATCGCCATCCAATATGAAGCCGGTCCAGCCCGGGCAGAACGACAACGCCAATCGCAACTTGGAACATACCAATCCTCCGGCGGATGTCAGGATCGAACCTTCAGCGAAACCTGAGTCCGCGGCTGAGCAACCCGACAAGACCAAACCTGAGCAACCGCAGGCCGACAAATCGAAATCAAAACTCGAAACCGGTAAGCAGGATGAGTTGAACCCAGCAAATCGCGCTTCGAAGATGCAAGACTCGACAACGCGCCGGAGCGAGGAACGAAAGACCAATGCGACCGAAGACGCAGCAAGCAATGACGGCGAAACTTCTCAGGCCTATGAAGTCCTGACCGTCGAGGTCGCGCAGAAATACTTCTTCGACCGGACCTTCGGCGGCGCCCTGGTTGAAGGGCACCGGAACCAGTTCTATCCCATAAACACGCTGTCGGGGTTCACGTCCGGTGGTCGGGCGCGAAGCTTCTCGCCGGTCAATGTTGCGGTGCGCTACCGGCCGCTCTCAACTGTCTACGGTGATTTGCGAATGGATCTGGGCAATGACGATGGCGTCGTTCGAAACGTGACTGTCGGCGGGGGAGTGAGAACAAACAAGGTGTCGGTCTCTGCAGGCTATTACCTATCTCGGCGGATCAAGCTCGATCCAAACAGCTTTGAGCCTGGCACATTCCCGGGTGATCAGATCAGCGCGACCATTCAACTTGGCGACGACGTAAAGGGGCTATACGGAGGCTCGCGCATCAGCTACGACTTCACGAATAGGTTCATCAGCGACACCGAGGTTTCTCGTGGCCGTCTCATGAACTCACGCAGTTACTTTGGCTACTCGTGGGACTGCTGCGGAATTCAGTTTAATTACAACACGTTCAAGGCAGGGCTGCGTAACGAGAGTGCGTGGTCATTCACCTTCAACCTAGCGGGGCTTGGGAGCTATGGTACTGACCAGTTCTCGCAACTTGGCGGGGGACGCGGAGCCCGCAAACGCGGCAAGCGTGCAAGTAGCTACGACGATTATCTGCCTTGAGACATGGAATGTAAGAAATCATACAGCCTAACCGACTGCTTGTGCGCGCCGAGACGGTCCTCAGTCGATGGTTTTCATAAACGGCGCCGAAGACACCGAACCGGGATTCACTACTCTGATTTCGTGAACCCCTGAAGCCAGCCCGATCCCCTTTACTATTAATTGGCCGTCAGCCTCTCTGTACGACACCGAGGTGCCATCAACCAGCAGCAGCGCCCCAGCTGCTATCCTGTCTCCAATCACGATCAGCTTGCTCGCGTTCTTGTACTTGACCTTACTGATCACCGGTATGGTATCAGGGTCGATCACTTTGATCTGAACGTTGGCGTTCGAGCTTGCGGACACCGAATCGCGAACGGTGACTGTTAACGCGAACAGACCGGCCACCGTTGGAGTCCCCGATATCAGTCCGCTGGTAGCATTCAGAATCAATCCGGGCGGAAGGGCTCCCACCGCGATAGACCATGTGTACGGAGGTGTTCCTCCGCTTGCGCTGAACTGGTAGTTGAATGACAGACCCTTTAGTGTTTCAAGCGCAGGTACGGCCGCCACTGTAATCGGTGGAGCGGCTACATGGATTGAAAGAGGTTTGCTCGCGGCATGCGAGTCCGAGTCGGTTGCGGTCACAGTAAAGCCGAAGCTCCCCGAGGCATTCGGCGTCCCGGATATGATCCCGGTCGCTGTGAGGCTGAGCCCTCCGGGCAGCGCGCCCGCGGTCATTGTCCACGTATAAGGTGGTTTGCCTCCTGTTGCACTCAATTGCTGGCTGAAACTGAGTCCTTTTGTGGCCCCCGGAAGCGTCGATGTCGCTATGTCGACGGGCGGAGCTGGCGGCTCGGTAACCGTGAACGTCAACACCTTCTGCGCCGTTTGAGATCTCGAGTCGGTGACCTGCACGGTTACGGCGAAGGTTCCTGCCGCCATCGGCGTACCACTGAGCGCCCCAGTGGTTGAGTTCAAGCTGACCCCTGACGGAAGCGTGCCAGTCGCCATCGACCAACTGTAAGGCGCCGTGCCCCCGGTCGCAGCGAGAGCGACGGTGAGAGCTGTTCCCTTTACTGCCGGCACGGATGATGGCCCGGAGATCGAAATCGGGGCTGGCTGGTTCGGGTCGCCTACGGTAATGCTGACGTTCGTCGACATCTGTCCAAAGAAGCCGACCCCTTGTTGACTCAACTGCCACTGAAAATTGTAGGTGCCTGCCTTAGCGGGCGCGAAAGCTTGAAACAACAGCTCCATTTGCTCACCCGGCGCGACGGGAGGGTTGACCCACGGCACAGTATTCCCACCCCAGACAACATTGTTAGCCGGGTTTTGTGAGACTATCGAAAATCCCGACCCTCCGCTCCATGTCTGCGAGCCGTTATTCAACCATCTGATGGATACGACAAACGCTTGATTCGGCTGGAGCGTCGCCGGCACGTTCTGTGAGACAAACTGCGAGTCATAGCCTGTTGCCGGTGTGATGATGGTGAGCTCAAGAGCTTTCTGAGCCGTGCCGCTTTGAGCATCGGTGACCTTTACTGTCAAATCGAACGTCCCGGTTGCCGTCGGCGTGCCGCTGATTAAGCCGCTTGTGGCAAGGCCGAGCCCATCGGGCAGCGCGCCCGAAAGAAGACTCCAGCTATAGGGCGTCGTACCTCCGGTGGCTACGAGCTGTCTCGAGAACACGGTTCCAAC
>CAZOOE010000008.1:0-481 GCA_964581275.1 uncultured Clostridia bacterium
TGGATTCATCGCTCGTCAGGCCCGTCGCGAACGAGGCGAAGAGTACCGGGAGGCGCGCAAAGTGGTCGTCGGCGACCTGACGCACGACGGCGTTCCGGAAACCGTCGTGCTGTACACTATCGAGGGTCAGCGCGGTGCGAATCTTTACATCCAGTATCTGGCGGTCCTCGTGCGGCAGAAAGGCGTGCTGACGCCTGTGACGCACACCGAAGTAGGCGGCAAGTCGGTGCGATCGGTCGAACTGAGGTCGGTCGTGGACAATATGATTCTGCTGGAAACGCTGAGCTACGGGCCAAAGGACGAGCAGTGCTGTCCGAGCGTGAAGGGCGAGCCGCGGTACGTCTTGGCGGGAAGGAAACTGCGCGAACAGAAGGGGGCCCGCCGCTAGGGCGGAGTGACACCGCGGCTGCACGTTCAACTGCACACACGGTGGCGGTGGGTACAAGCCGGCGCGATTAGCGTGTATCGGTTTTTCACGGTG
>CAZOOE010000008.1:491-1135 GCA_964581275.1 uncultured Clostridia bacterium
GCTGAGATTGCCGGTTCGACGTTCAACTGGGCCAGCGCGGCCGGTAGGGTACAGGGGGGGCGATGGCGTCTGCCCGGTTATGCCGGTTGGGATTATGAGGGGACTTTAGGGCCGTGCCCTTAGCGATTGTGCGAGGTTCCGTATGATGTTCGCCAAGAGGCTTCGTGAGGGAGTCCGGTACGGGCGAATCAGATGCAGCATTCGCATCTGGAAGTATCCTCACGTAAAAGTGGGTGGTCGTTACCCGATGGACGAGGGCCACATTGTAGTGGGATCGATTTCGCAAATCAGCATCGCCGACATCACAGATGATTTGGCGCTTGAATCGGGGTTCGAGAGCGTGGATGACTTGCTGCGAATCGCAAAACACGGCAGCGGTGACAAGGTGTACTTGATTCGGTTCTATTACATGCCTCCGGGTGGGCTGGAACCGCCAAGGCGGATCGGTGGCTAGAGCGTGGGCGTCGGGGTCCGCTAGTAACCTGTCGGCCAAGATTTCGCCAGTGACACTGGTACAGATCACCAGACTACATCCAGAAAGGTATGATCATGAAACGTCCGGCTCATTTGATTGTTCTTGTAGTTTTCTTACTCCTTGCCTCTTTTTCATTATCCGTTCCATCCGT
The DNA here is from genome assembly GCA_964581275.1 of uncultured Clostridia bacterium. Lineage (GTDB taxonomy): Bacteria > Acidobacteriota > Blastocatellia > UBA7656 > UBA7656 > Onstottus_A. The sequence continues at coordinate 1,118 of CAZOOE010000008.1, forward strand.
CTACCAACATCCTCAGCT
>CAZOOE010000008.1:1145-35031 GCA_964581275.1 uncultured Clostridia bacterium
GAGCGTTAAGCAAGCCCTCAATCTCCTGCAGGTCTGGCTCGATGCGCAGCGTGCTTACCAACAAATCCCCGGTGTCTCGGCCAGCGTCGTTTACGACCAGCAACTATTGTGGAGCGGAGGATTCGGTTACGCGGATGTTGAGCGCAAGACTCCGGCAACGCCGAGCACCATCTACAGCATCTGTTCGATTTCGAAACGATTCACAAGCATCGGCGTAATGCAGTTGCGCGACGAGGGCAAGCTCCGTATCGACGATCCGGTGGCGCGCCACATCCCCTGGTTTAAGATCAAGCGAACCGACCCTCTGGGGCCTGAGATCACAATCGAGGGACTGCTCACCCATTCGTCTGGCCTGCCGCGCGAATCCGATTTCCCATACTGGACGGGGCCTGAGTTTACCTTTCCCACGCGCGAGCAGGTGAGAGAGCGAATTGCCTCTCAGGAGACGCTCTACCCGGCCGAGACCTACTTTCAATACTCGAACCTCGGTCTGACGCTCGCCGGGGAGCTGATCGCGTCGGTATCGGGCGAACCCTACGAGGTATACGTCGGCAAACGCATCCTCGACCCGCTGGGCCTAAAAAGCACCACGCCTGAAATACCAGGAAAAGAACGCGGGGGTAGGCTGGCCACGGGCTATGGCGCTCTGCGACGCGACGGCACGCGAGCAGCAGTTCCGTTCTTTATGGCTCGCGGCATAGCTCCCGCTGCAGGCTACGCTTCGAGTGCGGAAGACCTGGCGCGCTTCGCTTCCTGGCAATTCCGAGTACTTGCGCATAAAGGCGGCGAGGAGGTGCTCAACTCGAACACGCTGCGAGAGATGCAGCGCGTGCATTGGGTCGACCCTGATTTTGAGACAACCTGGGGTCTCGGCTTTTCAGTTTGGAGGAGTGAGGGGAAAGAGGAGGACGTAGAGAGTAAAGGTACAACCCAAGCGCGTAAAGCGCTTCATCCGACAATCTAGCTTTAGCCCTCTTTGTTTCAGGCGACAACATGTGATGCGGGCCAAAGTCAGCTGATTCGGCGAAGCTAATCAAAGCTATGTATCGCATCAGGTCACCGATCCCGCGGTGCAAGTGTGTAGCAGTGTGGTCGATATATTTTCGGTCCTTGATCCCGATCAGGTCCGGCATCTTGGCCGGGTAATACGGACTGCCATTCCATCGAGGCACGCCGCCGCCGCGAACCGCCGAGTCGATCCACAAGTTGTACTCAGCCTCCGACATCGACTTCACACGCTCGTGAATGTCATCCTTCCTCCAGGGAACTCCGTATGCCTGGTAGAGCCATATTCCAAAACTCTCAGACCCCATGAGAAATGGCGCGGCTCCAGTTACCGAGTGCATTGCAGTTTGGAGCGGACGAACAAGGCCGCTTCTGCCATTGGGATCAGGCCTCCCAAACGTAGGGGCGCCGACGACTCGAGTGCCATCCGGCATCCGTTCCAGGTGACAATTCGTGCAGTTCGAAAGCGAAAGAGCTACTCCGTTTTTTGTCGGGACCCAACGCAAGTCCGATACGGTGCCATCCGATAATGGTTGCCGACCTTCGAAAGTCTTCGGACTTCTCGCGGCGCCTACCAACTCCAGGTCGAAAGTTCGGAGGTGCAAATCATCCGATTCTTCGAAGACTCTCCGTCCTGCCTCGATCCAATCGGACTCGGTCTTCAGCTTCTCGGGCTCAATCAGGGGCTGCGGCCCGACGCGCTGTAGCATCTCCCAATAGCCGTCCGGCTCCCGCCCTTGAAAATAGACGGGATAGGTTCGCAAATTCTCTACGGGCAACGAGTAGTATTCCCTGGCCGAAACATGAGTGGGTCGCAGATTCAACCCAGCGAGCGGCGTTGCCCAATCGGCGAGCGCTGCCTCGTCCCAGGTCTTTGGGATCGTCGGAGAAAAGCGCGTTTCAGTTTTCTCCGCCTTGCTATTAAAACAAACGCTAGTGAGCGCAAACGCGATGAAGACAGCCAGAATGGGGAGGCGAATGACTCCACCTTGCATAAACACCTCCTGAAGTCGAACCTTGGCGAGAGAACGGTACGCCATTGGGGCCGGCGCTGCAATTTTGCCCGACGTTATGTGACGCTAGCAGTCGAACTCATTACGGCAATTTCAAGCGGACGAAACGGTTCGTCGACAGGTTCCGTGCGTCATCGCATAGGTCACTGAGGCAACATTGTTACGGCGCGGCTTCCAGCTTCTTCAGCTTCTCGACAGCACCCGTGTTCTTGGGGTTCAACTCCAGCGACTTTTTGTAGTTTTGAATCGCGAGGTTCTTGTCGCCGTTCTCCATATAAGCTTCGCCTAGGCTGTCATAGGTATTGAAGCCCTGCGGAAACATCTCGACGTTGAGCTTGAGAATCTCGATCGCGTCCTTCACACGTTTCATCTGCATGAGCCGGTATCCAAGCCCGTTCAGCTGCGGTTCGCTAAAATCATAAGCGTCCTTCTGCGCCGCCTTCAGCTCACGATATTGCGTTATAGCCGCTTGCACACCTCTCTCCATGACAGTGTTGAAGATCGCCTCGGCGATGTCGCGCAGCGGCGCTTTGTAAGGCTTGCCGAAAAGGATGGCGGCGATCTTCTGAGACATTTCCCCGAGCTTGGTGCCGCCGGTGTTGTTGAGGAGGACGATCAGATTTTTGCTCTCGGGCATACGGGTGATGAGAGTATTGAAACCGTTTATGCCCCCGCCGTGCTCAATTATCGTGACTTGCTCGTCTTGCGCGCCAAGCGGGGCCTTCCGCACGACCCAGCCGTAGGCGTAGTTGCTCATGCCCGGCTTAAACAACAATTCCTTGAGCTGCGGCGAGAGCAGCTTATCGGTGTATAGTGCCTGGTCCCAAAGGTAGAGATCCTCGACCGTCGAGTAGAGCGACCCTGCAGCATAAGGCAAAGACATGTCGAGGTAAGCGGCGTTGACAATTCCACCGGGCCGCCTCTCGTATCCGGCGGCTCGCTTTGCGAGGATCGTATCGTGGTGGTCGTAGCCTGTGTTCTTCATCCCAATCGGGTCGAAGATTCGCTCCTTTAACACTTGCTCATAAGGCTTGCCGGTGACGTGTTCAATGATCGCACCGAGCAAAAAATAGCCTGAGTTGTTGTAATTCCATTTTGTGCCGGGCTCAAACTCGAGGTCGCCGCTGGTGAACTTCTTTACGAAGTCGGAGACGCTGTAGGGGTTGCGGCTTACATCCTGGAAGAAGTTCGGCAGGCCGGTGTAGCTCGGGATGCCGGAGGTGTGGTTTAGAAGCTGATGGATGGTAATACGATCACCGGTGTCCTTGCGATAGTCGGGCAGATAATCGGTGAGCTTGCCATCCACCTTTATTTTGCCCTCCTGGACGAGCTGCAGGATCAGCATTGAAGTGAACTGCTTCGTGATCGAGCCCAGGCGGAACTTGGTATCAGCCTCGATCGGAATGTTCCACTCCATGTTGGCCAACCCATATCCCTTCTTGAAGATTACCTTACCGTTTTCAGACACCAACACAGCGCCGTTAAACTGCTGATAGCTGTTGTAGACCTTCATCAACTCATCGATTTTTACAGACTTGTCTTGGGCGAGCACACTCGCTTGGGCGGCTAGTATCCAGACAATCGTGATCAATAGAGGCAGAATTCGAGGGCCGAGGAAACGCTTTGTCATGACAGTTCTCTCCTTCAGGATGTCCGACAAAACTTCAGTTTGTCGGCGCGGTCAGCAATTCCGACAAACTGAAGTTTGTCGGACAGGATTGTGACAGATTAGTGGAGTTACGGAAATAGCAAGTCAATCGCTCGGGATTGATTCTCGACTGTCTCTGGTTGACAATTCACCGGATTCCCACCAGCCCCTGCACCGATTGGATCAACTTTTCTGAGTCGTAACCTACTCCATCCTTGAAGACGATTTCGACCTTTTCTATTTCATTGATGTTTACCGAGGGGTTTCCTCTCACAACCATCAAATCGGCTTGCTTTCCTACCGCAATCGAGCCGATATGCGCGTCTTCGCCGAGAAACTTCGCACCATTAAAGCTGGCTATCTTGATCGCTTCCAGAGGAGTAAAGCCCGCTTCGACCAGCAGCTCAACTTCACGCAAACCTCCAAAACCTGCCACGATGCCGCCGTTACCAGTCGGGTCCAAACCGGCTATCAGCAAACCGCCCGCCTTCACGAATGCGCGTTCGAAATCCATCGCCTTGCGGATCAGCGCCACGTTTCCAGGATCGGACGGGACACGGGCGCGCGCCGCCAAATAACGCACCCGCGCATCGGTAGACATCACATTGAGCACCCGCGCGTTGAGTAACGCCGATGCCGCTCCGATCCCGTTTTGAGCCAGGGCGCGCTCCCCGCTTCGAAGACCGGAAGCGTGGAAGTTATCGCCACATTCTTCGACACCAGCGTACTGATCGTGTCGCGCACTGCGGGACTATTTAGATCCAGTTGCCTGAGGCTGGCGCTGACCGCGGCGCCTGGGCACTGATCCGGCTGTTTGTTCGGAACAAACTCTGAATCCGCCATCAACCCGTGCTCAAGATTATCGATGCCGAGCTCTGATGCTTCCCGGAAACCGATCGAGCAAAGATGGCCAGTCACCTTGAGTCCGCGTTTATGCGCTTCTTCGATGGCCGCGCGCAATTCAGCACGCGTGATGTTCATGTAGGCCTTGAAAGAAGTAGCGCCCTCGTCCGCCCAAAAATTAACCATGCGCCGGGCATCGTCCGGACCAGTCAGCTCGTGCATCACCGGAGTAAACGACCCGCGCCCCTCGAGATATGGAGCCGTAACATTCATCTTGGGTCCGATCATGCGGCCTGCGTCAATCAGACGCTTGATCTCAAGATCGGTGAAAGGTGCAATGCTGCCGGTAGTGCGAATCGATGTGACCCCCAGCGCCAGGTAGAGACGAGGAAAGCTGACGCCCATGTCGGAATAGATCGGCGGAGATCCGCCCTGAGGAAAAAACATGTGATCGTGCATACCCACAAGGCCGGGGAGGACGGTGCACCCTTGGAGATCAACGGTCTGAGCATTAGCCGGCAGATCAGGTGGCGCACTCGCCGCGATCGTTTGGATCTTGCCCTCTGCGATCACGATTGTCTGATCATCACGAGCGGCGGCGCCTGTGCCGTCGATTATTCGCACATGGGTCAGGACAACCACCGGAGCTTCCACGCGAATGAATTGTTGCCTATCGTTAGTGGGGCCCTGGACAACTGAGCGGGGTGAGCCCGCGGAGCCGGCGGCAATACCAAACAACAGAAGAAAGGCCGTTGCGAGTTTCATATGTCTCCATTGTGAGTGTAACGTTCTATAAGTCTCGATACTGGATGGACATGCTTTCGTTCGACGTGAGGGTGTCCGGACCCGCGATAAAGCCCAATCACGCGATTGACTTGCTGGCTCAGCGGTCTGCGTTTGAGTTGAGCCTCCAAAGAGAAAGGTCACGCGGCTCATTCTAGCTGTTTTCTATGCCGGATAGAACAGGTTCGAGTTTACTTCGAGGGGAACTTCGTTGGAGTTCAATGTTCGTATAGAACCTATGCCTTTGAATGGGCGATCTTGTCCAAGGCGTCGATTGCCCCTCTCAGCTTGCTGATCGACTGCTTGGTCATGACTCGATTCTCATATCTCTTGACGGCATCTCGGACCGTTTCCATGAATCTCGCGGGATCCCAGGGTTTGCTGATAACCCCAATCGCACCTGAGTTCATCATTGCATCAATAAAGGTTGAAGTATCCTTACTGGCGGTTACCAGCAGGCAGATGATGTCTGGTTTCATGAGGCGCGCATCGCGAAGCAACTCCGTGCCGCTCATACCGGGCATGCGCTGATCACTAATCAGCATTGATACTTCTTCGCTCCGAAGTATCTCGAGAGCCTCTTCTCCGGAACTGGCAGTGAGGGTTCTAAAGACGCTCTTCAACTGCCTTTCCATCATCTTCAGGTTTGATGGTTCATCATCAACTAACAGTACGGTATGACTTTCCATTGTTCCGCTCTCCTCTCATGTCGGCCGATTCCGGTATGAGTGCGTCGGCCACGTCCTAACTGGCGATATCACAGACAGCCAGGGAGTTCGCCAGCACCGAGCGCCTTTAGGTTGAGTACTCCAGCAGGAGTCCCGTCAAAGCTGGCTTGAGGCGCTCCATCTCCCGCTTGAGTAGCTCGATCGTTTCGGGGACCTCTGGCAAATTGCCCTCTCTGGCAATGTTTTCCAATCGCGAAGCAGCTTCGAAAGCCGCCGCGGCCCTAAAGGTTCCCAACGCACCTTTTATGGTGTGTGCGGCGTCCTCAAGCGTCTGCCCGTCACCTTCGCTGAAAGCTTCTTCGATCCGTGACATCACATCGGGGCTGTATTCGAGAAACCCTTTCACCAAGTCATTCAAAAACTCAACGTCTCCTTCTACATTTTCCAGTAAGGCCTTCCGATCCAGAACCTCATCATCTCCGTTTGAGAGGTGCGACGACACCTTGTTAGGCTGTTCCATCGACGCGGCCAAAGGGTTCTGAGTTAGACCGTAAATGCTGTTGAAAAACTCTCCTATCTCAATGGGTTTCGATACAAACCCATCCATTCCCGCCTCAAAACACTTCTCTCTATCTCCGTTCATCGCGCGAGCGGTCAGGGCAATGATTGGGATATGACCCTTAGTAGCTCTCTCTTTTTCGCGTATGCAGGCAGTTGCTGCCAAGCCCCCATATCAGGCATATGTAGGTCCATAAGTACAAGGTCGAACGACTCTCTCTCGAATGCCGCAACTGCTTCCTTCCCGCTACACGCTACGCTAACTGTATGGCCATGTTTCTCAAGCAATCTTACCGCTACTTGTTGGTTGGTTTCGTTGTCTTCAGCCAACAGAATGCGCAGCCTTGGCTGCGTTCCCAAGGACGATATGTCAGACAAGTCGCTCGCGAGATGGTCGGCAGAAGGCGGGCCGAATAAACTGACGATGGCATCGAACAGGTTGGATTGAGCGATAGGCTTTACGAGGTAAGCACTAATCCCTAACTCTCTGGATCGTGCCGCGTTAAGCTGGTAGGTAGTCGATGTCAGCATCATTATAGTAACGGTGGAGATATCGGGTGCCTGCCTGATTCGCTGAGCCAGTGCGACACCGTCCATTTCCGGCATTTCTGCATCGAGCAGCACCAGGAGAAACGGATCATCTGCGTCGCGGGCCGCTGTCATGGCGGACAGCGCGGCCTGGCCAGATCCGACCACAGTGGGCCTCATTTCCCAGCTCCTTAACATCTGAGCAAGGATTTGTTGGCTGGTAACATTATCGTCCGCCACTAGCACGCGCATTCCGCGGAGCTCAATCGATCCGATGGCTGCTGGCTGTGGCTCGAACGCTGTTTGCGGTTTCATTCGAACCGTGAAGTGGAATGTGCTTCCGTGTCCCAACTCACTCTCGACCCATATTTCGCCACCCATCATATGAACTAGTTTGGAGGAGATTGTCAGCCCCAGGCCGGTGCCGCCGTATATGCGGGTAACCGAGCCGTCGGCTTGAGTGAATGCGCTGAAGATTAGTTTCTGCTTGTCCGGCGCGATGCCAATACCCGTGTCTCTGACCGACAGATGCAAGCAGACCGCATCCTCAGACTGCCGAACCATCTCTGCCTGGGCCACCACCTCGCCATGATCTGTGAACTTTATTGCGTTGCCAACCAGGTTAACCAAGACCTGTCGGAGCCGCATTGGATCGCCGACCAGCTCATCGGGCAGGTCAGGCGACACCTGAAATGCCAACTCCAATCCTTTCTGATGCGCCAGCAGACTCAGCGGTTTCAGGGCACTAGCAAAGACATTGCGTAAGCTGAAGTCGACATCCTCGAGGTCGAGCTTGCCGGCTTCGACTTTGGAGAAGTCGAGGATGTCGTTTATCAGGGTTAGAAGCGAAGCCGAAGACGTCTTTACTGACTGGAGGTACTCGCGTTGTTCGGTGGTGAGGCGGGTGTCGAGCGCGAGCTCGGTCATACCGATAATGCCGTTCATGGGGGTGCGAATCTCATGACTCATGTTTGCCAGGAACTCGCTCTTTGAACGATTCGCGGCCTCAGCTGCATCCTTAGCCCTCTGTAACTCTTCATCCGCTCGCTTCCTCTCGCTGATGTCGCGAACGACCGTACACAGGGAGTTTCTGCCGCCGTATGAGATAAGGCTCGTGTTGATACTTACTTCTATGAGAGAGCCATTCTTAAGACGATATTGGCACTCTCCTGTGATTGAGTCGGCACCCTCAAGGATTCGTTGAATACGATCGCCAGTCTCGCAGTCGCCGACTGTGAAATCATGAACGGTCAGCGTCGAGACCTCTTCAGGCGTATATCCCACCAGGTTGAGGAAAGCGGGGTTGCATTCCAGAATACGTCCGCTCTCAGGTTCAAGCAGGACGATGCCTTCCGCGGTTTGCTCTACAACCGAGCGATAACGCTCTTCGCTGGCTTCCTTCGCCGCGGTCCGCTCAGCAATCTGCCACATCTCCTTCCTGCCGCGAAGGCAGGATGCGATTAGAAAGCTATCTTCAAAGATGACCCAGCCGGCGTGCTCCAACCACCTCCACTCGCTCGTGGTAAGCACGCCATAGACTGACTGAGGAAAGTAGATCCCGCGCAGCAGGTGGTCGGCCGCTATAACCACTGTTGCCGGAATAAGCACTCGCCAATCCCTGTAAAACGAGAGGAAAGCCAGGGAGCCAAAGACATGGAAGTGCGTCTCGATACGCCCGCCGGTGAGATGAATCAGCAAGGCTGACATCAGCATTTGCGCGGTCGCAATCGCGTAACGTGTCGTGTCGCGACCGGGCTGAACTATTGCCAAAGCGATTGGCAGGATACTGATGGCGCCGCCAAGAAAGGCAGCAGCGTAAATGTGAGGGTGTGTCTGGCTGTACGGTCCGCTCCAGGTTTTTGGCGAGATCCAATAGGCCGCGATTATGCCTGCAACCCATTGAAACGCCATCAACCCGGCGAACAATCGGTCGGTATGCTTGAAGATGATTTGCTGGTGCCGGCCGAAAAGTTCCTGGGCTCGCCGCAGCGTTGATTCCTGACAGGTCAAGTCAGATTCTATTTGTCGCATTTTGCGGTTCCTTCCGCGCATTCGGAGTTCGGGTCATACAGCGAGCAGCCGAAAGTGAGAGTTTGGGAGCGCTCCGCTACCCCTTCGGTCAGAAGCGAGAGGATTGCGCTGCGGCCGTCATTATCACCGGAATGCCCGCGCGAATCTGTGATTCCGCCGCTAAACAGCAGCGACGCCTGAGCGTCGTAAACTATGGTATGGCCCGAGGTCACCGCGTGAAACAAGCGCGCCTCCAAGCCGTCCTCGTCTTGAATGACATTCACTCCGGGTATGGCCGCGGCGCTATACCAGAGATCGGTCTTATCCCAATCGGCTGGGAAATCTTTGGGCTTGAAGAAGAGGACGTAGGCGGCGAGAGGGCTCTGGCAGCGCGTCATAAGGACCGCGAGTTCGCCAATACTGGCCCTCGTGCAGGGGCAGTGAGGGTGAGCAAACATGACCAGAGTTGCACTGCGCGACCCGGGTCTAATCTGACTGCTCGCAGGCCAGTGCGCCGGGGCATCTTCGGCAATGCCGGGGTCGTTCTCATAGTGCCACAGTTTATGCAGGCCAAAGCCGACAGTGGCGAACCAAACCATTCCTGAAGTTATAAGAATAAGACGGGATTTCTTTAGCATCTAGCTAACCGTAAGATACGTTTCGTTTTCGGCGGGCCTCTTCTTTCTGTTGGAAGCAGTGAGTGGATCCAAGTCGGGGCTACTTATCGTGAGATCACACTCGTTCTACCCCTATTCGTCGGGACCTGGTTGGAAGCCAAGCTAGTGATGCTCCACAGATAAGCTGGCGTGGAGCTTCACTTAGTTGAATGCGTAGGAGGGGCAATCGATGGACGATTGATAGAAGTGAGAACCACAAAAACTACAGTCGCGATTATAACCGTAGCTTATGCCCGGTCAATAGTTTTCGGACCCAGCGTATGTAAATATTCCCATCCTCAGAGGCGGTCACATCGGCGTGCTGACTCGCGAGACCCACGCGTTGCGTCTTGGGCGGAGGTTTGCGGCTTTGCGCGAACCCAACCTCCGACTGAATTATCGCGCGAAGGCGCAAGACCCGCACAAACAGCCGAGGTTGACACTCGCGCGAGCCCTCTGGTAATTTGACCTTTTCGCCGGAGCATCGAATTTATTCCTGAGTAGCTCAACGGTAGAGCATCCGGCTGTTAACCGGAGGGTTGTAGGTTCGAGTCCTACCTCAGGAGCCAAAATCTTCAAACACTTAGAGGCAGCTGCTAACCGGCTGCCTCTAGTTGTGTGACCGTATTGTGACCGAGATTTTGGCTCCCACACATTCTTTCAACAGCTCGGCATTTTCTTTCGTCGGTTGCGTGGGTGTAACGAGCTGACATCTGGATGGTGCTGTGCCCAAGGATCGCCGCGATCGTGAAGGCATCGGTACCAACGTCGGCGAGCCTGGTCGCCGCCGTGTGTCGAAGATCGTGAAACCTGAAATCTTCGATCTTGGCGTCACTCAGCGCAGCCGTCCACGCCACTTTGATCCAATCTACATCAAACACTCGCTGCGCTTGTTGCTTCACTGACTCAAGAGCGGACCGCGCAGCCCGATTCAGAGGTATCACTCGATCCTTGCCACTTTTTGTGTTGGTGACATAGACGAGACCACGATTCAGGTCTATATTCTTCCACTCCAACCCGAGGATCTCGCCGCGCCGCATCCCGGTGTTGATTGCGAGCACGACGATCGGTCTCAAGTAAGCTCGACGGCCAGTGAGCGCCGCCATAAGCCGCCTCTCCTCGTCCATGGTCAGATAACGGGTTCGGCGATTGTCTTGCCGAAGCTTATTGACCTTGCGACAGGGATTCGAGGCGACCATGCCGTTGTCCTCGGCCATCGTGAACACCTTGCTGAGGATCTCAAGCTCACGATTGACGCTTGCCGCCGCCCGTTCTCGTTGTTTCTTCTCGCCTACTGGAGTCAGCTTACGTTCCCGTTTGAACTTCTCGACCAAAAACGGTGCAACTTGCCCCAGTGACTTCTTCGCGAAGAAACGCTTGAGCACTTTGCAAGCGGCTTCGTCGTTAACAACGCTTCGTTTGTTGGTTCTAGCCCAGGGCAGGTAATAGCGATCGATGAAATCCGAAAGCAGCATCGATCGCGCCGATCCATAAGTGCCCTTGTGGATGCTTGCCAACTCTGCGCGTTCTGCTTCTTGCGCCTCCGTCTTCGTCCGCGCGGTAGGCAGCGCCTTGCGGTACCGCACGCCGTTGATTGTTCGGTGAAAGTACCAGCAGAAGGCGGTTGAGCCGTCCTCTCGCTGCCATTCCCTTTTGAATACTGACATCATGTTGCCTTTCCCGAGTCGCAGCCAAACGGTCGGGCTCGGAAATCTTAATCGCGGCGATCTGTCTTTAGCCAGTCGAGGACTTCGTTAAGCTCGAACAGAATCCCGCGCGAGCCTGGAGGGCGATAGAACTTCAAGCCGATTTTCTCGGCGCGTTCGACCCATGAGTAAACCGTCCGCCTCTCGACGTGCGCCAGCTCAGCCAGTTGTTCGGGGCTTAGAAAGACAACTTGCTCTACAGCAAGTTTCCCTCGCGCGTCTTTGGCTATGCGAAAGTAGACCGGTCGTGTCATTGAGTTGGTGACCGCCGAAGTGAGCAACTCAACCGAAGTTTGAATGCTTACATCTGTAGACATCTCTCACAGGTAGGACAACCTGCGTACCAATGAGAACCGATAGTGGTAGGTCAACAGTCAGAAACTGGAGCAAACAATCGGCCCGGAAGTCCGATGCGTAATCAAGTCTGGCCAGCTGCTGATTGAGTTTAGTTCTCCATCGAGGGGGTACCAAAATTGTCCCCCGCGCGGACAAAATTCGTCCGTGACGGGACGAAAAATGGTACCGCGGGAACCAAAGTCTCAGCTCTCAGGCTACTGCGATCGCCATGCGGATCCCGCACGATCTGTTCCGGGTTCCCAGGAGATTAGTTGAGCCGGACGTTGCTCCAAGGGGGGACTGACGCATGAAATCGGCGTCTGCTTCGGGCAATCATCTAGCGAATCTGTCACCCCATGCTCCAGTATTTGCGCAAGTCGCAGAGTATTTCATAGGTCGCCCTAAGTACTTCTTCGACCCTCTCGGTAGTGATTACGCCCCTCTGCGAATTTAGTTGTCGTGCAATCTGGTTCAGGTTATTGCCCACCCTGGCGACCTCAGTGACCGCCCATTCGCGTACGAAAAGTTCCACTTCGGCTTGCTGTCTCTGCTCGTTCGTTAGCGCTGCACCAGTAAGGGCACTCTCAACAAGAAGTCGTGACAGTGACACCCCGGACTGCTCGGAGCGTTCGGTTAGCTGCCGAAACTCGTCATTGGAAACGCGTACGAGGATCGATTTCTGATATCGCTTCTGTCTTCCCATATCAGCATCAATCCACCCTGCAAAGGCCTTACCAAGACGCGTTGCATTTGCGATATCGCAAATGCGTATCCCGCCCTACATCCGGATTTGTCTGCACTATTCATCGCCCCGCAACACCACTGAAGTTGTGCCTTCAGGCAGCTACTCGTTTGATCAGTTTAGGGGGGAATCCGTCGGAGTTCGGTGGAACTCTTTGGCAGTAGCTAGGCCGGTTGAAAGTAAGCGTTCGAGTGTGACTGGGGTTGCTGTGAATGGACAAGAGTAAGGGAAGGCATTGTAGAACACCGCGAATCACAACGGAAACGACACGTCAGTGTCGTGGGACTTCGTGACAATGGCGGGGCAGACAACAGCGTGTGAGGGTCACTGGATCCGGCTCTAATCTTCAGTGAGTCGGTGGATTGATTAGACTACGGAGTGGAGGTTCCGTCCCAGTTCCGAAGCCAAGTAACCGTGTTCGGAGCATGGCGGGGAGGGCTAGTTGACGGTTCAGCCTCGATTTGCGGGTGCGAGAACCTGTCCCTTAGCGGTTCTCGCGAGTTGGCTATGCGGTCATAAACTCGTCATCCGGAACTGGCAGACTGGCATCCGGTTTGACATCCAGCCAGTGCAGCATACCGAGATTTCGAATCGTTGAGGCGACCGTTGGAACATCGAGAGGCGGACGGCGCTTCTGCTTCCAGAGCATTACCGCATCGAGCACTTCAGTTTCGGTAGGTGGAGCGGCACGCTCTTTCTTCAGGGCATCCGCAGTAAAGATCACCGTAGCAGCAACCCCCGCCTGATCAGTGTTCATTCTCATAAACAAGTCAGTTGTCTTCTCGATTATCGGTTGCCATTGATCCAGCGCAGCTTGAAAGTCCCTCCGAGCTCGACTGAAGTTCGAGCCAACCTTGACCACGAACATATTTCCAAGCCGCTCCTCTCGAAGCAGGTTGTTGTTGACCAACTTAGCCTGCGCGCTCTTAAGGTCTCGGCTGAATGGACCGAAGCTCGCTCTTTGGTAGGCAAAACCGGTGGGCAAGCCTTCACGGGTCGCCACAAAAGCGAATTTCTGGAAGATCGTGCGATCGGTTGGCCAGTGGTACGGCTGAGCCTCTATACGGCGAAGGATGTCAACAAGGGCTATCCAGGCAGGATTGATCGCCGATTGCATTAGAAGGTCCATTTCTCTCTACGCAAGAGGCCAAGAAGGTTTATGCAGGGAATTCCAAGATCACGGAAATGTTCCGTTTTGTCGTGACTTTTGCGGGGCGGTCGCTTCTCATGCACCGTGGTTTCCTGCGAACCGACAACTCCGCCTTGCAATTTCGCCAAAGCGATCACATAAGCGTCTGCCGATTGATAGGGAACTTTCGGGTCCGTTAGATCGGGATACCTGGCTTCGATCGCCGCCGCTTCGAGTTGGACATCAGGTGTGAGAGGCACAAACAAATTCTTGTGACCCAACGCCCAGCTTTTTAGATCAGGAGTCCCAACTGCATTGATCTCGTCCTTTACTAACTCAACCGCAAGGAAGTCGCCGTTGACGATAAGTTGCTCGATAGAATTATTCATCGTGACGAAAACATCCAGCGGATAGAATCTAGCCTGCCAATCCATGAAGAAGCTGGTGTCGATTGAATACACTTAATTCCTTGGTCAGTCCCCTTCACTGCGAGTGCCCCTTAGTGCTTCGGGTCCCCTGGCTAGTTCCAAACGCAGCTTATCGAAATGATCGAAGCTCAATTCAAGGTGGTGGCTTGCATCCACTGAAGTGATCCGATTGGCGTCCATCGCTTCCAGAACCAGTTGCGCAAACGGTCGACCACCGCGTCCGAGGGTCTTTTCGGCCGGAGCTGCGAATCCCCCCTTGCGAGGTTTGAGCGTCGCGACGTAGGCATCCCAATCTCTCTTCCACCGTTGATAACCGTTCCACGTCAATGCGCCGGTGGAGCGCAGTCGCGTTGCCATCGCCAGTGGTGTCACTCGAAACGTGTAAGCTAGGCGTCTCACAAGAGCCACATCCCAGCGATCGCGTTGAACCGACATTCTCTGCAGGAAATTACTAAGCAGGTCTTCAGGTATGAGCGCAGCACTGGCAACCTCTTCCGCGAATCGCTCTAGTTCCTGCAACCCTTCTTCGGTACGCGATTCCCTTATCGCAACGTCCTCATCATGCCCAAGCGCGAGAGCGAGATGTGTAAGCTCGTGAATGAGTGTATAGGAACGCGCGGCAGCCGACGTTTCCTTACTGTTGATTCCGATCACGGGCATTGGCAAGAGGGGCAGTGTGACGCCTCGGGCTTGATTGAGATTAACCTTGGGGAACTGAAATACCAGGACGCCGACAGCCTCTACCGCCTCTCGCCAGCGACGCCAGGCTTGCCACTCATCACGCCAATCGAGTTGCTGCTGGGCATCTATGCCTAGCAACTTCCGCAATCGCGCCCCGACTGCTGCCGACGATTCTGACTGGTTCGCCGCGGCGTTGAATTCCACCATAGGATGACCCATCTCATCGCTCAGTTGAATGGCAACGTCTCTACGCAGCGACATAACTCTAACGGCAAGCCGCAACTCAGGTGATTCGGTACCCGGGGGAATGCCCGGCAGCCGGCGATACTCTGCGGCAATTGGAGGGACCGACGGCGGTTGAGGAAGATAGAAGACACCAAGCGGCCGGTGATAGACCTTCGCGAGTGCCTGCGCCTGGCGAAGCGTAGGCTTTGCGTCGCCATGTTCCCAGGCAAGAACCTTTTCGGTTCGCACTTGTAGCTTCTTAGCAACAGGTTCGGGCTCGTAGCCGCTCTCTTTCCGTGCCCACTCGAGAACGGACGGCGTTACTAATGCTGGAATCGAAGTTGGCATAGTCAGCAGACTATTTACTGGACCCTACCGTTACTTACCGGGTTCTCAAGTTTTATCTCTCAAAGGCGTCGCTTGCTCGTAAACTCCGGCTTGATGTTCCCATCTTCGTCACCGACCAATGGCGTAATGCAGACAAGTGGATTTTCGGGAACTGTCAGCCCCGATTGGGATGGAAAGTCTTTCTCCAATTGCTTCATTGCATCTTCGAAAATGGTGATCGTGCTGCACACAGCCCCTAACGCAACGGCGCCCTCCGTGACCGCGCTGATGTGCGCCACCGGTAAGGCTTTATCTACATCGTCCATCTTTTCAATGACTGTCTCCTTGATGTGAAAAGCTTCTGGGATGGGAAACGGCCTCGCGATAAGGTAGTCGGTTAGAGCAACCCGTCGCAGGACTGACAGGTCTTCTTCATCATCTCCCGAGCAGACGTACGCACGGGCGCGCAGCGAATAAATTAAGCCGTCCCCGCCATGCACATACCAAAGGTTGAACATTATCTGTGGCGAAATCACTGCGCTTCGCCTTCCACGATTTGGACCTTCGGGGTTCTCGCAGTCGTCAGTTGTCCTGTGTCCGGTCAAGCCGTAACTAGAGCAGACTTCTCTTGCGGCAGCGGACGCTGCTTTAAGTGCTTTGGCCATTCCGTCATCATCCAGGACTTCGTATACCATTGGCTCTAAGGTTCTACAAAGCGCGTGCCCGCGCGGGGACAAATCTTTAAGGGTAAGATAAAGAGGCAAGCCCGACCCAGTGAGGCAACGCTTGCAATTCTCACATAGCGCCCACGGCGTATCGCTAGACGCCATTTGACTTAGAAGACCTGCCAGTGATTCCTGGATAATCTCCAAGCTCACTACCTTGTCAGCAATGAGGGATTTCAAATACAGCTTCCAGCAGTCTTTGCTGGTTACGACATCCTTTGTGCCCAGCACGCATGCGGGATCACGAGCAATAAAAGAATCACAGAGGTCGCAAGTCATTTCGACGAACTTTCCACGATTTGGATTTCTTCTGTCGTGAGGCCGTAGAGCGCATATACAAACTGGTCTATCTCCTGCTCCAGCGCAACTCACGTCCGCCCCCGCGACCCATTGCTTAGCCAGGGACTACGGTGATTCAATCGGTCCAACAGCTTCCCCCGACGACTAAGGAAAAAAGAGTTGGTTCTATCCGTCTTCATCGTATTCGTCATTTTCGGGATTCTGTGCGCGAGTGTTTCGCAGAGCCTTTTCGATGAGAGCCACCTCGGCACCCGACAAGTTGAAAAGCCCGTTCACGATTTCGTCAATCTCCTGCTCGACCTTATGGACGCCGGGGGCGTCACTTAGCTTAGCTGACTTCGCTGCGCGTTCGGCCAATTTGGCCAATCGGGATTTTTCCGCAGCAGTTGCCGGAGGCATCGGAATGTGATTCATCAAACTCCCACGAAACTGAACACGGCCAGCATTCCAAGGATCGCCCCATGATGGAAACGTTGCGCGGTAGAGCCAATCCAGCGGTGTCGAGTTCATCACCGCCAAAATGAATCCCGCATCTGGACTCAAGATGATAAAGCCAGTCTTGTTGATCGCATTTCCTTCGGTGTCGAGATACGCGTGCAAACGCTTCGAGGTTTCGTTGAACACGATTTTCGGTTCGGCGAAAGCTGCGATGTAGCGTTCTGACGGATTGTTGTCGAGTTCCAGCCAGTGATGCTGCCCCTTGCTTTCACCGCTTCGAGATGTTTGACACTGGCCCCGGGCCTTGAGCTTTTTCTCGAACCGGGCAAGATGGCGGAGAACTGCGGGATAGCGCTTGAGTTCGCCGTGAAAGCCGTAATGGACAATGATCACGTAAAGGTCGTGGAATTCGTGCGTCCAGCGTTTGATGTCCTTGCCGCGAATCCAAGGCATGATCAACTCCGCAGACTTTCGATCCTCACAAAGGAGTTTGGTCCGAGTTGCGCGATCAATGACAAACGCTTCGTTCAGGCCGGTTTTGATCCCATAATAGAATCTTCCGTTCACATATTTGATGAGAGGCGTTCCACAGCTCTTGAGTTTCTCCACGATTGCCAACCCATCTCCGCCCTCTAGCTGCCAGCCCTCTGTTTTCAATTGAGCAACCTTGTAACGAGAAGCTCGCTGGCCTATTGATTTGGGAAGTGACCCAAACTCCTCTTCATCTTTTACCACGAGAACAGGGAACTCACGGGCAGGTTGCGGAGGTGTTTTCGCCACAATGACAATTATCGGATCCGTTGCGGCGGCAAATACGGGCAACTCGCAGAAATCAATCAGTGTGTGAATCCATTGCGATGCGAGGAGCTGGCGCAAACCTTTGCCATAGCCAGCCCGCTGGAACTTGTTCGAGCTGATGAACGCGAGTTGCCCGTTGCTCCGAAGAAGTCCAAAGCCCGTCTCGTAAAAGAAGCAGTAGATATCACAGCGCGATGCATAGGTCTTGAACTTGCGCTTCCACTCCGCTTGAAGTTCCGTTCGTGCGAATTTTTCCACGGACACGTAAGGCGGATTAGCAATAACAACATCAAACCCGCCGTTGCGGTGGAACACCTCTGAAAAATAAACCTCGAAGTCAAAGGCCTCCTTGCCGTTGGTCAGTTCGTGAATCGTGTCTTCGATTTGCCGTTTATAGCGGTTCTTCTCCTCTTTGTCGGGCTCGTCGAAATAGAGCGGTTTTAATTCCTCAAGCCGACGGAACAGTTTTTCATTAAAGAGAGTCTTGTCGACGCCTAGGAGCGAGTTCCCGGTAACGATCTTGTAGAACAAGTTCGGTAGCGGCTTAATCTGCTTCGGATCTTCCTCATCCACTACGAGTGACAGCCAGAGTCGCAGCTTGGCGATTTCGACCGCGCCGGGGTCAATATCCACACCGTAAAGACACCCCTGAATTGCGTGCCGCTTGAAGTGGTAGGGCGTGCGCTCGTGAACGTCGTTGAAGTATGGCGTGAGCGCTGACCGGGCGCGAACAATCTCGTTCATCATTCCTACCGGGAACGCGCCTGAACCGACAGCAGGATCACAGACTGTTATCTCGGCAAGCTTCTCGTCAATCAGCTTTGCATTACCGATGATGCTCTTGGGCATCTTGACGCGATACTCTGCCTCCACCGCTTCATAGTGAGAAATCTGGTCTCCGAGACGGACGAATGTTTCGATGTCCGCGCGAGGGACGATTTCCCGCTGCACAGGCGCACTGAGTAGTGCCTGTTCAGGCTCGGGTTCACCGAGCAGTTTTATCTGTTTTGGCTTCGCCCGAACAACGGATTCCTCCCCAATGTTGGTTGCTGTGTCGAGATAGTTGATGAGGCTCTCCTGACACATGTAATGCACGATCTCGCGCGGCGTGTAATACGAGCCGAGACCTTTGCGCAGGTTTTCTTCGATCAGGTTTTCAAAGACCTTACCGAGCATTTCGGGGTCGATGGCTACTTCCTTTTCCAGGGGCTCGGCCTCGTTGACCGTGAAGTTGTAGCGGTCGAAGACATCGAGGATACCCGTGCCGATGTCTCCCGCCTCGCTGTGCTCAGCATTAGTGAACAATTTGTTTGGCAGGGTAATGTCGGTCTTTTGCCAATTGTAATCGCCGAGCGGTTCGAACAGACCGCCGTTCAAGAAGGGAATGCGGCATTTGAACGTCTTGCACCAGGCTTCGTGTCCTCGATCGGTCGCAAGCGTGTCATAGAAGAGCAGTTCAAGGATGTCGTTGAAGAAGTTGTCGTAGGCTCGATACTTACCAGCGGCCAAAACCCTCATAAAGTCGCGAGGGCCTGAACCCCAATCCTCTCCTTTTTCGACACCGAGCCAGCCCTTCCTCTGCAGGAAGTAGAGGAAGACGATCTGTCCCATCAACTTCTTAGCGAAGTCCGCAGTGCTGATGTTCTTTCGCCTGAATTCTTCTGCAATTTGCTTATCTTTGGTTGAGAGCTTTCGGAGACTTTCATTGACCTTGTTGAACAGGTCAGCGTAGAGCTTAAAGAACTCCTTAGTGACGGCTTCGACACTGAAGGCTTTCTCGATGTCGACAAGGGACGGATCAGAGTCGCTGTTCTTAAGCATCTCGACGAACCGCGTCTGAGCGGTATGGCAGCTTTCACCTTCGCCGACGATGTAAGAGAAACGCCGAGCGGGACTGAGTCGCGTTTCAACTCCGATCTTGCCTGACTCCTTTTCGACTGTGGCGTATTCCATCCTGATGTAAGAGAAGCGCCACTGTTTCTCTGTTGGCGAAACGAAGGCAACAAGTCCGGCTTCCTTGCCTCCACGGATGGTTAAATAGTCAGCTACGAAGTTGCGTAATGACGTGCGGGCGCGCTCGAGGCTGGATTCTCGCTCCAAGTGAACAATCAACACATCGATCTTGTCGCCGTTCGGATCGGTGTAAGTCCCAAGCCGCTCGAACCGATTGACTCTCGGTTTGAAAGCATCTTTGACATAGGTCTTGTTCCAGAGCGTTGCTTTTGACTCGTCAATGTGATTGAGGAGATTGCGGATGAAATCCTGAAGCCGCGCTTTGTCGAAGGCTTGGGTGAAGGCCTTCTCAATAAGGTCTCGGGCTTGCTTATCGTTCATCTGCGATTAACCTAAGACTCATCACTAGACGCTGGCACGAATGATGAGAGAATTACTTCTCGCGGACTATGAGCATCTCTCACGGAGTCAGCCACAGTTGCTTGAAAGAACTCTTTCGGAATCTCTCGCTTCAGAATTCCAAGCACCTTGAACGGGGCGGCTTCTTTCTGAAGCGCGTTGGCAACCTTCTTTGTCGTTGGCTTCGGTAGCGCTCCGTCGTTTATGAGTCCAACCACCTCTCGAATGTAGGACTCATCCTCATCTGTGAACCCCTGAAACCGGCTGATATCTTTTGCCTTGAGCCGCTTCAGAATGTACGCGTCATTCGCCGTGTTCCTGTGTGGAATGCCGTCGCTGCCTTCCGCGGTAGTGACATCAACAAACGCTTGCTTGTTCCGTTCAAGCAAGTGGTAGAACTGATGACTGATTGCTTGCCGCTTCTCTTTGCCATCTTCAGGCTTGAGCAGCTTCGCCGTGTTGAAAAAGTCCACTTCCGCGCTCGGGCCTTCCGGTTGTGCAAAAAAGAACTTGTCGAGCGCTCCTCTTCTGAAATAGGTAAGGAGTGCAGGGCGGCTTTCAACCATCTCTGATTCGAGAGCCACACTTCGAGTCGAGCGAGCCTTCTTAGGCAAACGTTTGATCCGTTCGAACAATTCTGGGTTGGTGTCACGAACCGAACGTATCTCGGTGAGATACTTCAGCTCGCTTTCCTCTGCTTCGTCCTCACCGGTAATTGTCTTTCGCGAGTTCAACCGCATGAACAAATCGTGCGACTTGATCTCTTCACCGTCTGTGAGCAGCCGAGCATCAGAGCCGAGCATTTCAATGAATGCTTCAATCTTTGCTTCAGCAGATGCTTTGAGCTTGATGGCATCTTCTGATTCATCGGTCGGAAAAAAATTGTACGTGTATATCCGGTCGAAGTCAGTGTCAACGCGGTTTACGCGACCGACCCGTTGCATCATTCGAGTGGGGTTCCAGGGGATATCATAGTTGACGACTATGTTCGCGCGATGAAGGCTGACTCCTTCGGCCAGCACCTCTGTCGTGACAAGGATGCGGTAATCGTCTTTGGGTTGAAAAGCCCGCGGGTCGAAGTTGTCCAGAATTGTTTCGCGAGTTCCTTTGTGAGACGAGCCCGTGAAGAGAATCACCCGTTTGTCGATTGCGTCTGCGATTCTCTCCGCAAGATACTCAGCCGTCTCCTTCGACTCCGTAAAAATGATCACTTTGTTCTTGCGGAATCGACGGCTATCTTGGAGCACTTCACGGAAGGCATTCCACTTCGGATCGCGGCGCATCCCCGCCCACATGTCCTGAACCGTCTTGAGGATCCTCAAATCAGTCCGAAGGTCGTCGATGAAGTTGGGTTGGAAGTCCTCTGCATCGAGCCGCTCGGCCTTTTCTTCATCGATCAGTCTCTCGATACCCTCTGGGTCGTTCTGGTCGAGGAACTGAAATATCTTGTGAATGTGCTTCTTGCTGACGAAGACGTAGCCATTGCGGTACTCGCGGATGACTCGCTCGTACGACTCGATAAACCTGGTCAGTGTGTTGCCGAAGGCGAAGAAACTGCTCTCAAGCCGCTTGACCAACAGAATCATCATGAATTTGGCGACGTTCTTCTGACTCTGAATGTCGCCCTCGTCACGAGGTCCGGCGTAATACTCCGAGGGCTTGTAACGAGCATACTTGAACGGACCGGTCACCAGCCGAAGCGTCTCAAAGAACTTCTCGCTTTCGGCCTTGCGGAACTTGTAATAGAGGGGCTCGGGGTCTGAAACTTCGGGAAACTTCAGTCCCTGGTTGTTCAAGTCTGCTTCGTAGTACTTCTTGATCTCATTTCGCGTGCGGCGGACCATCAGATACTTGAGAACCTTTTCCCGTGTCTCTTTTGCATTGACTTGAACGGTCTTGAAGTACTCATCTCGGTCTCGCTTTCGATCCAGGCCGCGGAGTTTTCTTTCAAGGTTATTAAAGAACGCCTCGAGATTGGACTGGTTTGGAATCGTGCTCTTCTTGGAGTTCTGAAACAGTTTTATCTGGCTGAGGATGTCTCGCGGAGTGTTATTCAACGGCGTCGCACTAACAAGAATCACTCGCTTGCCGCGGCAAATCTGGGCAAGCTTCTCAAAGCTCTGCGTAGATTCAGTCCTGAACCGATGCGACTCATCAACGAATACGTTTTTGTATTTCGAGATATCTCGTTTTAGCACGTCATCGAGCTTGCCAAGGGAGGCACAGTAATAGCCGCGAACACCGAAGTCGTGGAAGACATTTGGCCATGAACCGGGATTCTTGTCGTCAAGCAGAGACGGCGGAGCTATAACAAGGCTCCTGCCGTCGAGCTCGCGCGCCAGCAGCGCGGACATGTAAGTCTTTCCCAAACCAACGACATCGGATAAGAACACACCGCCGTACTGGTCAAGCGTGTTTTTGGCTGAGAGAACTGCTTCCTCCTGATACCTCAGTTTCTTGAAACCCGGAGGCAGGTAGATATCTTCGATCTGATCGGGAAGACTCAACTGGCCTTTGAAGTACTCGTAAAGAAACTTCAGATACAGTTCATACGGTGTGAACTCTGCGTACGGAGATTTCTTTTGAATCGTGTCAACATACGTTTTGGATACTTCAACCGAGCGTTCCCAAAGTTCGTTGAATTTCGCCAGCGCGAACTCATAGTCGGATCGATTCTTCAGTTCGACATTGAATTCGAGATTATCGACAAGACCCGACTGGGAGAAATTGCTAGAACCCGTAATGACCCGACCAACGTCGTAGTGGCCCTCGGGGAATGTGAGTATATAAACTTTTGCGTGAATTCTCTCCGATGGATATACGCGCACTTGTAGCTTCCCTGGCACGACCCACTCGATGAATTTCCGAATGCCACGTTCCACATCCGCCGTGTCTTCAGCATGCTCCAGCTCCTGAAGAACGTCGGCAGGAATCTGTTCCTTGGTTTCAGCGTGAGATCTCAACAAAAGTTGCTGCTGTTCCTTAGCTCGCTCAAGCGATTGATAGACTGTGTAATCGGTCTTAAGGCCTATGAGAATCCTGATCTTCTCGGTTTCTTCGAGTGCCGGATAGAGCTTATAGAAACCACTGATCAAGAAGTAACCAACGAGACAATCAAGGTAACGCGTGTTATCACCCAGCAACGCCTCGAAACGGTCCAAGAGCGACTTACCAGGTTCATTCGTCAGGAATGTGAGGTCGGATGACATCGGGCCAATACCAGTCATTTTAGCGTTTGAGGTCATCTTCGGTTCCGATTACAAACAAGCGTGGCTCACTGAGTACCGTTGTGATGAAATGCTCGCGAGCTTTCCTTCGTTTCAAGTATTCCTCGGGACTGAGAACATGGGGGTTGATCTCGCGACCCAGTTTCGTAGCGACTCCAGACAGTAGTTTCCCAACCTGCCGTAGACTGATCCTGCCAATCAGCATTAGATCGACATCGCTACCGGCCTTGCCATTGCCGCTGGCCATCGAGCCGAACACGAAAGCGATGCGAATTCCTGGATGCATCAGCGCTTCACGAAAAAGGTCCACCAGCCCGCTAGTCTTGAGCACCATATTACGAATGTCGGAATAGAGGGGGTGTGCGCTATTCGCATGGTAGTAGGTTCGATTCCCGTCTCGGCGCGGCTCAACAACTCCAAGCCGCGTCAGGCGCCTAAGTTCCTGGCGAACCGTTGCGTCGGCGAGCCCCGACCGGCGTTCGATCTCTCGCACATGCAGCTCTGTAGCAACGCCGCCAAACAACAGACGGAAGACTTCCGCCTTGACGCGTGATGAAAGTAGATCGGCAAGCGTGTTCACGATGCGTGTTTATACCACGCGATTGAGCGGTTCTACCACTCAAGCGGGCCGTTAGCCGTTCTGATTGAACCGTGCTGCTAGTCAAAACATTATGTAGCCCATCAGCATCAGGAACTGAAACGAAGATGAGAATCATCGTTACGGCTAGCAGTATGCAGGCATATGCTAGACTAATCGACGAATACGTAACGAGTTCTGGAGCTCAAGCGGGGTGCTGAAAGGTCTGAAACCAATGCGACCAACAATTAACTACGAACAACTCGAAGAACAACTACGCGAAAGAGGTGCGACGGTATCGACAAGCCATGATCCCGATATCCTCGGAGCCGTATTCGGTCAAATACTACTCCTTGTCCAGGAGATCCCCGGTATATCGGAGAACCAATGGAATGAAATAACAACGCTCTCAAATCATTTAGCGTACAAACTTGGAGCAGTCAGATATCATTGCCAAACTTACAAACGACTTCAGACTGAAAAGAGCGAAGAGTTGCTCGCTGACGCCAACATGCTCGACTTGCTGAAGGCGGGACTAATCGATTGCGAACTCGAAATGGCTTTCCATTTTGAAGCTTGGTGTCATCAGGTTAAGTCATCCCTCGAGATGTTGGTTCAGCTCTTCTTTCCACTTCTTGGAAGCACTCGAAAGGAATTCCCGAAGTCGAAATATGGAAACAAAGGCGAAAAGCTTGTTACCCATCTTGAAGCAAAGAAGAAGAACAAAAAGATCATGAAGGAATTCGACCTAAGCGAGTGGAAGATTGATCGCCTCATAGAGCTCATCAGAAGCAAGAAAGATGCGTGGATTGGACAAATCTTCCAATGGCGAGACGATGTAACGCATCGTTTTCCCTATATTCGAATCGCGTTTACGTGGGATCTCACCAGCAATCGGCTCAGGGAACCTGTAGTTAATGAAGCAGGTAGAGAGCGTTCTATGCTGGATGTAATGGAGTCGGTAACGAAGTACTTGATAGAGTACTCTTGCGATTTCGTAGCTTCTACAATTTCATGCAGGAAACCAAGAGACGTATTGCGGCGTCCCCTTACCGATCTAGAGAAGAGATACTTTGCGACCCGATGGGCGGCTGAGGGGAATGAAATGGACATATACGCTGTCAAGTGGCGCTTTACTGACGCCCAATCTATCACGGAGCGTGACATCGAAGAACTGGCGAACAGGATTGAGAAATCAGAATAGTTCATCTAAGCGGTCCTCGATATCGTCCATGCGTACTAAGAGTCGAGCATGAAGAATTCTAAGTAGTCTCGCTTCCGGGTTGTGGCCGATCGAGTTCTGTGTGTGACCTATATGTGACCGGACTGAATGTGAATCGATGAAAATCCCTGTCACTCGATGCACTCACCGTTGGCTGCGGCTCGTAATAGATGGAATTGTTTGCCGCTAGTTGTCATCAAACTTCACTGCCTCCAGGGCGGCTGTTAACCGGAGGGTTGTAGGTTCGAATCCTACCTCAGGAGCCAAGTTATTAAAACACTTCGGGGCAGCCTCAGCTGGCTGCCTCGATTAGTTCAGGGGAGATGCTCCTCCGCGCTTGTGCTACACCATCACCGCGGGGCGGACCGCATCAGCATAACGATACTAGTCACTAGCTTGCCGCGTATCAAAGCGATATGTTCGCCGTCAGTCGACCAGTTGGCCCAGTAGATCGTATCAGGAGTCGATGAGAGAAAATGTTGCGGCTTCGCGCCGGTAAGGGATTGCCGCCATAGTGTCGTCCTCGGCTCTGGCTCGTCTCCATCTTTGTAGATAAGACCGGTACCATCCGCGGTCCAGACGAGAACATCGCTCGGCGCGAATTCGAAGGTTGTTATTAACCCATCGCCTTCGATCGACCGCACCGCTACGCGCCACCGGCCTATGTTCCCATCGAAGAAAGAATAGGCCAGCCTTTTGCCGTCGGGCGAAATGTCCCAAAGGTCCGCTGCATCTTTTGCCACCAGTTCAGGCTCTCCACCGTCAATCGACACACGCGCCACCACCCACGCGCCTGTCCTGTACTGACTGAAATAGACCATCTGGCCGTCTGGCGCAATGCGGGGCAACGAGAGCTCAGCGCCACCGGTCGTTAATTGTCGTGGATTCCGTCCATCACTATCCGTCCGCCAAATCTGTCTACTACCGCTTCGGCTTGACAGAAAAACTATGTATCGACCATCGCGAGATACTGACGGTGACGAGTCCATAGCATCGTCCGGAGATAGTTGCTGTTGATTGGCGCCATCTGCATCCATGGCCCACAGATGCCACTTGCCACGCTCCAAGACGTCGTAGACGAGGCGGCCGTCGGGCGTCCAGGCCACTCGGTCGACACAACAACGGCCGATACTGGCAGCGCGCGTGACGTCGTTTGTCGAGGCCACCCACACTCCATTCTGGCGCGCGACTTGGTTGGTTACTAATTTGCTTCCGTCGGCGCTGACGCTGATTTCCATATAGGAATTGAGATCGTTGGTGAGGCGATGCATTGATCCGTCGGGATACGAAATCAGGTAAAGCTGTTTTTGACCCGATACCGGATCGCTGGCAATCAACAAGACCCCACTGCCGTCCGGAAGCCAGGCGTCCCACCAAAAGTGTTGCTTCTGCGGCTGTGTGATCTGGGTCCATGACCCGCCGCTGGCTGGGATTTCGGCAAGGTACCAGTATGCGCCATCCGCTCTGTGATCGACCTTCATACAAAGAAGACGCAATCCGTCGGGAAACCAGATGGCGTTGTAAACTCCTGATCTAATATCGTCTTCTACCTCCAAAACTCGCTCGTCACCGCCATCACTGGTATTCGCTGTGATCAAGGCTGCAACTCCAGGCTTGACGTTCGCGCGCATAAAAGCCACACGCTGGTCGTCGGGCGACAGCGACGGACCACCATTAATACGCTCCAGAACCTTGCGTGGCGGGCCACCTAGGACCGAAACCTTATAGAGAGTTCCCGTATCGCGATTCTCGTCCGCCAGAATGTAGTAGAGGAAGCTGCTGTCGTGCGTCAGCGCCGCACCCCATAGACTCGATTTAATGTTAGGCAGAATTGTTACTGAATCGAGACTGGCCAACCGCCTTTGCCGCAATAACCATATACCATCCGCATTCGTCAGATAAATAAGAAAGTGCCCATCAGGCGAAATCTGGCCTCTACTATCATTGGACGATAGTTTCTCCCAAGAATAATTCTCGAATGAGAATGGCGGCAAGGCTGTTGATTTGATCGCCGCGCTAGGCACGGGCGCATTCGCCTTGCTCGATAGCCAAAGAAAAGTAGCAGCACACGCCAGACCAGTCAGCGCTAGCGCGCCAGCCAACACTACTTTGCTGGTTGTCCGACTTGGAATCCCCTTCGCTCGCAGGCTAGATAGCAGCAGCTCGCTTTGGGTTGATGGTTCGAATCCAATGAGCCTGCTTGCGCCATTTGCTGCTTCATCCTCTTCGATGATGACGCGCGATCTCGAATGCTCTTCGACTACCACCTCGGAGCGGCCATTGACGACCTCGCGCACATCAGCGATAAATCGATACCCTCGCCTCGGAACGGTTTCTATGAATCTTAGCCCGTCGGATGCTTCGCCCAGCGCTTTCCTCAGTGTCGAGATATTGCTGGTGAGGGTGTTCTCCTCCACAAACGTATCAGGCCAGACCTGCTTCAGCAGTTGGTCCTTTTCAAGCGTGTGCCCGCTGTTTTCCACAAGCACCAACAGCGTGTCGAATGCCTTCAATGTCAGCGGGACAGCCACCCCGTCGCGGAGCAGCAACCGCTCTTGAGTATCGAGGCGAAACTGGCCGAATTCGTATAAGCGACTGACAGGCCTGCTCATCGCGTGACTCCAGAAATCTTTCAGAAATGTTTCAGGCTTTTGTGAGGACTTCCAAACCGTTCGGGGAGTATTGTCTGCGGCTAGGTCAGACGCTGCTGTCGGCGCTTCTGGTCGGGAAGCCCACGTGCCGCGGTCATTGTAATGCCAGGTTTATTGAGGCGCAATACAATCGGCCGAACAGCGGCAAACGAGGGTCTGCTGGTGCAGGAGTTTGAAGCCTTATCTTTTCGCACTCGCGGGGCGGTAGCTGCGCGAGCGAGTACTCAGGGTGAAGCGAAGAACAGAAATCACGATCGAGACAGATCGAGTCTTTGTCATGCGCGCGCGGACCGCGGCCCTGACAGCCTGGTGCCCGACGTGCAGAGCGCACGTAACGATGGTCACTCCAGATCAAGCGGCAGTCATAGGCAACACTAGCGCACGAGCTATCTACAGGCTGATCGAAGGCGAGCGGGTACACTACACCGAGATGCCTCAAAGCATGATGCTGGTCTGCGTCAACTCGCTTCCAGTCTGAACAAAGCCAACAGTGAGATTTCGTCTGAGAGTTAGAGATGAAGCAAATCAACCACATACTTAAGCCTTTCGTTAACGAAATGGTTTTGCTGTCAGTGGTAATCCCTGTGGCCGCCAGGGAAAAACAGAGAGTGCCGTCCTCGCACTCCACTCAGCGGACAGCCACCAGCAAAGACCGGGCGATCTTAGCGAAGACCAAACAACCACGTTCGGAAGCAACAACCGTCACCACGTCGAGCGTGATCTTGTCACTCGCGAGTATCAACTTCGGTTACCAACTTGTTGGCGCGACCGGCTCGCAGATTGTAGAAACAGTAACCAACTCAGGCACTGCGTCGCTCGTCATCACGGATATTTCGGTCTCGGGCCGCGACCGTCATGACTTCATTCCGACATACACCTTCAGCTTGCCGGTCACTGTCGCCCCAGGCAACAGCATCAACATCGATCTATCTTTCGCGCCAGCTTTGCCGTGGAGGGCGGGCGCACGCAATGCGAGACTTGAGATCTCAGAGAAGAAGAATTCTCAGTATGTGACCCTTACGGGAATTGGCGCGACCTGTGGAGGTCCCCTTCCTGCTTGCTCGTCTGGTTGCGCTGACGCGGACGGTGACGGGTTGAATGATGCGTGGGAGATCGCAGGCGGAATTGATTTCGACAACGACGGAAAGATCGACTCCGCGCATGATGTGCTGCTGACCGGCGCCGATCCGAACAAGCCCGACATTTACGTTTACTACGACTGGATGGACTATGGAGGGCTCGACTTCCCGTGCGCCGGTGATCTCGATTGCCCCCAATTCGGCAACAGTGCCTTCGGTACCGCTACTTGCACAGGCCCAAAGATCGCCAGCAGTTCGTCGCCCCACAGTTGCGTTCAGAACTGCAACACGAACGCTGACTGCCAGGCGTTAGCGATTCCGGGCAATGGAGGCGATTCGCACGCCTTCGATCAATGTATCGCCAACGTGTGTCAGCATACCCATGATCCGGAACTGTTAACACCGGAAGCAATTAATGCGGTGGCGAACCGTTTTGCCGCGCGCGGTTTCAACCTGCACGTGGTTCGCGGGCAAGCAGTCCCGCATTCGCATGTCCTCACATTCCGGACGCTCAATCAGATGACCGATGGTTGCGAAGGCGGCAGCGTCGCGTCGGGTACTGGAGGTGTTGGCGAATACGCAGAGAGCTACTTCGACCTTAAGGCAAAGTATTTCGATCCCAAGAAGAGGTTCGCCTACCACCACACGATCTTCAGCCATTACAGCCAGTGCGACACCTTTGAACACTGCGCCGATGATGCGCATATGGGTAGCTGTCCTTCAGGTACTGCAGCGGTTGGGAGTAGCGGTTACGCAGCAATCAACGGCAACGGTTTCATGGTTTCGCTGGGAAGCCTTATCAACGACTTCGAAGCATTTCTTACCCCTGCGCCGCCAGGAGGTATGACTTTCGGTCAGCTTATCCTTGGCGGGACGTTCATGCATGAACTCGGACACAATCTCGGCCTGCGGCATGGAGGAGGAGTGAGTGCGACGCACGACCCGGCCTCGTGCCTACCGCCTACGTGCGAGGATCAACCCAGATACAAACCGAATTATTTGAGCGTGATGAACTACCTCTATCAAACTGATGGAATCCAGAGCGCCAGCGCTCCCGGCGAGTTCATTCCCGTGGACACCCGATTGGACTATTCAACTCAATTACTACCGACCGTGCCTATAAGCGATGGTGTAGATGGTGTGTTGAATGAGCTCGGCCTTGACGAAAGCGTCCCGTTTGGTCTCACTTCCGGCAACAGCGACCTGTTCTCCTTCACTGACAGCAAGTGCGCCGGACATCAGTGGCCTACGAATGCCAGAGTAGACTGGGACGGTAGCGGCATCGCTGGGGACAACTCGGCAGCAGTGGCCGACTTGAATCCCGAAGCTAATTTTGGCGGGGTGTGCCTCGCGCCGGCCGAGCAGCATCGCGGTCACGTGGATTGGGGACCGGCGCAGGGGCAGAGCATCTTTCGCTACACATTTCAGTGCACTTCGTTCTTTGCCGATGGCCTGGGGGTGGCGCCGCTCGAGAGCCTCTCCTCGAATGAGTTGACCGCTCAGATGGCGAAAGAGGCTCACGTACTCTATCCAACGAGGCCAGTCAACATCGAGATCACGCCGGGGCGCGAAGACAAGACGATCGCTCCGGGTCGTCGAGGAGAGCTTTCGGTTGCGCTTCTGGGTTCTTCTAATCTTGATGTCCGAGGCATCGAGCCAACCAGTTTGCGCTTTCACGGCTCGTCTCCTGTGCGCACTGAGTTAACCGATCTAAATGGCGATGGCAAGCTCGATCTGCTGATCGTATTCGACCAGGCCGGCGTCCGACTTAGTGCGCAAGCCAAGACTGCTCGACTAACCGGTTGGCTCAAGAATAGTCAGGCATTCGTCGGCGAAGCCCGGATCAGCATTAAGCCGTAGTTCCTGCTGCGATTCGGGGAAGTATGGGTGAGGGTTCAGCATGGGAAGAGCTAAGCAAAATCACAGGTCGCGAAAGCTTGTTCTGTCTTTGCTGCTGACGTTCCGTCTCTTAGCACAGAGCGCAGCGGCGGACTTGCGTGTATCTCCTGCGCAAGGCACCTCGGGTAATAGCGCCGTCAGCGGGGCGCCGGTCGCTCGGACAGAGTCCAAGAATCCTGCTCGCAGACAACAACAAGCATCTACGACGACGACCGCTTCTGGGGTGACGCTATCACTCGCGAGTATCAACTTCGGTTACCAACTTGTGGGGACGACTGGTTCGCGGATCGTAGAAACAGTAACCAACTCAGGCGCTGGCCCGCTCGTCATCACTGACATTTCGGTATCGGGCCGCGACCGCCATGATTTCATTCCGACATACAGCTTCAGCCTGCCGGTCATCGTCGCTCCCGGCAACAGCATCGCCATCAATCTCACATTCACTCCTGCTCTGCCATGGAGAGCGGGCACACGCAATGCGAGACTTGAGATCTCAGAGAAGAAGAATTCTCAGTATGTGACCCTTACGGGAATTGGCGCGACTTGTGGAGGCCCCCTGCCCGCTTGCTCATCAGGTTGTGCGGATGCAGACGGCGACGGATTGAACGACGCCTGGGAGATCGCCGAAGGAATTGATTTCGACAACGACGGAGAGATCGACTCCGCGCATGATGTGCTGCTGCCTGGAGCCGATCCGAACAAGCCCGACATTTATCTCAAGTACGATTACATGATCGCGCCAACCCATAGCCACCAGCCGCCACCTAAGGCTTTCGAGCAGATGAAGGCGATGTTCGCGGCGCACGGCATTGCGTTGCACGTGGTGTCCCCTGCCGCGGGCATACCTGAGCGCAAGGTGACGACGCTGGATCCAAACGCGAAACCGGACTGCGCGGGGACCGACTTCATCACGATGCAGCAGCTTCATGAGTTGTACTTTGGGAACCTTAAGCCGGCGTATCACTACATGGTGTTCGCGCACGACGCAATGACGCCAAACGACGCATCGTTGGTCCAGCACTGTCCTGGATATCCACCGTGCGGCGCCAAAGTCATCGCTGGTGGAACAGGGTTTGCCGACCTGCCCGGTAACGATGCTCTTATTTCCTTTGGATTCTTCGCCGATTCGTCGCTGCCGATTTCTATCGAGTTCTGGACGGCGGCGATGATGCACGAGCTCGGTCACAATCTGGGATTGGTGCATGGCAGCCTGGCCGACCTCGCATCGCGCGGCGGAGATATCTGTCACCTTAACGATATCAACTACAAGCCGAATTACATCAGCGTGATGAACTATCTCTACGAAGCTGGTGGTCTCATTCCCGCAACGGAGCCGGGCTCGGTGACTTACAATTACTGTGTCACCGACGCGGATTGCGGTCCGCCCAGGATCACAAGCGGACGATGTGCGACTCCCAACTCCTGCTTCTGCACCGATGATCTGCAGGATCTCGGTGGCAACGTATGCTATAGGCCCGACTTCGGCGAAGACAATCTCATCAATATCAAAGAGAATGCATTGAACGAAGCTCGGGGTGTGGGCGGCGCAGGCAACGTCGAGGATATTGTCTGGTATTTCGCCCGCGATCCGAGCGGGAACTTTGTTGGGACGTTACCAGGCGCGAGCAACGGGAACCCGATCGACTGGAATGACGACGGTTTCATCACCGATCTCACCGGTGTTTGCGCCGTATGCCCACCGATGATGCTCTGCGACAATGCGTGCCCCGATCTTAACAATGACGGCTACAACGCGGAGCAGATGGATACAACCCCCGACTGGACACAGATCGATGGAAGATTCGTAAACTTGAATCTGAAGTTTCAGTGCACACAGGCGTTCCAGAATGACAGCGCAAACCCAGAATCTCCTCGTTCACCTCGGCTCCGAACGCATCAAGCCTTGCCTGCGGGAGTCATCATTGAGGACAGTCTCGACTGGGCGCGCGAGCATCATACACTACATCCACCTCGCCCAGTCTCGATCAGCGTGAGCCCCGGGTGTGCTCTGCCGGTGAAGGCAGTCGTTGCTGAGCAATCCGCTGCGTTAACTGTCACAATGCTCGGATCTCCCAACTTTGATGTGCATCAAGTTGACACCATTTCCCTGTCCTTCCAGGCCGCCAAAGCCCTCAGCGTCTCGGTTCTCGATGTTAACGCCGACGGTATCGACGATTTGGTTGCGGTTTTCGACGCTGCGGCGACCGCTCTGCATCCCAACGCCACTGTGGGCAGGCTCACGGGATGGTTGAAAAATGGCCAGGCGTTCTTCGGGGAAGACAAGATCAAAGTAGTGACAACGCTTGAGTCTCAACCTGAAGAATGTAGAGGCAGCAGAAAGTTATGAGCCGAATACTTTGATAGCTGTGATCGCGATCTCCGTTGCGCCATTCGATCCACAAATATCACCGCGATTTGACATCGCCTGGAACAGTGTAGATAGCCAGGAGGAAAATCATGAAACAATTCAGTACCATAGCGACACTCTTGATCTTTCTGCTATCCGGTGCTGCCGCGACCCGCGCGCAGAACCGGTCAGCCGAGAGCCCGTCATCTGCTGACTCGCGAACCTACGCAAGCGTCCCGATCAGCCGCGAGCAGGCCGATGCGATTCTCAACGAGCTCCGCCAGATTCACCTGTTGCTGGACAGACAGAACCAGCGACTCGCGCTGATTCAGCCTTCTCGCCCTGCGTCGGGACCGGAGAAGATCATTGTGAACCTGGCCGAAGCGAAGCAGTGGCATTCGCAGGGTAAAGAAGAGGCGCCGGTCACCATAATCGAATTCACGGACTATCAGTGCCCTTACTGCCGGCGCTTCGACCAGAGCACCTTTGCGGATATCAAGAGGAACTACATCGACACCGGCAAGGTTCGCTTTTTGACGAGAGACCTTCCGCTCGAGTTTCATCCTAACTCGCTGCGTGCCGCCGAAGCTGCGCGGTGCGCCGGCGACCAGGGAAAGTTCTGGGAGATGCGAGAGGCGCTGTTCGCCAACTCAACCGATCTAAGCCGCGACGCGATCGCGAAGTACGCGCAGACACTCTCCGTGGACCCAAGCAGCTTCGCCTCGTGCCTCGACACCGAAAAGCATAAAGCCGAAGTGCAGGCGGATCTTGCCGAAGCCGTGCGACTCCGGGTCACCGGCACTCCGACGTTCCTAGTTGGCAGGACCGCGAACGGCGTTCTGGAAGGAGTGCGCATCAGCGGTGCGCTGCCCTTTCCAGCGTTTGACGCAGCCATCAAGCAAATGCTGGGCGGTGGGCAATAGTCTGTTCTCTGCGCGGCTAGCTGAAGAACCGCTACGCATTATCACCGGATCCTTTAGGAGCG
>CAZOOE010000009.1:0-2274 GCA_964581275.1 uncultured Clostridia bacterium
ATCGGGGATGACAAGTTCTTCAGCCTGCTTAAGACTTATTATTCGACTTACAAGGGACAAAACTCCGGCATTGATGACTTCGAGACGCTGGCGGACAAGCAATCGGGCCAGAAGCTGCGCGGATTCTTCGGAATGTGGATTGACTCGACTGGGGTGCCCGAGTTCAAAGTAGAATACTCGATCATCCGCACAAAAGAGGGCAAGTTCAAAGTGCGCGGCACCGTACGCCAGAACATGGATTCGTTCAAAGGGCCTGTCGGTGTCGCTTTGGAATCTGAGGGCGGGCGCGAGGCAAAGACTACGCTGGACATGCGGGGAACATCCATCGACTTCGATCTCTCCAGCGACGGCAAGCCGCTCGAGGTAGTCGTCGATCCGGAGAATCGCTACTTGCGCATAAGTGATGCGATCCGCGTCTCGGTGGTGGTGCGTCGAGGTATTCAGCACTTCCAGCGCGAGGAGTACGCCGAGGCGGAGGAACAGTTCCGATCCGCCCTGAAGCGCAACCCGCGCTCGTCGTGGGCGTGGTACAACATCGGGCTGCTCTACATGGAGCAGCGCAACTGGCAGAAGGCGCGCGACGCGTTTACCGAAACCGTAAACGGCGATCTCGAGCCGTCGTGGCTCGAAGTGTGGTCTTACATCAAACGCGGAAATGCGTGGGACGCTGAAGACAATCGCGACCGCGCGGTTGCCGAATACAATAAGGCCAAGGAGAGCGGCGGTAACTACAACGGCGCGCAGCAGGCGGTTGATAAGTATTTGGGTCAGCCGTACAAGAAGGAGCGCGCTACTCAGCCGAGCAGCTGACCGAGTTGGGAGTACGCGTCCACGGCGGAAGAGTTCCTAGTACCGCCTTCGGGCGGAAGTTCGTAGCCGGCCCACACGCGAATACAAACTTCCGCTTGAAGGCGGTAATACGAACCTGAATGGCGGCACTACAAACTAGAAAGGCGATCAAACCATGTCGACAGCAGCTATTGCGAGACCGGAAAAGTCCGAGTATGCCGAATCCTATGAGACGTACATTGCACGTGTGCCCGACGGCGATATAGTTGGAACTCTGGGCCGGCAACTCGAGGAAACTCTCGCTCTGATCCACAGCATTCCCGAAGCTCGCGGAACCTATCGCTACGCGGAAGGCAAATGGAGCATCAAGGAGCTGATCGGCCACGTTATAGACGGCGAGCGAGTCTTTACATACCGAGCGCTGCGTTTTGGCCGGGGGGACACGACCCCACTCTCCGGATTCGAGCAAGACGATTTCGTTCGAGGCGCGGACTTCGACGCGCGAACCCTGAGTGATCTTGCAAGCGAATACGAGCACGTGCGGCGCTCCACGATTTCTCTGTTCGCCAGCCTGGACGAGAGCGCCTGGAATCGACGAGGCTCCGCCAATAACAACGAAGTGTCGGTTCGCGGGTTGGCTTTCATAGTGGCTGGTCACGAACGTCACCACATCGAGATATTGAAGACGCGTTACCTATAAACATCCTCGATTTAGCTGGATACTTTGCGTCTTCGCGGGCTTTTGCGTCTTTGGCGCGAAATAGGCTTTCCAATGGAGCTGTCGGCCAGACGAGATCCGCAAAAGACACGCCTGCTCGATCTATCCGTTCTCAATTCCAGAACCCAGTGTGCCCAAGCTCCAGTGGCTGAGCTATAATCGACGAACCTCTCCGGGAGAGCCAGAGGGGTGGGAGTGGACGCACGCTATGAGCGAGCAAGTTCGGCTACTAACCCACGAACGAGACCGCCTGCGCTTATTGCTCGAAGTGAACAATGCGGTCGTCGCCCATCTCGACCTGCAGCATCTTCTTTATGCTATCTCCGCTTACTATTCCGCCACTCAGAGAGCGGGTCGAAGACATCCCCCTGCTTGTTCGTTTCTTCGCGCAGAAGTTCAGAAGTGGATCGACTGACGGGCAACTATCTGGCGCAACAGGTCGTGCTCAAGACCGAGAGCCTCGATGTGAAATCGCGGCTGGCGAAGGCTGAATACGACACGATGACGCTCCACGATCAAGCCAGCAGAAGCAACAGCTCAACCAATTGCTCGGCCGTGACGTCTTGACGGCGTTTTCAGTAACTCCGGCGGCGGATGCCGAGGGCATCGAAACGGATCTGGTCCGGCTGAGGCCGGTATTGATCACCGTTGGGGCTACGGTCATTGCGTTGTTCCCGCTCGCGCTGCACGGCGGGGCCTTGTGGGAACCGATGTGCTACGCTCAGATCGGCGGTCTCACTGCCGCGACATTTATTGCGCTCTTGCTT
>CAZOOE010000009.1:2284-29120 GCA_964581275.1 uncultured Clostridia bacterium
CCAATGGGTCTCCGGAGCGGGAAAGGCCATGGCGGACACGGGCCTGCAGGCCGGGCTGCACCAGCACACCGGCACCATGGTGGAAAAACGCGATGAAGTCTACGCCATCATGGACGCGGTGGATACGAAATATGTGCGCGCCGGCTTCGACGTGGGCCAGCTCGCCAAAGGCGGCGCCGACCCCGTCCCGATCGTACGCGATTTCCTGCAACTGGTCGAGCATCTCCACCTGAAAGACTTCGACGGCGGGGAGTATTACGGCGGCTATTGCCCGCTGGGCAAGGGCAAGGTAGATCTGAAGGCCGTGCTCGACCTGAAGCTGATCAAATGGGAAAAGCAAGAGGTAATAACGGCCGTGGACGGCGAGCAGCCCGCTCCCGCGGAGGCACTATGAACGGCTCTGGAGCGCGGGCATCCCTGGGCGCCGCAGGCATCGATGCCTGCTCCCGGTGAGATAATACTCATCAGGCAAACGAGGCTGGCAAGGATGCCTGCGCTCCCAGGGCTGCGCTCCCAGGGCGATAGGTGGTCACATGATCATGGATAGCATTTCGCACTACAGAATTCTGTCGAAGCTGGGCGCCGGAGGAATGGGTGAGGTCTATTTGGCCGAGGACACGAGGCTGGAACGCAAGGTGGCGCTCAAGGTGTTGCCTGCTTCGTACCAGTACGACCCCGAACGGCGTGATAGGTTTCTGAGAGAGGCTCGCGCGGCATCCGCGCTTCGTTCTCCAAACGTTGCGGCGATCTACGACATTGGAGAGCAGGAGAACGCGATGTTCATCGCGATGGAGTACGTTGAGGGCGAACTGCTAGCAACCAGGCTCGCGCATGGTCCGTTGGAAATCAATGAGGCTGTGGACATCTCGATACAAGTGGCCGAAGCCTTGGAGGAAGCTCATTCGCTGGGAATCGTACACCGCGATATCAAGAGTTCAAACGTCATCGTTTCCGCGCACGGCATGGTGAAGGTCCTTGATTTCGGGCTTGCCAAGATGGACTCGGCCCCGGGTCAATCTGACGATCGCACCGCCCCTCTCGGCATGGCGACATCGCCCGGAGTAATTCTGGGAACCGTAGCATACATGTCGCCCGAGCAGGCTCGCGGGCAGGAAGTTGACGGCCGAACCGACCTGTTCAGCTTGGGGGTGCTGCTTTACGAGATGCTCACCGGCAAGCAGCCATTCGAGGGCGGCACGACCGGCGATCTCCTGGTCGCAATCCTTAACCAGGAGCCTCTGCTGCTCGCGCAACACTCCTCGGAGATACCGCCAGAGATGCAGTGGATAGTCTCAAAGGCGCTCCGCAAGGACAAAGCGCTGCGATACCAGACCGCACGAGACTTCATCGTCGATTTGAGGAATCTCTCGCACGGGCTCAAGACCACGATCCTCCAGCCGATGCCCGACTCGGACAGCGCCAACCGCGCAGTTGGGCGCACAACGCGCGTACGAACAGTCAGGAAGGACTCGGTTCATCGTGCGCGCAGGCACAAGGCGGTTGATTCCATCGCGGTGTTACCGTTCGAGATTGAAGGGGGCGAGGACGCCGACATTGAATATCTAAGTGACGGAATTACTGAGAGCCTTATCAACACGCTCTCACGCATTCCAAAGTTGCGGGTGATGGCGAGGAGCACAGTCTTCCGCTACAAGGGCCGCGATTTCGATCCTCGACAAGTTGGGGCTGAGCTGAACGTCCGCGCGGTGATGACCGGCCGAATGCGACAGATCGGTGAACAATTTCTGATCGGAGCCGAATTGGTTGACGTGAACGACGGCGCGCAACTCTGGGGCGAGCAGTACAAGCGAAGTCTGTCAGGCATCGTTACCCTACAGGAAGAGATATCAAACGACATCGGCGAGAAGCTGAGCCTGAAGCTCACCAGCGGGGAGAAAAGGAGGCTGGCGAGTCCGAAACCGGAGAACACAGGAGCATATGAGCTCTACTTGAAGGGACGTCATAACTGGCGCAAGTTCACCGAGGAGGGATTGCGCGATGCGATAGCTTATTTTGAGCAGGCGCTCGGCAAAGATCCCGGCTTCGCGCTGGCGTATTCGGGGCTCGGCGACGCATACGGGGTTTTATCTTACTTAAACCCGGACCCATCCGAGGCTCACGGAGCGATGCTGCGGTCAAAGGCTTGTGCGAAGAGAGCGGTAGAGTTGGACGCTGCTTTACCGGAAGCGCATCTTACGTTGGCAAACATCGCACACCTGCACGACTGGGACTGGCCGCAGGCCGAGCGAGAATTCAAGCTCGCGATTGAGCTGAATCCCAACCTGGCCGCCGCACATCAGGGCTACGGCCTGTTTCTGATGGATCAGCGCGCGTTTGAGGAGGCGATGGTTGAGATGGAGTTGGCGCTTCAGCTTGATCCTATGTCGCTGCCGATAAACGCATCGATGGGATACCTCCTGTTCGCGACCGAACAATATCAGGAAGCCGCGAACCAGCTAGCGAGTTGCACTGAACTTGATCCCAACCTGCAACTGACCCATCAGATGCTCGCGGCATCGTTGGAGCGGCTTGGGAAGTACAGCGAGGCGGTGTCGGAGTATCTGAAGATGATCCCTGAGGGACTGAGGGGATCGGAAATGGCTGCGGCACTAAACGGTGCGTTCGCTGAATCAGGAATGAATGGATTCCTGCACAAGTTTGCCGAGCTTGCGCACGAGTTGTCGGAGCAACGACAGCTGACGTCGTTGTTTGTGGCTACGATTCACATATCGCTGGGAGAGCTCGAAGCAGCCTTCGCTTGGATCGAGAAGGCTTTTGGCGAGCGAATGCCGGCGTTGAGCCACATAAAAGCCGACCCAAGGTTTTCTGCGCTTCGATCGGACCCACGATACCGAGAGCTGCTGAGACGCATGGGATTGAGCGAATAGTGTTAACAAATCAGCTCTAGGGTTTGAGTTTCTATCGGATAACCGAGGGTAGGAGATAGTTTACCTAAAGCTAGTTTGGTGGCAGAGGTGGCGGCGTCCTAATCACGTTTTAAGGCCACAACATCAGAGGTTGTTTGGGTGTTTGCAAGGGTTGTTAAGTTGACTGAGCAAGACGGCGTTGTTAGTATTTGGTACAGATTCGATACTTGAATTTGAGAGGGGGCCATAGCTCAGCTGGGAGAGCGCATGACTGGCAGTCATGAGGTCAGGGGTTCGATCCCCCTTGGCTCCACCAATTACTAATCCAAATGTAGGTTTGACACCAAAGTTGACAGCAACCGAAAAACAGTCGATGTTAGGAGTTGTTGATTTAATCATGGTGTCCTGACATCAAACTCGCCAGTGTGGTTGGTTTTTGAAGTCCTCCGTGTATTTGAAATCACTCGATTCAAGGTTCCGGACTTTCCTGGATGCGCAATACGGATCGGAGTGTATTGATGCACTGACGCTAACGGCGGGACAATCCGGCAATCTTTCGTGCGGATTATTTTCTGCAAGACCGCGCAATAGTAATGGAGGTCAAATCCTTAGAAACCGATACGGCTCCGAAAGTGGGGCGCATCTTAGCTAACCATCGCCTCCGCCTAGAGTTTTCAGATATCGAGAGCAGCAGTATAGACGAAGTGTTAGATCGGCTGCCGGACGGAGGAGAAATACGAGAAGAGATATACCGGGCTAGAACTCAGCCAGTCGAAAGAGCATTCGAAAAAGCGAACCGGCAGATTCGTGTTACAAGAGAGACGTTTAAGTTGAGCCTTGGCTATGGGCTAGTTGTGTTCCTCAATGAGCGAGTCAATATTCTATTGCCGACGAGTGTGCTCAAGCGCGTAGCACAATCAATTCTAAAGCGAGACCAGTCAGCAAAACCAAGATACGAGGCAGTCGATGCGGTTTGGCTTCTCAACGAAGCTCACGGCGTCACCATAGGAACACGACGGGCTTTAGTCGATCTGATACGTTGCTAGGCTCGCGAGTCTGACAAGTTGGGCAGCTCGCTTGGGACCTTGTGGCGCATATTGAGGACCTTTATCCACCTTAAGAACCTATCTGATAAACTTGGACTCGATCCAAACGGTCTTCCCGGTAGCTAAGATCGTTACCTCATAGATGTCAAAGCCGTCCGCGTCTTTAGCTGAATTGATAATGCGGACGTTGCTGTGATTGCGGACTTCGTATAATTTGCCGGACTTCTTTAACTTGTAATAGCCTTCGGCGTCGTTCTTTCTCTCTGCTGCAGCCCGCAGGAAGTGGTCAGTAAGTATTCTTGCGAATAGGAAGGAATCCGCATTGCCCAGCTCTACAGTGGTCTCCTGGCCAGTTCTGCGGCTTGTCTCGCGTCGTTGTTCAGATGTTGATGCCCAGGCTTTATGGTCGTTTGTAGTGGATTGCTTGGTCTGTTCAGTCTTTTGGTCAGTTCCAGTATTCCGCTGTGGCTGGGGCTCGGCAGCGTTATGAGCGTTAGCTGCCATCTGGTCGAAAGCGCTCTGCATCGTTGTTCCCACAGACCGATCACCGGCCTGACCATTCGCAGGTACTACGGAGGGAGCGGAGACGGACGAATCACTATCCGGCGCGCCCGTAGCGGTCTCTTTGTCCATAGTGTTACTTGGAGAAGTGCGATTCTCCCTCCAGTCATTCGTCAGCGCTTTGCAGACATCTTTGACACTATTGCCAAGGCTTCTGGTGGAACCGCTCTTAATTGCGTCACCATTCTTGTTGAATAGTGCGAATTTGTTATCCTTTCTTACCACGCCCTTCCCGCCCTCGTGTTCGAGG
Source organism: uncultured Clostridia bacterium (assembly GCA_964581275.1). Classification (GTDB taxonomy): domain Bacteria; phylum Acidobacteriota; class Blastocatellia; order UBA7656; family UBA7656; genus Onstottus_A. Next base: position 7,009 of record CAZOOE010000009.1, read on the forward strand.
ATTAAGATGTAATCAGCCCTATCCTTATTTATTGTAACGATGCAATCAGGACATCGTTCGCCTAGAGTCTTTATTATCTCCGCAGTCTGAGGCCGAGCGCCGCCTGCAACGCCCCCTTGTGCGTAGTTCCTGTTAGCAGTAAAGCCGCCCATAATCTCCCAGGAATTACTGTCGGTGACGAAGACTCGCGGCTTCTTTACTCCCGACTGACCGTAGACAACAGACGCAATAATGAGCACGCTCATTAATAAAAGAATCGCCCACTTCGCCGGTTTCATATCAATCTCCTTGTGAGAGTGGAATCATCGTGAAAGGAAGGGTGTGCAGCAAAGATGCTCTCGATTTCGGCCTTTCTTGCAACATTTCTATTTCTTTAACCAGACGATTGCGAACCTTATCCTCTGGTTCTAGGAATGTCAATTACGTGAGGGCCTTCTAGACGGTTCCTTACTGCGCAAAGCATAAAGAAGGAGGCAGAGATTTGAAGATTCTGCCAAAAGGAACTAATCCCGCGTTAAGAACTCGCCCATAACTAATCAATCTCGCGTTAAGGACTTTGCCTGCCCTGTGGGTTTACCATCCGACGTAAGATGCAAGAGGAGTTAAAGAGGTAACTCCGCGCCTAAGAAGCGCGGCGCAGGACCGCCAGGCAAGATGCGACTACTGTTCGAAGCTGCCTCGAACCTACTCAAGCAGGATTTCGCTCTACTGAGGGAATTCCTAAATCACTCCTCAGCCTGATGAAGACGCCTGTAGAGAAAGACCGAGGCGGTCTGGCGTAATTGTGTAGCGACGAGATACAGCTGGCTTTACCAAAGGATGCTCCCGCTGTTTTCGTATTTGGCAAAAGGAAAAAGAGTGACTCAGATCCAAATATCGCAAAAAAACCTGCGGCTGATGGGAATGAGACCAAATTCTCGCTATAACGACTGGCGGACAGGGAAACAAAAGGCACCATGAAACATCCGTCTCGGCCTGCGGATTGCGAAGTCTTGTTCGACCCGGACGGGGAAGTGCTATACTCTCGTCGGCCCATCACCCCATAGAGTAGATAGACATCATGAGAATCATTGTCAAAGCCGCAGTGCTTTTTGTGTTGGTTCATCTTTCTCTGACGGCAGCCGCCCAAACGGCGAGTGCTCTATTGACTGGCACGATTTTGGATGAAAATGGCGCCGCCGTTTCAACTGTGAATATCACTTTGACAAACAGTGAAACTGGCCTGCAACGGCGGGTCAGCTCAAATGCCGATGGTCACTTCACCGTACCGCTGCTTCCTCCGGGGCGAATGACGTAAGGGCACAGCACCAGGGATTCGCTACGGTTGAGATCAACAAAGTCGTGTTGAACGTCAATGATCAACGTGCGCTCCACATCCAGTTAAAGGTCGGTGGAGTCAATGAAGCAATCTCTGTTGAAGGCGCGCCTATGGTTCAAACTGAATCGGGCACGGTCAGCACGGTCGTTGATCGTCAATTTGTCGAGAATTTGCCTCTCAACGGGAGGAGTTTCCAAACGCTTATTGAGCTCACCCCGGGAGTCGTTTTGACCAAAACCAGTCCCGGTGAACTTGGGCAATTCAGCGTCAACGGCCAGCGCGCCAATGCCAACTACTTCACGGTTGACGGCGTCGGAGCGAACTTCGGCATTTCCGCTCATGGCTCTTCACTCGGCCAGACGGCGGGAGGCACTATACCCGCATACGGTCCGGGCGGTGGGACGAGCACGCTCGTCTCGATTGATGCGCTGCAAGAGTTTCGCATTCAGACCTCCAGCTATGCGGCTGAGTTCGGCCGCACGCCCGGCGGTCAGGTGTCGGTCGTTACGCGCTCAGGGACCAATCAATTTCACGGCACGCTGTTCGAGTATTTCCGCAATGATGCCCTGGATGCCAATGATTGGTTTGCGAATAGCAGGGGGCTGGAGAAGCCGGCTCTCAGGCAGAACGATTTTGGGGGCGTGCTGGGCGGACCAATTGTGAAGAGTAAGACGTTCTTCTTCTTTTCCTACGAAGGGCTTCGCCTGCGCCAGCCTCAGGTCGCTATTAGATCAGTCCCAAGTTTGAGCGCGCGACAAATGGCGACGCCGGAGACTAAGCCTCTGCTAGACATATACCCATTGCCGACCGGTCGCGATCTGGGCGCTGGCTTGGCAGAGGTTTCGGCCAGCTTTTCCAACCCGACCGACTTAGATGCGGTCAGTATACGAGCGGATCATGCGTTCACCGGCAAGTTAACGCTCTTCGGCAGGTACAACTATGCACCTTCTGAATCTCGTTTGCGTGGATTAACCGGCGTCCTGAACAATGTCGGTGTATCAACGTTCAATGCTCAGACCGTCACGCTCGGATTGACACAAGCAATTAATTCAAGAATCAGTAATGACCTCCGGGCCAATTACAGTCGAAACCGGTCTGGGACATCGTTCGTTGTGGACACTTTCGGCGGGGGAATACCGCCCCCTGATTCGCTTCTATTTCCCCCCTTCGCGACGCGACAAAATGCGATAAGCATGATTAGGGTAGCCTCCTTTGGGTATCTCGTCGGTGGGGATAACGCGGTCAATCTGCAGCATCAATTCAATTTAGTTGACAACTTTATCGCGGCAGCCGGTACTCACCAAATGAAGTTCGGCGTGGATTATCGCCGGCTCTCTCCAATCCATGGCCAGCAAGACTATACCGTATTCATTTTATTTCCTACTGTTGCTGGCGCGGTTGCAGACACGCCTGCATTTGTCTTCATTGAAGCTGACCAAAGCCAATTTCTTTTGTTCCACAACTTTTCTGGCTACGCGCAGGATACCTGGAAACTTACTCCTCGGCTGACTCTCAGTTACGGTTTGCGATGGGAAGTCAATCCTGCGCCTTCAGAAACTACTGGGCATGATGCGCTGACAGTAACGGGATTGAACAATCCGCGAACTATGATCTTAGCGCCTAGAGGCACACCTCTATGGAAAACAACGTATGATAACTTTGCACCGCGTGTCGGGTTAGCCTATCAGCTCTCCCAGGCTACCGGCCAGGAGACCGTGTTGAGAGGAGGGTTTGGCCTTTTCTACGATCTGGGAAGCGGCCCGACCGGCAATGGGTATGCGGCTAATTCTTACCCTAATGCGGCCACCAAAATTCTGCCGAATGTATTTCCCATAGATCCCGCAATTGCGACGCCTCCGTCATTCAATATCAACCCGCCGTATGGCAATCTCCTTGTGTATGAACCAGGTTTCAAGCTGCCGCGGACCTATCAGTGGAACGTCGCTTTTGAGCGATCACTAGGCTTTCACCAAACCATAACTGCTTCCTATGTGGCCGCTCTGGGGCGGCGTCTCTTACGCTCGGAGGTGCTGAGTGGGGCTTCTCTGCAAAATCCGAATTTCAGCAGGGTTGTAGTTGAGAGAAATGCCGCGACGTCGGATTATCACGCGCTGCAACTCCAATTTCAGCGCCGGCTGTCGCATGGCCTTCAAGCCCTGGCATCTTACACCTGGTCACACTCAATCGATATTGCTTCTACCGAATCGACAGCGACAGTGTCCGCCACAAAGATAGATCCGAAGGTTGATCGAGGATCATCAAATTTCGATGTTCGTCATGCCCTCTCCGCGACTGTTACTTATGACGTTCCGAATCCAAACATGAATAGATTCGGGGATTCGTTGCTCCGTGATTGGTCATTGGACACCATCTTAAGAGCGCGGACCGCCACACCCATGGATTTAATTGCCAACACCGACCCGCTATTTGGGGTGTTAGCGGCGACTCGGCCAGACTTGATCGGGGGAGTGCCTCTCTACGTCAAAGATTCGGCCGTGGCAGGAGGAAGGCGGATTAACAGGGCGGCCTTTGCCGTGCCACCGCGAGGTCGGCAAGGAACCTTAGGACGCAACAGCGTGCACGGATTTCCTCTCTCACAGCTAGACTTTTCCTTTCGACGCAAGTTCGCCTTGAGAGACCGACTAAACTTGCAGTTTAGAGCTGATTTGTTCAATGCGCTAAACCATCCCAATTTTGGTGATGCGGTGAACCTACTTGGCGATCCGCAGTTTGGGCAGTCATTGCAGATGCTCAGGTGTGACCTTGGCTGCGGCGATGGAGGTTTCAGTCCGCTCTACCAGATCGGCGGGCCACGCTCTATTCAACTAGCCCTGAAGTTGCAATTCTGAGAGATTGCTCTGGTAATTATTAGCCCAGCCCAACTCGGAGAGTCTTTAAACCCCTAAGCCTGCGTTTTTGTCTTCAAGCTTTGTACATCAACCTCCGGCCTGCCATTAACAAAATGCTGAGATCGGGTGACGCTCGACTTTTTTGTGAAAATCGCCGGACCTGTGATGGGATTCTGCCGAAATTCTCGCTCTAGGCAGTGAAGCCCAAACGTAGGGCAATCGAATCAGCCTAAGGAGAGAAACCAATGCGGAACACCAGCTTGTTTCTTGCGAACATAATTCTCGGTATCGGCCTGTGCGCTGATGCGTCAGCGCAAAAAAAAACCTCTTCCTGTGGCACTGATGTGACGAACCTTAGTGTCAGCGTATACAAATACACCGATGATACGCTGACAAGTACTTACAACATCAAAACCGATCAGGTCTACTCGGATGGCAGCCCTGTGCCGTACATAACACAGAAGACACGGGGCGAACAGATAACGGCCGAATTTCAAATCGACAATTGTTCGAATGACTTCACGTTGAACTTAAATTTCTCGTCGCGTTCTATGAACGTTGATGTTCCTCAAACAGCCACCTATCCAGGGTGGTCTACGACATCGAAGTTTTTCAACATCGACAGGATTGCGAGCGTTCCCATTACGGATTGGAATAACCTTGCCTTTGTAAATTTCTGCGGAGGCGCCATGGATACACCAAATGTCGTTCGGAACTCCAATGGTACTTACCAGTATGATAATTATGCGGGATGCGGCAAAGATCCGGACACTTATGATGCGAACAACAATCTGATCCCGGGCCGCTATTTTGTGAGGAGAGCAGCGGTGTTTGATCTGACGAACAACTATCGCCTGCACTTCCTTTATTCACCGCTTGAGAACCAGTACTTCATTGCGGCTGGAACCGCTTATCTAAAGGTTTACCACACGGACGCAACCACTTGGGAATTAAGTCCCGATCAAGTATTACGAAACGGGCAAGTATCGCCGTGGTCCGCGCTTGTCAACTGGTCGTCGGGAGGTTCCCCCTCCTTAACAACTTACAGCGCCATGCCTTTCCGAATGGTGATAAGACGTCTGCAATAAGCAAGCTCCCCCCGAACGAATCGTCGTCTACGAATGACCACGGCACCGCGCGTGCAGGAATGGGTGAATACGGAAAATCCTGCCCCCGCTTTCAATTTTCATCGCAATTCGCAAACGACCGAATTGGTAAACCTCTGACCCACTTCCAAAATAGTAAAGCTTTGCGGGGTAATCTCTCTAATCTTCGTAATCTGTGGATGAGTTGTTCCGGCAACACAGGGACATTCATTTGTCCACAGATGACGCCGATTAGACGGATTACCCCGCAAACCTTTAACCTCTGAACCAAAAACCAGAAACCGTATTCTTCTTGCGCAGATCTTCCGCCAATAATTGTCAAATATTGGCTAATATGTCATGTTCTTGACGCCTAAGGGCCCTTTTCACGATTCCTGGCCGGCAAGAGTTTCATCTTCCGCGTGCCCCCTGAAGGTGGTGAGCCGATACGCGTCTCCGACAAAGAATCTGCTTACCCTCGCGTCTCACACGGCGGCAAACTCATCGCCTGTGGTTACAGAGCCGAGGCCGGCGCCGCCGAGCAACTCGCTCTGGTGAAGATTGAAGACGGCGCACCCGTTAAGTTATTTGATGTGCCGCGCTCTGCGACACTCCCCGAAGGAATACGCTGGACGACTAACGACGAAGCGGTCTGTTATAGGGACCTGGCAAACGGCATCTGGCGGCAAGAGATCAAAGGTGGCGCGCCGCAGAAGCTGACAGGCTTGCCGGCAGAAGGAGTGTTCTCTTACGAGTGGTCGCGCGATGGCAAACATTTTGCCTTCACACGCGGCCGCTCAATAAGCGATGCGGTGTTGATTCGGGATTTCAAGTGACGGCTCGGGCGAATCTTCACCAACGGATTCTCTAAGCCCCGCCACATTGAACCAAGCTCCATCCATCAAACAGCCTATCGCTCGCAAACCTGAGCGCTCGCCAAAATATTGCGGTTTGCCAATGAAGCTTGATATTTCGTAATCTCATGGTCGTCTCCTTAGCAGATGTCTACCTTTCGGATTTAACGCGATTTGCGTCAGAAAACGACGATCGTGAAATTCGAATCTCCAAACTGGCCGCTAAGATCAAATGTTTGCACTTCCTGCTCATCCGAATTGCCGGTGTTAAATACCATCGCAAGAAGGCCGTTGCCCGTGACAATGACAAAGCGATTATTGACGGGGAAACCAAAATTGATCACATAGCGTCCACTAAATGTACCGGGAACCCTACTAACGCTGAAGCCGCAATTTCCGACCGAATCATCTGTAGTCCCGTTAAAGCAGCGGACAATTAAATCATTAATGCCATTCACGTAGATCATGGCCTTTGCAAGCCCGCCGAATGAGCTCGGCTGTGTGACATCTCCGGCAACGCTCAGCTTGGCGTTTGGTGTGGTGGTGCCGATGCCGACGTTGCCGAAACCGGTCAAAACCAGGGTGCTTGGTTGGGGTGCTCCAGTTGTGACATCTATATACCCAAAGTGCAGCCTGCCGTTTGAAGAAGCTGTATTTTCAGTATGAATCTTCCAGCCGAAAGTGGAGTTTTGGTCGAACACGATGCCACCTGCGCCCGCGACTGAGGAGCTGCTCTGGAATCTTGCGGTGTAATCGGCCGCAGAATTGCCCGGGCTAGCCACCTCGAGGCGCGCAAACGGATTGATTATCCCGATCCCAAAATTACCGCTGGGGCTAAGCGTCGCTTTGGGAGAGCTACCATTGGTGAAGAAGTAGAGTGGGTGGTTCGTTCGCGTGCCGAGCCAGCCGCCGGCCGGCGTATTGGTAGGAATGCTTTGCCCGACATATGTGCTGAGCGTGGTAACTCCGTTTGTGTTCTCCAGACCAAAGCCACCCGCAGTTACGAGTGTCAACTTTGCGTCAAGCGCCATGTTCAACGTCGTGTTGCCAATCCCGACATTGCCCTGGTTGTCTATCTTGAAATCATACAAGGGCGGCGAGCCGCTCGTGTTGCCAATGTCGACGGCCGTGCGAAACATCACGAAGCCGTCAGTGGTTCGACCGAGACCGAACCGGTAGCCTGAACTGTTCCCGCGCCAGCCCACCGCCGACGCGTTCTCCATTTCAACCGCTCCGCCCCAGAAGTGAAGCGTCCAGGGCGGTGAATTCGCGATTCCAAGGCGACCGTTGGGACTCGCTGAACCGATGCCGATGTTCGTACCGAACTGGGTCAATGCCGAGTTGCCGATCGTAGTGGCTGCGCTCCACACCGGAATCGTGTTGGCTGTGCCGGTACCATTTACGGCGCCACTGTCGATCAGATCGATAAACGCGCCGCCGCTCTGCGAGACCCTGAACTTATTCGTACCAGAGTCAAAGTAAAGGCGCCCCTGTCCCGCCGGAGCGACGGCCGGTGCTGTAACGCCTCCGATGGTAAAAGCGCCATTTGCGTTCAACGTACCGACAGTGCCGCTGCCAGCGACATTAAAATTGCTCGCAGCCTGTGGCGAAGTCGTATTTTGAATATAGTTCGGACTGTTCGGGAGTGGGTTCCGAGAATCCGAGAGGCGCGCATCATTGGTTTGAACGAATTGGTTTGCAGGAATGCCGCCGAGTTGCTGAGCGTTGATCGTCTGAATGGCGTAAGGCGACGAGGTGATCTGCGTGCGCGGGTTGAGCACGGTGTAGGGGTTGGGGCTTCCCGAAGGGCGCACGCCGATTTCTAAGTACCGCGCCGCGCCGTTGAAGACCGTGGCGCCAAAATCGAGTTGTACGGTGAAGCCGCCAGCCGCCACCTGCACGGTCGGGTTGGTGACGGTCGAACCTTGCGGGGTGCCGGTGCCAACGGTCGGGGTGTCGAAGAGCTTGAACTGCATATCGTAATTGCCGTTCGCTGGATTGCCCGCGTCGGTGAGCCTGCCTTGATAAGTGAAGGCGGTGGTTTGCGCCTCAACCCTCGCCGCCAGGAACGGCAAGACCAAACAAGCCGCGTAACATAGAAATCTTTTAGTTCTCATTGTTTCTTCCCCTTGCAAATGTCGGCTCGTGATTTCGATTCGCAGACCCGTCTTTGAAACTCCTCATCCTCTCGTCGTGTAGTGCGGCATGAGACATCCGCTTTTGCGAAGCTGCGCGACCGCCGCGACCCGCCAATGAGTCGTTCGCTACGGTTGGTCTATCGTTGATTCCGGTTTCCCTTGCGCCCTTGTTGCGATCTCAATCGAGTTTCGTCCAGGCGCCGGTGAGCAGTAGCCGAACCGCTTAATCTGATCGGACACTTTCACGGGTTCTGTCTAATATATTTCGAGGCGAGATGTAACTACCTGAACTTGCGGGGCCGTTATTTCATATCAGGCGGTTGCGCAGCGCTTTCGCCACCGCCTCGGACTTGGAGTGGACTTGCAGTTTCGAGTAGATATTTCGGACATGGAACGAAACGGTGTTGATCGTGATACCGAGCTTTGCGGCAGCCGCCTTGTAGTTGTGCCCTTCGACCATCAGCTTCAACAGCTCGGTCTCTTGCGGCGTCAATTGATAATCGGCTTTGGGGGGGCGGGCTGATCTCCCTGAACAATCGAATGACTCTGCGCGCGACTTCCGGGGACATCGGCGCGCCTCCGTTCAGAACTTCTTTGATCGAGTCCAACAAACGCGCAGGCGTTGTATTCTTCAGCAAATAGCCCGACGCCCCCACAAAGAGCGTCGAATATGTCCTCTTCATCGTTATAGACGGTCAGGGCGAGTATCGGCAGATCCGGGTGCTGCTCAGTATTCGTATGCCTTCGGTCCCGCTCATCAGCGGCAAGCCTAAATCCGTGAGCAGAACATCGGGCGGCTCCTTTTCAAGGACGCGCAAAGCGTCCTCCATCGTGCGGTAGCTGCGCGCATTTGAAACCCGGCGTGCCGTTTATGAGGACGGCAAGTCCTTCGCGTACTTCGTGCTGATCTTCGATTATGGCGACTCTAATGGGTCGCGCTGGGGTCGCGCCGGTGTCGCTTTCGTTTTGCACGTCAGGCCTCTCAACCGTGGGCAATGTTCGACGAGATTTTATGATGGGTCGAACGGCAAGTCACCCACCTGTTCATGTAGGGTGGTTGGTTCCGCTCCGGACCGCGTAGCGCTCACCTGTCGATAGAAATCAGCAGGATGTCGGTACATCACGGTGATTCGAGAAAACTACGGCAGGCGCCGATAAAGCCTCACCAAAAAGACTCTCTCTTAAGAGTGGACTACACAGACCTGCGACGCCCTCCGCCCAGGAGGGCCGCGCCTGAACCGGGGGGGAGTCAGGCTTGACTTCGTTGACATTTGATCCCCACATAACATAATACCTCGGGACTTGTCGATGTCGAGCCAGTCCTGCGACACTTCGGCGCAACCAAAAAGCGGGCCATCGCCTCCGCCCGCAGCCCAGCCTTTTCAGCCGGGCTTCCAGGCTCAACCACCTCGACAAGGAGACCCGTAGTCAAAGGAATTCGAAGCAGGCGTTGCAGGTCATTATCGATCGGCTGTCCGTCAAACCCCAGCCATGGGCGAATACGCGGCCGTGCGAGATCAGTGAAGGCAAGATGGCTTTGACCAGGTTAGTCGGAATAGCAAATCCTATGTTCTGTGCACCGGCCAACATCGCCGTCGTAATGCCCACAACTTCTCCGCAGCGATTCAAGAGTCGCCCTTCTGAATTCCCAAGATTGATGGGCGTGTCGATCTGGATCAACGGCTCATGAAGCGACGAAAAGGAATTCGGCAGGATTCTATTGATTGCCGAAACTGTCCACCGTGTGAGACTTTGATCAAGCCCCAAAGGATTAGCAATCGCAATTGCTTCTGCGCCGACATGCACCGTATCGGAATCACCCAGAGGCAATGTCGGCAACGCTTTGTTCTCTTGTTTGGGAATGCGCAGTACCGCTATATCAAATATCCGGTCCGCCCCGATCAGCTCGGCTTGAACAGCCGTGTCATCCTCCAGTCGCACGATCAGTGACTGTCGGGAGAACACAACATGTGAATTGGTCAGAATAAGTCCTGAGGAGTCGAAGATGAATCCTGAGCGAACCGCGTGCTCTACTCGATCTTTTGTCTATGGATTGACGGACGTAGTAAAGATGTAAACCACGGCCGGAGAAGCGCGATCAAAAATCGATGGTATAGCCAGCAGACATCGTTCAGCTTTGGCCAGAATCTCTTCACGCAAGCCCGCATATCGCTTCACGAGACTCGAACGCTTGGACTGTTTCTCAACCGGTAAGACATTAGCAGGTACGAGAAGACCAACCAGAATTACAATGAGGGCGTTCAGACAAACAAAGCTCGTTTTTTTGATGGGCCATAAGTTTCTCCCTAGAAGTCCGGTAAGCGCGAAGTTTAATGATCGATGACCAGAACCAGCCTTTCCGAGCACGGTTAAAGCTTACGAAGATGTCAACGGAGGTTCTTTCCTTCCTCTATAGAACTGTGCGTAAAATGCTGAAATCGCACTATTCCACTGGTAAAAAAGCGGTGAACTTGCATTTTGAGCCGAACTCAATTTCCAAGTCCACCCGAAGTGCTTGAGCTTGCACGCCCATTCCTATTGGATCTGCCCCCTCTGTGTTACTGACCACTGTTCACGATCGTGGCCTGGTGCCCATGTTTTAGTGAGACGCTTATCAGGGCAGGCGGCTTGGTCGCGTCGTTAGAATCGGAACGAGTTTCGTACAGCGAGTGAACCTTCTCGTCCCACTTCTCGACACGTGCCTCCGCAGTGGCTATCACCTTGCGGCCTTTGACGAAACTCAGTTGATTGGTTTGATCATCGAACGCCACCTCGTAAGTGCCACTCTTGACCAACGTCCCATTGACCGTCACCGGGTCGGCAAACGTCACTTCCCTCTTCATTGTCTTACCTAGCCCCACGGCAGTGGTGATAACACCGAGCACCAGGAACACAACGATACGATTTGTAATGCTTTTCATTGCACACTCCTTATTCTCTTTGTCGCGGTCTCGTCGAGCCGGTTCAATTACAGACTCGCGTGACCACCTGATAAACCAGTACAAATTTCTGGCCATAGGTTCCGGTTGTCGCAGTTGCGCGATGTGCTTGAATTTGAGCCTGTTCCCCGCTGCCGTCATCCCTCCCCCAGTGAAGCTTGTGCGACGATATATGGACACCTGTCCAAATGCCGTCACAATCCGCCGACTCACATCGGATCTTATGTGCTTTTGTTGATTAGACATGAAATGAAAACAGATGTGAGCACCATCGATGAATAAATCAGACAATTTCGTAAAGATGCGAAGGCCAGACTGCAGAGTATCCGCAGAGTCGTGGGTAAGGCGGCGCCGGAAGCTGAGGAAAGGATTAGCTACGGCATACCGACTCTTGGCAGGCTCGTAGCTTTGCAGCCTTTAAACAGCACATCCGTTTATTCCCTGGCGCCGCAACAATTGCAGCATTTTCTGACAAGCTCAAGCCTTAAAAGACCGACAAAGCCACTGTTCGCTTCCGAGAGTCCGCTGCCATTCGACCTTATTGATCAAATGGTGCGATCTCGCAAGCAAGTCTAGTCTTGCCAATTCCACCAGTTTAATTTTTGGATCTTGCATTTTGTGCGACACAGAGTTGTCGTGGATGTGGTGCTAGTCTTTTGTCAACAATCGATGCTTCAACTCATCGAGACGCTTATCGATTGGGAATTTGAAGTCAGGATCCAACTCCCTGCATTTTGCAAAATCCCTCTCTCCCTCGCTCGTCTTGCCCTCAAGTACCAGAGCGATTCCACGATTCAAGTAAGCCCAGAGGTAGCCTGGATCCTTCTCAATGGCGCTGTTGAAGTCGGAAATCGCTCGATCGATGTTTCCTTTCTCCAGCCTTGCAATCCCGCGATCATTGTAAGCGGCTACAAGCCGCGGGTTGATAACAATCGCTCTATCAAAATCAACAATGGCTCCGTCCATATCTCTCAGCGCCATACGCACCGCGCCACGGTTGTTATAGGCTTGGGCCAGGCGGCGATTGATCTTAATGGCCTTATCAAAATCGGCGATCGCCTCGTAGAACTGTCCCTTCAGTTGCCGGACAGAGCCCCGATTGACATATGCGGGAGCATAACGCGGATCTATTTCGATCGCCCTGTTGAAATCGGCAATCGCCTCATCCCTGTGCCCTCTGCTCAGATATGCAATGCCGCGTCCGTCGTATGCCATCACGAAACGAGGATTGATCTCGACAGCCTTTGTAAAGTCACCGATCGCGTTCGCTTGGTCTCCTCGAATAGCGAGGACTCTTGCGCGTTCGTAGTAAGCCGCAGCAAAGCCTGGCTCGAATTTGATAGCTGTGTCGAAGTCCACTAAGGCTTCATTCACGTTGCCTCTCGCCAGCTGCTCCTTGCCGCGAGCCAGGTACGAAGCGGCGGAGCCGGAGCGCTGGGAAGCACTTTGGGAGCGCGCGGACGCTCCCATTAAGCTGAGTGCGAGGCCCAGCATCGTCACGGCCTTGGTTGCCCGAAATTGCACACCGCTCAAGACCAGGCATTCTGTTATCGTGCTCATCGTGGTTCCTCCGGCCGCACCACTCTGGATTCACCACCAATAGCGAGAATCAGGTCGAAATCCCATCACCCGGAAGAAGGATCCTGGAGGTTAATTTCGTTTGCGTGCAGATCAAAGGGCGCTCTCAAACGCGAACGTGTTAGCGATGGGCAGGGCGTTCGCGGAGCGAACCTGGAAGAGTCACCCTGGAGATTACCGGCACAACTCAACAATCAGCACATCAGAAGGGCAGAAGAAGGCAGGCTGGCATACGACTGGAAGTGGTTGTCGCGTGGGGCCGAAAATGATGCGTCAGTTTTGAGCAAATCCGATCATCTGAAATTACTCAAAAGCACAACATCGTTTGTACTAAAACCTCGCGCGCAAGCCAAATGTCTACCGTCAGGCGACCAGGCGAACGATTGGATGCGGTATTCATTGAAGTTCGTCAACTGCTTTGGCGGTCCGCCAGCTATCGGCTGACTCCACAGATTGGATCTAAAGATGTAAGTAATGGCGCGACTGTCAGCTGTCCACTCTATGCGCCCCGGCTGTCCGATTGACGGCGGTAAGTCGACAACCTTTACCAGCTCTCCGCCTTCCGCTAAGACGATGCCTAGTTTCTGGCCCTCATCCTTGCTCCCAGGCAGAGTGACAGCGATCAGTTTTCCGTCGGGTGATATTCCGTTCGGCACCATCTCCGAGTAATGATCGATAAGCTGCACCGCGTCTCCTCCGTCAACCGACACTTTCCACAAAAGTGCCCGGTTAAGGCCGCTAGTAATATAAAATACCCACTTACCATCTGGGGAGCAGGTTGATACCTGTCCTTCACTGGTCAGCTGTTTGGGGTTGCTGCCATCAAGATCGATTCGCCAAATGCCTCCGCGATTAGATGTGAAGAAGATATAGCGGCCGTCCGGCGAAACCGATAGTCCATAATTATCAGACCCCAAACCCGCCGTCAGTTGTCTCTGATTGCTGCCGTCCGGATTCATAATCCAAATATCAGGGTCGCCATTGGCATGGGATGAGTAAACGATTTTGTTATCCGCCGTCCAAGCAATGCCATCCGCTCCATCTTGAGTGGCGCTGCCGGATGTAACCTGCCGGGCTCGGCTTGTATCTCCCTCCGGCTGAACCCAGAGGTTGAGAACGCCTTGAGTCTGTGTCGTGACCAGTGCGCCGGAATCTGCCGTCAGGCTTAAACCGCGGTAAGAATTTAGATCGGTAGTGATTCTACGCACATTACCGTCGGGGTATGGAAGTTGCCAAATCTGGATCGCACTGCCGTCTTTGTCGCTGGCGTTAATCAGCAGACTGTTGCCATCAGACAGCCACGCCACATCGCTTATCCAGGACCACCTATCATGGGTGAGCGTCTTCTGCGTTCCATTCTCTAGTGACACTTCAACGATGTCCGCTGAGAGGCGCCGGCCTTCGATTTGTGCGCCGACGCAGGCTATCTTTTTTCCATCCGGCGCCCATGCGGCAGAGCTGAAGAATTTATGATCCTGTCGCGTGGCAATCTTGTGCTCCTCACTGCCATCTGTGTTGGCCACTAAGACGGCAGTTTCGCCTGAAGGATATTCGCGAGTGAAGACTAGCTGCCGGCCGTCGGGAGAAAGGCTGATGCGACTGTCGCCATTGCTATTTCCAACACCTACGATAAGCTTTTTCGGCATGCCTCCCAGAGCAGGAATTCGATAAATCGCAGGCCCGGGATCATCTTTGGGAGTTCCATAACAATACAGATAGTTTCCGTCGGGCGAGAAAGTCAAATTCCAGTAGGGACCCTGGCTAATCTGCAGGTTGCTGTTTGTGATGATCTGTCTGATCCACAGGCTCGATTGAGACGCATAAGCGACGTATTTTCCATCGGGCGAAATCGCGGCACCACTGGCATTACCGCTCATGGTGATCCGGCTAATTTTGATATTTCTTAAAGAGGCCGGCGGGCGATCGATGAATTTATTTAAGAGGTAGCCTGCGGCGGCTACTGCGATCAGGAAAATGATTAGAGTAACCGCCGCGCCCGCCCTATGGCGTTTGATCGCGCTCAGAATGATTTCGGCGCTCGACAAGGTCCGCAGCGCTGCCACGTCTTCAGTCCTTAGCTGGCGTTCGCCTGATGGTTCAATCCCCGTTTCCGACCCACTCGCGGTGTCCTCTGTCTCTGTGCTTGCGCCTGACTGTGGCGTGCGCTCGAATCTTCCGCCAAGTTCCAGCTCTCGCTTCAAAACCTTCAAATCACCGAGCAGATCGCTCATCGATTGGTAGCGCTGTTCCTTGTCCTTGCACAGCGCTCGATCAACTATCTGTTGCAGACCATTGGGCACGATCGCCAGGTAATTGCTCAATGGGGGCGGATCAACTTTCAATATCGCCGCTATCAAGTCGCTCGGAGTGTTTCCTTCGAACGGGGTGCGCCCTGCCATCGTCTCGTATATCACGACACCAAGGCTGAAGATGTCGCTACGCGCATCAATCGCCATGCCTCTGGCCTGCTCCGGCGACATATAGTTAGCTGTGCCCATCAACAGCCCCGGGGCAGTATCTACGATCTCGGCGTTCGACACTTCATGATCAAAGGCGAGAGATCGCTGCTCTGTTAATTTAGCGAGGCCGAAGTCGAGCACCTTCACGTAGCCATCGGGCCTGACCATGATGTTTTCTGGCTTAATGTCTCTATGCACGATCCCAGCAGCGTGCGCCGCGGCGAGGGCGCTCGCAGCCTGAAGCGATACGTCGAGTGCATCATAAAGGCCCAAGTCTTCGTGCTTCAGGCGATGTCGAAGCGTTTCGCCTTCGATGAATTCAGTGGCAATGAAATACTGTTCGTCAAATTGTCCTATTTCATAGATGGTAATAATGTTTGGGTGGTTGAGTCCCGAAGCGGCACGGGCCTCTTGCCGAAACCGGCGCAAACGCTGTTCATCCGTTGTGAAATCCGCCGGCAAGAGTTTGACGGCGACTTTGCGCCCAAGCCTTCTGTCTTCCGCGAGATAGACTTCCCCCATGCCGCCTCTGCCGAGCAGGGAATGGATTTTGAAAGGACCGATCTCAAAGCCTGAAGGCAATTCTTTCTGGCGATGAGCCAACAAGATTGCGCCCACTTCTAACGCGGGCGCGTCGATCAGGTGATTCTGCTCTTCGTCGGAAGAGATGAGTGAGTCAACCTCCTCTCGCAAGGCTGGATCTCCGGCGCAGGCTTCATTGAGAAAAGCTGCGCGCTCATGCGGCTCTAGTTCGAGCGCAGCTTGAAATAAATCATCAATGAGTTTCCAGCGTTCTGGCGTCATCCGTTCTAGTCAAAATATGCGCTACCGTACTTCTCAGCTCTCCTTGGGGGTATTTCGAAGATTGTCCCTCGGTTGTCTAGTCAGCGAAGTGGTCTCAATGCCCCGAAGAAGGTTCTTCGAACAATGACTGCCTATGTTGCGCTCCTAAGGCCTCAGGAAAAACAATTAGCGAGTTTTTAAACTTAGTCGGTATTCTTTGAAGCTCGATGAAAAGGCACTCGCCCAATTGACATAGCGAGAACCCTGTTGAAAACCCATCACACTGCGGCTACAAATCTCCAGCGGGCTCCTTATTGCTGATCGCGCGGTGCAACCAGGCTCTCGCCCGGCGCCACTCACGCTGGACGGTGGCGGGCGAAATTTTCATCACTTCTGCGGTCTCCTCGATGTTAAGCCCGCCGAAAAACCTCAGCTCAACGACTTCACTCTTTCGCGGATCCATTTCCGCAAGCTCTTTGAGCGCATCGTCTAGCGCGACCAGCTCAGCGGCTCGACGTTCCGGCATAAAAATCGTTTCGTCAAGCTCGATTTTGCGAGCGCCAGCCCCGCGCTTCGCATAACGGTGGCTGCGCGCGTGGTCAATGAGAATGTGTCGCATGATCTGGGCAGATACCGCGAAGAAGTGTGCGCGGTTTTGCCATTGCACGTTCTTCTGATCCACCAGTCGCAGGTAGGCCTCGTTAATGAGCGCGGAGGTCTGAAGGGTGTGACCGGGGTTTTCGTTGCCCATGAGACGGCTGGCGAGTCGCCGCAGTTCTGATTCGACGATCGGGATCAACTGGTCGAGAGCAGCCCTGTCGCCCTTGCTCCAGTCAATCAAAAGCTGAGTCACTTCACTGGGTAAAGCTATCATCACCCCACGCCTCATCGAGAATTTCGCTCGCCACGCGAACCGGAGACGCCAGGAATCATGAAGAGGGCCGTAAGGCCTCAAGAACATGACATATTAGCCCATGTTTGACAATTTTCGGAGAAAGATCTCCGCAAGAAGAATACGGTTTCTGGTTTCTGGGCTCTTGTTGCTGGTTCGGGGTAATCCGTCTAATTTTGTGTCATCAGTGGATAAATCAATGTCCTTGCGTTGCCAGAACAATTCATCCATAGATTACGCAGAACTTTCAACGCTGAACTAGAATCCAGAATCAGACCACACCGTATTAAGCTTATAGAAGGGTCGCTCTCTCAAGCGGTGGTGTTGCGGCGACACACTGAAGCCTGATTGTTGTTCGCATCATAAGTGTCGGGGTCCTTGCAACAACCAGCATAATTATCATACTGGTAAGTGCCATTGGAGTTCTGCACAACATTCGGCGTATCCAGCGCACCTGCGCAGAAACAAAACCAGCATTATTCCAATCCGTAATTGGACCGCTCCCAACTCTGTCGACGCCGAAGAACTTCGATGTAGTAAATTGACGAAGCGAAAGCATTCATCTTTTAAAAAATCACAGCAGTGTGCCTCTGAGAAGCAACGCAGCAACGCTGAAATAGATTACCAATCCTGTCACGTCCACCAGAGTGGCTACGAAAGGCGCGGAAGAGGCTGCAGGGTCGAAACCCAAACGACGAAGCAAGAATGGCAACATCGAGCCGGACAGCGTGCCCCACAACACTATGCCAATCAGCGCAAAGCCAACGGTCAGCGCTACCAGCAGCCAATGCGGGCCGTAGATGTTAGAGAAGGCGGACCAAACGCTGATGCGAAGAAATCCTATGGTTCCTAGAATTGATCCCAAAGCCAGACCGGAAAGAACCTCCCGGCGCATAACGCGCCACCAGTCACGAAGTCTTACCTCACGCAGCGCCAAGGCACGGATCACTAGCGTTGACGCCTGGGATCCTGAGTTGCCCCCGCTTGAAATGACGAGGGGAACAAAAAGCGCAAGAACCACTGCTCGTTCAATCTCCCTTTCGAAAAAACCCATGGCGGTGGCCGTGAGCATTTCGCCTAGAAATAAGATCACCAGCCATCCACCACGTTTCTTGACCATACGCCAGAAGGCGATTTGCATATAAGGTTCATCGAAGGCTTCCGATCCACCTATCTTTTGAATCTCTTTAGTCGCCTGCGCTTCGGCCACATCGAGCACATCGTCAATTGTGACAATTCCGATCAAGACGCCGGTCGTGTCCGTCACCGGTAGTGCCTTGAGGTCCTGGTCCCTAAACACGTGCACGGCTGATTCCTGGCTATCGGCGGCCTTCAGTGCGACGTACCGATAGTCCATCAGGTCGGCGACTTTGGCAGTCAGGGGCGCTAAGAGGAAGGTCCGTATGCGAATATCATCAATGAGCACGCCCTGTTCATCCACAACATAAATCATGCTCAGCGTCTCGCTGTCCTGGCCGTGCTCGCGAACGTAATCCAGAACATATTGGATCGTCCAGTCTTCACGCACGGCGACGTAATGTGCAGTCATCAGTCTGCCAATGCTGCTTTCTGGATAACCCAACAGCTTGACGGCACCCGCGCGCTCTTCCGGCGTCAGCAGTTCGAGCATCTGCTTAGTGGCAGCGGCGGGCATCTCTTCCAGCAACAGCGTGCGGTCGTCATCCGGCATGTTGTTTAGAAGCGTGGTGACTTCATCCTGAGCCATCGCTTTTAGAAGATTCTCCTGCTGAGCCGGGGTCATGTAGCCAAAGGTCTCTGCCGCGAGTTTTCTTGGCAGGATCCGGAATACGACCGCTTGGTCTTCAACCGGTAGAGCACTGATCAGATCCGCTACGTCGGGCGGCTGCCAGTTCTTGAGAGCGTCACGCAGCCTTATAAAATCTTGGGCGTGCAGTGCTTCATCGACTACTGACGGTAAAACCGCAGTCGCAGTGGGCATAGGATCTCCTCTCTCAATTGTCGAGATGTTCAGCAGGAACGGCGGAACGATAGACGTGCGGGGGCATATACTCGGGCCCGCTCCATCTCACGGGGCTCTGCTCATTTTGATCCCATAGATATGCTGTTGTCTATTGAATTAAATCGAAGGACTCTCTGCCCGCCGCCCTCCGTCTCAGCTAGTGAGGCGACGGCTCTGAGTCAGTGCGCTTTTCTGCAGCCCGGAGCATCCTGGATCACACAGGGTGAAGCTGCGCGAGTCCGCGAGCGTCGAACACGCTAGAGCAATCTCGAAGCTATGATGTAGACAGGCGAGAAAAAGAGATGAGCTTGAAGACGCGCCTTATCAATCTGGAGGGACATGGTAACCACGAAGTGACCATTATTCGGTCCACTGGTCAGACCTGTATGAGTAGGATGCACGGCGGCGGCTCTAGGAGAGACACTAGATATTTCATAAAATCAGATGGTTTCTCAGCACGAACATTCTCTCTGACCTGTTGAAAGCACTGTCGAAACAATCCTAGAGTCGTCAGGTCAGTTTCGCTAAGACCGCGCTCAGTCGCCAGTTTGACAATAATCGCTTCTATCTTACTCTCAGCGGATATAGATGGCTCGGTGAAATAGGATGAGCGACCGAGAGTTGCATGATGATCTTCCGGCGTTCTAGGAACATCCATGCTTCGGACAGCGCTGCAGGGCGTGGTTCATGACGAACCGTGCGACCTTACGTCCCAACCTCGCGCCTACCTCGTCAGCCGTCCGGAAGTGAATTCCTGAATAAATTCGCGCCTCGATAACTTCATCGACCCCTTCGCTGAACGTGCGCCACTGACGCGTTATGCCAGTCAGTGTGACCTCGATCGGCACGCCCGGATTGTCGTCGAATAACGACTTGAGGATCATCGCCATCGCGCTGCTGTTGGTCGCATGTCCGGACGGGTATTCAGGGTGCGGAGGCGTTGCGATTAGCGGCGCCCAGTCACGATCGGCCGCGGTGGACTCGTTTCCATCGGAGTCGCCGCTCTTAATCGCCGTTATTGGGCGCCAGAAGTTGTAAGCATACTTCGCGTCCCAGCAGGCGATGCTTGCGTCAGCCGTGGCAAGATACATGAGCGCAAAGGCTCGGGCGGTCGCCGAGATGCTGAGGTTGCGCGTTGCGAGCACCTGGATCAGGGCAGGGTTCCAGATGGCGGTCGGCGAACTCCGCCAGAAGAGCGCGATCTGTGTTTGCTCGTTCGTGCGCGTTGAACTATTCAGCGCGCCGATCTCTTTGATCTCATTGTAATCCTTCGCGTACTGCTTGCTGTCGAGAGCCGGCGGAGGATCGGGCCGGAACTGAGAACCGCTTCGCAGCACAAACGGAGTCACGTTTCCCCATCCGGGCAGCGAGGCTGGCGTGTTGTTGAGTCGCACCCAGATTCCCGGCGCGCCTGCCCCAGGGGCGGTGTAATCGAACTGGGCTTGGGCGGAATGATCGTTGGCCCGCAAAGCCAGGATTGCGGCTGCTGCTGATCGTCCGTAAGCGATACCCGGATCATCTTGCGACAACCCGTGCGCAGCGAGCGATGACTCATAAAACGCGTCAAGCGAAGCGGCCTGACTCTGAAAAAGATTTTTCAGCGCGTGGTGCGCTGCCGCAATCGCCGCCGCTTCAGGCGAAGCGTCGTTGGGCGCAGCGCCGGGCGACAGATAGGTTTCATACTTTTCCGTTATCCCATTGACCGCGTCGTGGACGGCTATCTGAACGATCGCCATGACGCGCCCTTGCTGAGGGGACGTGAGGGCCGAAGCTGGCAACAGGGCGAGCGTGACTGCTTGCTGGTTCCATTCCGTAACAACATTACTGTCCTGTGCCACCTGGACGGACAATTCTGAACGGGACATCGTGCCCTCGGGAGTGGCTTCACTGACTGCCGAGCAGGCGTGTAGACTTGATAAGAAGGCGCCAAGAGCGACTCCGACGATGAGGTTTTTCCACGAAGTGTTGGTTTTCATCTTCGATCTCCTTTCTGTAGTTCTGGTCGCTGTCAAAAAAGAGACAAGTTTCATCTGTAACAGCGCTAATCTCGGGAAAAACCCGACGCGCCAGATTTCTTTGAGGTTTATTTACCTGGTATAATCAGCCCACCTGGACAAACAACCAGGTCGGCCCTCGAGGTCCCAGCGGGTCGGGATGCGGGATTCAGAAGCCGAAAGCGAACACATTCCTCACACGGTCTGATCATATGGCGGCGACCTCGCCAAAAGACGTGACCCAACTGTTAATCGAGTGGAGCAACGGCGATCATGCGGCGCTCGACCGGTTGATTCCCCTGGTGTACGACGAACTGCGCCGGCTGGCGCGCGGGTATATGCGCCGCGAGAAGCAGGGGCACACCCTGCAAACCTCCGCCCTTATCCACGAGGCCTATTTGCGGCTGGTCGATCGGAAAGACGTACAGTTGCAGAACCGAGCGCAGTTCTTTGGATTCGCCGCACAGTTGATGCGACGCATACTAGTAGATCACGCGCGCAGTCGCTCGCGCCTAAAACGGGGCGGCGGAGTGCAATTGGTATCGCTAGCCGAGCAGGCGGTTATATCAAACGACGTCGCAGAGGTGATCGCCCTCGACGACGCGTTGAACAATCTCGCGGAGAGGGACCCGCGCAAAGCGCAGATCGTCGAGATGAAGTTCTTTGCCGGGTTGACTAATGAAGAGATAGCCGACGTATTGAGGGTTACAACGCGCACGGTCGAGCGCGAATGGCGCAAAGCAAAGGCGTGGCTGTACCGGGCGATCAGCAAAGGTCAGACAAATGAAACCTGAGCGCTGGAAGCAAGCAGACGATTTACTCGAAGCAGCGCTTGAATGTCCGGAGGCCGAGCGAGCTTCGTTCCTCGACCGGGCCTGCGCGGGCGACGAGGAACTGCGCCGCGAGATAGAATCCTTACTCATTTCTGACGCGCAGGCAAAAGGATTCATTGAATCGCCTCCAGCAAAAGTAGCTGCGGACTTATTTGCCGATACTCACCCGAAACCACGCAGCGGGGAGCGCATCTCGCATTATGAGATCCTCGCGCCAATTGCGTCGGGTGGAATGGGAGAAGTCTACCTGGCTCAGGACGCCAGGCTAAGTCGCAAAGTGGCCCTCAAGCTGCTGCCCGCCGCTTTCTCAACTGATCAGGATCGGCTGCGCCGCTTCGAGCAGGAGGCGCGCGCGGCCGGGATGCTCAATCACCCGAACGTCCTGACGATCTACGACATCGGAGCGCAC
>CAZOOE010000009.1:29130-33991 GCA_964581275.1 uncultured Clostridia bacterium
ATTCTGGCATTAGAGTGCGGCGGTGGGCGGGGAAGGCGCACGAGGTTGTAGTCGTCCATCCGGACCTTAAGCCGGAGAACCTCTTCGTCACTAAAGATGGACGCTTAAAGATTCTCGACTTCGGTTTGGCAAAATTGAAGCCGGCGCCTGCTGATACTAATACGAATGTTTCGACGCGGCTGGCGGGAACCGCCCCTGGCGTGGTGATGGGAACAGTTGGGTATATGTCGCCGGAGCAAGTGCGGGCGGAGGAGGTAGACCACCGATCTGACATCTTCGCCTTCGGGGCGATCCTCTACGAGATGCTCGCGGGGAGGCGGGCGTTCGAGGGGGACTCGGCAGTGGAGGTGCTGAACGCGATCTTGAAAGACGAGCCTCCGGAAATCTCAGAATCGAAGCGCGAAGTTCCACCGGCGCTCGTCCGCGTAGTTCGACATTGTTTGGAGAAGAGCCGTGAGAATCGATTTCAGTCCATCGCTGATGTTGCCTTCTATCTGGAAGCACTCTCGACTGCTGCCGACCGTGAGACTTCAACCGCCGAACGGGCACGGCCGCGAGGCCGAGGGCGATGGTGGATGGCTGCGGCTGCGGTTATTGCCCTGGCGGCTGCGATCACCATCTGGCAGGTCCGAAAGTCCGCGGAGGTTTGGGAGAACCCGCTAGCCAATGCACACATCGAGCGGGTGACAGATTTCCCAGGCATAGAAACCAGCGCTGCCATCTCGGCCGACGGGAAGTTCATCGTTTTTGTCTCCGACCGCGACGGGCCCCTCGACGTCTGGCTCAATCAGGTGGGGAGCGGGGCACTTGTGAACCTGACGAAAGGGCGGTTTTCTCAACCTCAAGATAAACGCAATATTGGAATCCCAGCCGATTCTCCGGCAGTCGGATTCTCGGCCGATGCGTCGCATGTTTGGCTGCGGCTGAACCGGATACCTGAACCCGGGAGAATCTTCGAAGCCTCGGGCATCTTTCTGATGCCTACGGTCGGCGGAGCCCCGCGGCCATTTATTGATAGAGGAGTGCACGCGGCATGGTCCCCGGACGGGCAAAGGGTCGCCTATCACGGGGGCACCCCTGGAGATCCAACTTTCATCAGCGATCGTTATGGTAGTAACCCGAGACAGATCTTTGTCGAGAAGCTGGGGATACACTGCCATCATCATGTCTGGTCCCCTGATGGCCGTTACCTGTACTTTGTGCTCGGGTTTCCGCCAGGCGACATGGATGTGTGGCGGATTCTGGCCGACGGCGGCGAGGCGGAGCGATTAACTCATCATAACTCCACGGTCGGCTACCCGGCGTTTCTCGACAATCGCACGCTGATCTATTCGGCTACCGCCGAGGACGGATCCGGGTTCTGGCTTTACTCAATTGATGTTGAGCGGAGGATTCCGCATCGCGTGACCTTCGGCACGGACCAGTACATCTCGGTTTCGAGCGCCGTCGGTCCTGATGGTCGCGCCACCCGCCTGGTTGCGACCGTGGCGAATCCGATCGGAGAGCTGTATACAGTCCCCATTTCCAGCCAAATAGTGGATGAGTCGGGTATGGCGCGTTTCCCAGTGCCTGTCACGCGAGCCATTGCGCCTCGTTTCGGACCCCAATACGTCGTATTTTTATCCTCCAAGGGCGGCGCTCAGAGTTTATGGAAAGCCCAGGGTGATGAGACGGTCGAGTTGTGGCGCGGCAGCGACGGAGGAGTGATGGCTCCGCCGGCAGTGTCTCCGGACGGACTGCGAATATGCTTTTCCATCCGCCGGCAAGGTCGAAACGTGTTGTACGTTATGAACGCGGACGGAACAAATGCCAGGCCCCTGGCAGCTTCGCTGGATGTACGCAATGCGCCATCGTGGTCGCCCGATGGGAAGTTCATCGCCGTTGCGGCGTACGAAGGCGACGGTAGCCGGGTGTTCAAAGTGCCAGTCGACGACGGAGAACCTGTTCGGCTCGTGGACGAATTCTCGAACTGGCCGGTCTGGTCACCAGACGGCAGCCTGATCCTCTATGACGAACCGTTGGAGGGACCGGGATACGCAGTGAAGGCGATGACACCGGAACAGCAGCCGCACCGACTGCCCGAGATAATTGTAGCGAGAGGAGGCGATCGTTACCGTTTTTTGCCGGGTGGCAGGCGGCTCGTCGTGTTGCTCGGCGGTAATCTCGAACAGAATTTCTGGATCGTCGATCTGGAGACGGGGCAGCGCCGGCAGCTCACCAATCTGAAGCCAGGGTATTGGATCGGAAGCTTTGAAATCTCGCCGGACGGCCGGCAAATCATCTTCGACCGGGTGCGGCAGAACTCGGACATTGTCCTCATCGATCTGGCCCGGAGATAACGGCGCGAACAAACCTGGCGGGTCCGGAACCACGCGCTGCGCTGCCGCGAGAGCAGCTCAATAGTTTACCATCCAGGGGTTCGGGTGTTTTCGGTGCCAGGCATGCGATTCTGCGATTCAGGGTTATATTGATAATTCGTAAAATCACGAACGAGCAATTCGGTGTTTCCACGCTAATCATGTGACACCTATCAACCGACTCATGCGTACTTTTTCGTTGATGGTCTTGGTAGTCGCTTATTGCTGCCTCATCTCCTGTCAACATCCGGGGCACACCACTGATCCTAACTCTAATGTGGTCAAGCTTCGCGACCGCTTGATTGACTTAGCAAAGGGCCAAACGGATGTGGTTACAGGGAAGACAGAAGAGGGGGAGACTTACATTCTGATGTATGGTTATGAGAGACCTCTTGATACACTACCAATTTCAGAGGCTCTCAAGAAAGACTTGGCAGCAATCCGTCCACGACCCACCCAAATGTACGTTCTGGCTCTCGCCACGGGAGATTACATCAGAGAGTATACCGATTGGGTGATTACCAATGAACAGAATGATCACCCGAAAATCTGGCCTATGCCTTTCATAATAACGGGAGACCCCTTCAGGATAACGGTGACGAAGAGAGAACCTCACAGCGTTGATATTCAAATAGAGTGTCGTTGAGGAGAATGGTCAAGAATTGCGGTGTGGGTTGATGGAGCGGTGACGCAGACTTGGCTTGAAAGTTAGAGAGGGTCTGGCTTGATTGCAATGCCATTTGAGGCACCGTGGGGATCGCAAAATCGGCTTCAATGTTAAGCAAGGGACCGTAACCTCATTGGTGATCTCTCTTTGAAGGCATTTCATAAACAAAAAAGAGTTTGCTCAAAAGCTAAGCCCCTCGAGACGTGGATGTAGGACAGTTTCGCTATTGCGAGAACTCGCTGACCCATATTGAACTTATCCCCTCGGGGACCATGATGATTGGAAACAGAATACCGTTACCCATTCTCGAAATACTCCAGGTATTCGTCAAGCGCGAATCGATCACTCAAATTCTTGTCAATGTTCGGCAGCTTCCAACGCACCTTGATTTTGCTGGCTATACTAACCACTGTGGCCAGAGTGCCTGCCTCGATCATCTTTCGGTTCCGACTTGACCACTTGTCGGAAGTCAAAGGAGATGGGTATCAGCCCTAAGCAGCTTAGACCTGAGGAGAGTTGAGCGCTCGTTTTCACTCAGGAGATTCCAGGGCGCCATTTTACGGTGCACAGCCGATTTAGCCGAACACTACGTCTTGGCCAGTCCTGAGAGACCCATCTCTCTCCAGTCGGTAGAACCCTGAGGCTCCCGGTCCACTGGCCTGATCGACGGCCCCTCCCTTTTTGGACGAGAGCTCATCGACGAACTTCGAAACGAGCTGTGACGAATCAGGGATCAGCACCAAGTACGTTTATCGTCGCTACTGCTTCACGCTTCTTCTGTCCGAACGTGCTCTGTGCGTCCGAACCTGCGCGACCACAAGCTCACTCGGCTTTATACTCGACTGTCCACCTGGCTCGAGAATCCGAGAGAAGATCTCGCACTCAGGCGCGCGTCCGATGATTGAGCGCAGGGGATCGAAAGATGCGGACAAGAGTAGTAGTTGGACCGAATCCCAGATGCTGCGTGGTGAACGGCGGCACCAAGGTCCGCCTCGACTATCCAGGATAGTCTTGAGTTTTTCCTACGGGACCCCGAGCGTGAAATCTATGCCCCCAATCATTCTCGCCGCGTTCTCCGAAGTCTCTATCACCGTGATCGCAATGTGCTCCTCGGGCATCGTGCTCTTCTTGATTGGAGTATTGGCCGCGAAAAATGAGATCGCCGAGGCTCGCAGCCTGGACAAGATCGTGGCCTTGACCAATTTATGTTTCGCTATCCCGCTGGCGGTCTTCGGCGCACTACATCTGTTCGGCCGACAATTCGTCATGGACATCGTGCCAGTGTACATGCCATGGCGCTTGTTCTGGGTGTATTCCGTCGGCTGCGCGTTGATCGCCGCGTCCTTGAGCATCGCAACCCAGATTGCGGTACGCTGGTCCGGTCTGTTGTTCGGAATCATGATGTTTATGTTTGTCGCGATGATCCATCTTCCTGGAGCGCTGCGCCACCCGGATGACAGATTTATTTGGACGATCGTCTTCCGCGAGATGTCGTTCGGCGGCGCCGCATGGATTCTTGCAGGGACGAACTCGCTGACAACCGTTGGCCGCGTATTTGTCACGACGGCTGTCTTCGTTTTTGGCGTCGAGCACATTCTGCACGCGACAGGACTTCCCGGAGTCCCGCTCGTCAAGCAGATGCCGGCGTGGATTCCGGGGCGCGTGCTGATCGACTACGCGACGGGCGCAGCGCTGATCGTTGCCGGCGGCAGCATTCTGCTGACCAGGAACACGCGGACTGTCGCGACGTGCGTCCGCGGTTGGATCGTGCTGATGGTCCTCGTCACCTAGCGCCCAGTTTTCGTTACCGCGCCCCCCCGGCCTGGTACTGCGGCGC
>CAZOOE010000010.1:0-4714 GCA_964581275.1 uncultured Clostridia bacterium
CAACAAGCCTTGGCACTTGAAGCCACGATCGCGAAACTCTTCGATTGTCGGCGTCAGCCATTGTTCGCGCCGAGCCAGCAGCATAAGCGACGCACCGGCCTGGGCGAGGCCTTCGGCGATCTCTTTGCCAAGTCCGCGCGATCCCCCGGTCACCAGGGCGACTTTTCCGGAGAGGTCGAATAACTCTTTCAATGTTGGCACGTGTCGAATCTCCTTCCCTGGGAGCAGGCATTCTTGCCTGCCGCTTTCTAACACAACCCCAAGACAGGAAAGGGATGCCCGCGCTCCGGGCCACGTTCTCGGGCTTACCCCGGGCGCACGCCCGTTGGCGTCGGATCCTTTTCCTTCGCCTTCGCCTCATCCCACAGCGCGTCCATCTCGATGTGATCCGAGTCCGCCGGCTTTCGACCTTGCTCTCGAAGCCGGTCTTCAATGTAACGGAATCGGCGGCGGAACTTTTTGTTCGAAGCTTTCAGTGCGCTCTCAGGATCGACGCCGAGCAGACGCGCTACATTCACCGCGACGAAGAGCAAGTCCCCGACCTCCCCGGCGATTTCCTTATGACTCGGTCGTTCGTCTCCAACCGCTTGTTTCAGCTCGTCTACCTCTTCGTCGAGCTTCTCCAACACTGACGCGACGTCGGGCCAGTCGAAGTCCACTCGCGAGACTTTTGTTGTCATCTGAAATGCTTCCATCACCGCCGGCAGCTTTGTCGAAACACGGTCAAGCATTGAGCCTTCGCCGGCTCGTTTGCCCTTTGCCTCAAGCTCGGTTTCTTTGATCGCTTCCCAGTTGCGCAGCACCTCACCTGCAGTCTGAGCAGTGTCGTCTCCAAAAACGTGGGGATGGCGCCTGATCATCTTAGTCGAGATGCGGTCGATCACGTCAGCTATAGAGAAGCGATTCTGTTCGGTCGCGATCTGGCTGTGAAAAACGACCTGGAGGAGCAGGTCGCCCAGCTCGCCAACCAATTCCTCGTCGTTACCCTCGTCGATCGCCTCGACCACCTCGTAGGCTTCTTCGAGCTTCATTGATTTGAGGCTTTCGTGCGTTTGCTCGCGGTCCCACGGACAGCCGCCAGGCGCGCGCAGCCGCGCGATCAACTCGACGAGTGCGGTGAATTCGTCGCCCACAGGTTTTGTGGATGAACCGGCCACGCACCGAATCTACAAGATGAACGGGCAAAGGGCAAAGGCCGGAGGATGGAGGATGGAGGATCGAGGATGATCCTCCATCCTCGATCCTCCCGCCCTCGATCCTCCATCCTCAATCCTCAATCCTTCATCCTCAATCCTCGATCCTCCATCCTCGATCCTCGATCCTCCATCCTCAATCCTCGATCCTCCATCCTCGATCCTCCATCCTCCGTCCTCCCCCCTCCATCCTTCGCCCTGCCCTTCGCTCTTCTCCCCCTACAGTGTTAGCATACCGTGTCTTGACAACTGTTGAGATCCCTTTCCTGGATGAGTAACATGGCTGAACGAGAAGACACTGGATTTAAAGTTACAGATCGAAGAAAGTACAACCCTGACGGGAGTCCGCGCGAGGCTGCTGAACCGGACTTCGAGCAAGCAACGGTCGAGGCTGAGGCACGGGCGCCGATGCGTGAATCGCCGGCGACAAATGTCGTTGCGTTCCCGAGTGAAACGGCAATGAAACAACCCGAACCCGAGCCTTTGCCTCAGCCCGCCGTCGTAGCAGGTGAGCCGAGCGACACCGGCCTCGCCTCAGAAGCTGCGAAAGCGGCGCAGGGTCAGGCCGAACAGGCTTACAACAAGGCTCGTGGCCCTGGAACGCCCGGGCTGCCGGAAGCCTCTTTCCTCGGGCTTGTGAATATGCTCGCGGTCGAGGCGGCCATGCACCTCGGATTGCTTCGTAACCCGGGCGAAGAACCTCCGCCGGTAGACCTCGAATCCGGCCGACACTTGATCGACATGCTTGGAATGCTTCAGGCCAAAACGCGCGGCAATCTCACCGCCGAAGAAGACAACCTGCTAGAGAACGTTCTGGCCGATCTGCGAATGCAGTTCGTGGCTACTTCCAAGAGGCGATGAGAATCACCTTTTTAGGCACCGGCACGTCGGTCGGCGTTCCCGCGGTTGGCTGCGAATGCAACACCTGCCTATCGGATGACCCGCGCGACAAGCGTCTTCGCACCTCGGTGCTGATCGAACATCAAGGCCAGAACATCCTCATCGACGCCTCGACGGATTTTCGCCAGCAAGCGTTACGCATTGGCCTGAAGCATCTGGCCGCGATCCTCTTCACCCACTCGCACGCCGACCACTGCTTTGGGTTGGATGACACGCGGCCAATCATGTTTCGCGACGGCGCGATTCCTGTTTTCGCAACCGAAGTTACCTGGCAAGGCCTTCGCCGCATCTACGCCTATGCTTTGGATGCGAAACCTTATCCCGGCTTGCCTCAAATAATCCCGCATGAAATCGACGTTGACTTCGATCTGCTTGGCCTCAAGGTCGAGCCGCTGATCGTGATTCACGGCAAGCTGCCGGTGACCGCGTTTCGCATTGGGGGCTTCGGGTATGTAACCGATTGCAATCTGATCCCAGACGAAACGTGCGCTCGGCTGACGGGATTGAATTTGCTGGCAATTGACGCGCTTCGGTTCAAAAAGCATCCGACCCACATGACGTTGGACCAGTCGCTCGGCTACATTGAAAGGCTGAAGCCCCGGCACGCGCTGCTTACGCATATTTCTCATGACATAAAGCACGCGGAGACGAGCGGGCACCTGCCTGAGAGTGTCGAAATCGCTTATGATGGTTTGGAGGTTGAGGTGGTTTGATTTTGAGGGATTCCTGCAGATTTCGAGAATGAAAATCTTTCGCGGCAAAAGCGACAGCGAGATCCGCACGCCAACAGTTTTAACCTTTGGCGTGTTTGACGGTCTGCACCTCGCCCATCAACTAATCATGCGCCGCGTCGTCGACCGCGCCAGAGCGCGCAACGTGCCTGCGACCGTTGTCACGTTTGACCCACATCCGCGCGCGGTGCTGCATCCGGAGACAGCCCCGCCTCTGCTTCAGACCTTCGAGCAGAAGATGGACGGCATGGAGCGGCTGGGTATCGATCAAACCATTGTGCTCGACTTTACGCCGGAGCTCTCCAAGCTGAGCGCCGATGATTTCCTGTTGAGATTCATCTTCGGGCGCCTGGACGCGAGCGAGGTGTATCTCGGTCAAGGATTCGCGTTCGGCCACAATCGTGAGGGTAGGTTTGAGCTGCTGAGTCGAGTCGCCGAACGACTTGGCCGGATCGCTGAAGAGGTCCCTGAAGTGCTGGTCCGCAGTCACCGCGTAAGCTCGACGATGGTCCGCCGGCTGTTAGGCGCGGGCCGCATAAACCTTGCGCGGCGAATGCTCGGCCGGCCCTACGGCATCGAGAGCCGGGTTATCGAGGGACGTAAGATCGGCAAGGCTCAGCTTCGATATGCAACTGCGAATCTGAAGCCCCACAACACGGTCGTTCCTGCCAACGGTGTGTATGTCACGCTGGCGTTTGTCGAAGGGGCCTGGCGGCAATCAATAACGAACATCGGTAACAGACCGACATTCGGGGGCGATCTTGAAGTCACGGTGGAGACTCACGTGATGGACTTCGACCGTGAGCTGTACGGTGAGAAAATCCGGGTGAGGTTTCTACACAGGCTGCGCGGCGAAACAAAGTTCGAATCGATTGACGCCCTGCGCGATCAGATCGAGCGCGACTACAGTCGAGCGCTCCGCTACTTTCGAATCGAAGGCGTTCGGCGCAATGTTGCGTTTCTAAAATGAACTTGCCTTTCGCGGAGGTACGATTTTGATAAGAGATCCTGCGGTTGCCAGTCAAAGGTGCCGCGGCCCGAGAAGCGCAATCGAGAAGGATTCGACTTGTAACCGAGCGGATTCGGTTGTATAAAAAGCAAGCCGGTTTTCTTGAGCATATCGGTTTCGAGCAGAACCTTTCCTGATTTTGTACTCAAACAGCGAGGTGGCTTCAATGAAAAAAGCTATTACCGTCACCATTAACGGAGTCGCGCACCAGGACGACGTTGAGCCGCGGATGTTGTTGGTCCACTACATCAGAGACGTCCTCGGACTCACCGGAACGCACGTCGGGTGCGAGACCTCTATTTGCGGGGCGTGCACGGTCATCCTTGATGGGCAGTCGGCTAAGTCGTGCACGATGTTCGCGGTTCAGGCTGATGGCGGGAACGTGACGACCATCGAAGGAATGGCGGCGAGCGGCGATTTGCACCCGGTGCAGGAAGGGTTCTGGGAGCAGCACGGCTTACAGTGTGGCTACTGTACGCCCGGTATGATTATGGCTGCCGCCCAGATTCTGGATCGCAATTCGGATCCAACCGCCGATGAGATACGGCACGGGCTGGAAGGAAATCTATGCCGCTGTACCGGGTATCAGCACATTGTCGAGGCGGTTCAATACGCCGCGCGCAAAATGAAAGATCAGGCGGCAACTGGAGACTAGTCATTCGTGAGCCTTTGCGTCTTGGCGGAACTTTGCGTCTTTGCGCAAAACTCCTTGTTCGAATAGACCATTCGCGCAAAAACG
Organism: uncultured Clostridia bacterium; assembly: GCA_964581275.1. GTDB lineage: Bacteria > Acidobacteriota > Blastocatellia > UBA7656 > UBA7656 > Onstottus_A. The sequence goes on from CAZOOE010000010.1 coordinate 4,573, forward strand.
CAAGGTTCGCCCAAGGCGCGAGCCGGAATCACGAATCGGAGGAAACATCACCAAGTACATCGTAAAGACAGTCAAACGCACCGAGACACCGAGGCTAATCCACGGCCGCGCTAACTAAGTACATGACACAGAGCGTCCCAAA
>CAZOOE010000010.1:4724-32518 GCA_964581275.1 uncultured Clostridia bacterium
CTCGATCACTATGTCGATGACATCAAGCGTCCGGACACGCTACACGTCGCCTTCCTGCGATCGATGTACGCGCACGCGAAAATAAAGAGCATCGATACAAGCGAAGCGTCGCACGCGCCCGGAGTGGTGGCGGTTTACACCGGCAAGGATGTTGCCGGCAAAATCGGCGCGGTGCCCTGCGCGGGCGCTCTGCCGGGGTTGAAGATCCCTGACTATCGCGTACTGGCCAGCGACCATGTGACCTTTGTGGGACACCCGATCGCAGCGGTCGTTGCGACCGACCGTTACGCGGCCCGTGACGCGATCGATCTGATAATGGTCGACTATCAGGAACTGCCGGTGGTCGTCGATGTCGAAGAGGCCGCGAAGGGCGGACCGCTCGTGTACGAAGAGTATGGCGACAACATCGCCTACAAACTCACCAGCGGCGAGGGTGACATCGCGGACGCGCTGGCAAAGGCGGATCACGTTATCAAGCAGCGAATCGTCCATCAGCGTCTGATCCCGATCGCAATGGAACCGCGAGGGGTGCTCGCCCGCTACTATCCGGGAGAGCAAGAGCTGACTATTTGGACCTCAACGCAGATTCCGCATCTGGCCCGCACTCAGCTCGCGATAATGCTTGGAGTGCCCGAAAACAAAGTTCGGGTGATAGCGCCAGAAGTCGGCGGCGGGTTCGGCTCGAAACTCAACGTCTATGCCGAGGAGGGCCTCGTGGCGTGGATATCGATGCAACTGGGTAGGCCGGTCAAGTGGATCGAGGGTCGCCGCGAGAACATCCAGGCGACGATCCACGGGCGCGGACAAATCGGCTACATCGAGGTGGGTTGCAAGAACGACGGAACAATTACGGGTTTGCGTTATAACGTGTTCGCCGACATGGGCGCCTATCTTCAGCTGCTCACTCCAGCGATCCCGACGCTGACCGGCCTGATGCTTTCGGGCTGCTACAAGATTCCCGCGATCCAGATGAATGTAACTGCGGTGTTCACCAACAAAATGTCGACCGATGCTTATCGCGGCGCGGGGAGACCTGAAGCGACCCAAGTAATCGAGCGAGCTGCGGACCTGATCGCGGCCGAACTTGGGATGGATCCGATAGAAGTGCGCCGAAGAAATTTTCCTGAGCCGACTGAGTTCCCGTTCAAGACCGCGACCGGGTTGTTCTACGACAGCGGCAATTATCAGGGCGCGCTTGATAAAGCGCTCGGGATGGCCGATTACTCGAAGATGCGCGAGGATCAGAAGAAGGCGCGCGCGCAAGGGAGAATCGTCGGCATCGGCGTGTCGACTTATGTCGAGATCTGCGCAATCGGGCCTTCGCAGGCGACGCCAGCCGGTGGATGGGAAAGTGCCACAGTGAGAATCGAACCTACCGGTAAGGTAACAATCCTGAGCGGCGCTTCGCCGCACGGCCAGGGCCAGGAGACCTCATTTGCACAGCTCGCGGCCGATGAGCTTGGTGTTGACCTGAACGACGTCACCGTCATTCACGGGGACACTTCGATCGTTCAATACGGCATCGGCACGTTTGGCAGCCGCGGAACCGCGGTTGGCGGCACCGCGGTGTTCAACGCAATTCAAAAGCTCAAGGAGAAGGCAACGCAGCTTGCGGCGCACTTGCTCGGAGCGGATGCGTCGACGGTCGCTTTCAAAGAAGGTCGCTTCAGTGTCGAGGCGGCAATGGCGGCAGCCGGGGGGAATGGTGACGGAGCCAAAGAAGCGGGTGCGCCTGCCAGCGTTTCGATTCAGGAAGTCGCGCTTGCCGCTCATGTCGCTCATCAGATCCCGCCCGGGTTTGAACCCGGTCTTTCTGCTACAAACTTCTTCGAGCCTTCGAACTTCACCTTTCCATTTGGCACTCACATCGTTCAAGTCGAGATAGATCGAGAGACCGGCCAGATCGAGATCCAACGCTATGTTGCGGTCGATGATTGCGGCAAGGTGCTCAACCCGATGCTGGTAGATGGACAGGTTCATGGCGGGATTGTCCAATCGATTGGCCAGGCGCTGTACGAAGAAGCCGTCTACGATGAACAGGGTCAGCTGGTGACGGGCACGCTCATGGACTACGCCATTCCCAAGGCGGCGATGGTGCCGTGGCTGGAGCTCGATCGCACCGAGACACCTTCGCCGGTGAATCCGATGGGGGTGAAGGGCATTGGTGAGGCGGGCACGATCGGAGCCACCCCGGCAATTGTTGGAGCGATAGTCGACGCGCTTGCGCCTTTCGGGGTTCGACACCTGGACATGCCGATCAAGCCGGAGAATGTCTGGCGGATCATCAGCAAAGCGAATTGAAAGCAGGAGAGACGAAAATGATTCCAGCACAGTTTGATTACCTGACGCCAAAGACGATCGATGAAGCTATCGGGCTGCTTGCTCAACATGTCGACGAAGCCAAAATACTTGCCGGCGGACACAGCTTGATTCCGGCGATGAAGTTGAGGCTCGCGATGCCCCAGGTGCTGATCGACATCGGTCGTATCAAGGAACTCTCGTACATCCGCGAAGAGGGCGGCCAGATTCGGATCGGTGCGATGACGACTCACTATCGACTGGAATCCTCGGATCGGCTGCGCGAGATATGCCCACTGTTGCCCGAATGTGCGGCTCAGATTGGCGACGTTCAGGTGCGCAACAAGGGAACGATCGGCGGCAGCCTCGCGCACTCAGACCCCGCCGGTGATTGGCCCGCGGCTATCGTCGCGCTGGGCGCGGACCTTGTTGCGGTGAGCGCCAGTGGCGACCGTGTGATCAAGGCGGATGACTTTTTTGTCGATATGCTCACCACCGCGCTCGAGCCCGGCGAGATTCTCCGCGAGATTCGCATTAGCACATCGAGCGGCCGTTTGGGTCAGTCATACATGAAAGTGCCCCAGCCCGCGTCCGGGTATGCGGTTGTCGGTGTAGCGGTCAATTTGACGCGCGATGCCAACGGCGTGTGCCAATCGGCCGGCATCGGCATAACCGGGGTTGCTTCGAAGGTGTATAGAGCGACCGCAGTTGAGCAGGCAATCTCAGGGAGCGGTCTGGACGAGAAAACCGTAACCGCCGCGGCGGCTCACGCCACCGATGGCGTTTCGGTCAACGGGGATCTCTACGCGTCGGAGGCTTACCGCCGGCATCTGGCTCAGGTTTACACGCGCCGGGCTATTGAAACCGCAGCCTCACGCGCCAAATAGGGTTCAGCCTTCCCGGTCCAGCGTTCCTGGTCCAGCGTTCCCGGTCCAAGCGTGCCGGGTCCAAGCATCCCGGGTTAGAGTATCGGAGAAGCCCAGCAACCCTGAACTCTGACCACTGAACTCTGAACCCTGAACCGTCCTATGAAGATCGAAGGCAATCACGAACTTCACGCCCGTCCACAGCGCGTCTATCAGACCCTGATTGACCCTGTCGTTCTCCAAAGGTGCATACCTGGTTCCGAGCGTCTGGAGAAAACCGGAGAGAATGCTTACTCGACGACTCTTCGTGCGGGAGTGGGTTCGATCAAAGGGCTTTTTACTGGGAATGTTCGCCTTGAAGACTTGCGACCGCCGAATCACTTTCGCATGATCGTTGACGGCAAAGGCCAGCCGGGCTTTCTAAAAGGTGCGGGTGATCTCGACCTCGAGGAGCGGAACGGCTACACCGTCGTCAGTTACAGTGGAGAAGTACAGGTTGGCGGCACGATCGCGAGCGTAGGCCAGCGTATGCTTCAAGGCGCGGTGAAGATGATGGCGGCTCAGTTCTTCACCGCAATCGAAGTCGAGGCCAGCACCGACCCGCACCAGACGCCACCGAAGCACGGCTTTTTTCGAACGGCCCTGAGATGGCTCTCAGGGTTGGTTCGTCGAATGCTGAGGAGCGCTTCAAGCCCAAAGTGACGCTCAGCGGAACAACCCTGATCTAGCATTCAGTCAGCTTGATTTTGATGAGCATTGAGGGCTTCGCGATTCCCACCAACGTCTTTGGCTGACCAACCACGCGCCGGTTGGATGTCTGTAGAAAACCAATCCTTTATCGTTTCTGCCTTACCAGTTGGCTGGAGAAAACGGAATGATACTGACAACCGAATTCGTTGACATACCTGTTGGCGGGAGCTCGATGCGCACGTTGGTAGCGGCGCCAAAACGGGAAGGGAAGTATCCGGGCATTCTTCTGTACTCGGATATCTTTCAGCTCACCGGACCCATGATTCGCGCGACCGAGCGATTGGCGGGCTACGGGTTCGTCGTTGCTGCCCCGGAAATCTATCATCGAATCGAACCTCCTGGAACGGCTATACCGTTCGACGACGAAGGCCGAACACGCGGATTGGCGGGAGCAGCGCAAACCCTGGTTTCGGAGTTTGATGAAGATTGCCGTGCGGTGCTCGATTACCTTGATCGACAGCCCTGGGTCGGGACGGGGAAACTCGGAGCTGGTGGATTCTGCATCGGCGGCCACCTGGCGTTTCGAGCTGCGCTCCAGCCGGACGTGCGAGCGACGGTGTGTTTCTACGGGACTGGGATTCACGACGGCAAGCTGGGAAAAGACGAGGACGCGGGCTCACTACAGAGAGCTTCGGAGATTCGTGGTGACTTGCTGCTCGTCTTTGGCACAGTTGACCCGCACGTGCCGGAGGAAGGACGCGCGAAGATCGAGGCGGCGCTAGAGAGGGCAGGCACGAAGTTCAAGATCAGCCTGTATCCTGCCGAGCACGCGTTTTTGCGAGACGAAGGTCCGCGTTACGACCCGGAAGCTGCAGATGAAGCGTGGGCCGAGATGATTCAGTTCTTCAGGCGTGTATTCTGAACATTCGTGAGATCCTATAGACGCGCCCCGAAAGGTTCGTAGTTCGGCCTTCAGGCGTAAGGACCCAAGACCGTTGCCGTCCTTCGTCCGCCGTTACAAGCTTCCGCCTGACTGAAGGCCGAACTACAAACGCGATACCGTCGAGGGGCCAAATTACAATGCCGCTTTGATTGGCTCATCGGCGTCGCGCGGTTTAAACTAACGGTAGGACTCAATGGCAACTCAGGAACAAGACATACCTCTATGCCGGCAATGTGGTGCAGCGTTGGCTTCCGACCTTCGCTACTGCCTGCAGTGCTATTCGCCCGTTGGCTCGAGGGCATCGCAGGCGCACGTCGAGCTGGCGAGCAAGACCGCCACCACACACCGGCCTGATCCGACGTTAGTGTTCTCGCCCGAGAGGCACGAAGCCATCGTGCGCCGCGCGCGCAGCCGCAAGCGGGTGATTGTTACCGCTGCGATCGCGTTGATTCTTGTAGTCGCCGCCTCGGTTGTTTTGAATACCATCAACCGCGACCGTCGCCAGGCTCAAAGAACGATGGCGCGCGAACAAGCCGCCCGGCGCGAGCTCAATATGATGGCCGAGGCACTCGAAAGGTTCAGGGCGGATGTCGAGCGCTACCCGACAAACGAGGAAGGACTCCGCTGCCTCTCACGCAAGCCGGCGGCTTTTGAATCTGCCGGAGCTGGGCGTTCGAACTACTGGTTTGGGCCTTACCTCGAGAACGTACCGGAAGTCGATCCTTGGGGAAATGATTACGAGTATCACACGGTAGACGGCGGCCGCAGCTTTGAATTGTTTTCGCCCGGCCCGGGAGGGGGTGAAACAGGCTCTGACAGCCGTTTTCGTGCCGGATCTCACTCTTCGACGGATCTGGATCGCTAGCCGCAAATGCATATGGCCTGGTTTTTATCCATCGTAATTCCCGCCTACAACGAAGAGAAACGCATCGGGCGCAGCCTCGATGATGTTTTGAGTTTTCTTGAAACGCAGCCTTACCGTGCGGAGGTGATGGTGGTGGATGACGGCTCGTCTGACGGAACGGCGCAGGCTGGGGCGCACCGGGCGCTGCGGTATAGAGAGGCCGGGCACGAGCTTCACGTTTTGACCAACCGCCCGAACCGCGGCAAAGGCTACAGCGTAAAGCGCGGACTCACCGAAGCGAGCGGCGAAATCGTCTTGTTCACCGACGCCGATCTCTCTTCTCCCATCACGGAAGCGCCAAAACTGATCGATCCCATCGCCACCGGACGCGCCGATGTGACGTTTGGCTCTCGAGCGCTCAACCGCGAGTTGATCGGCGTTCACCAGCCGCGGATGCGCGAGCTTGGCGGTACGGTCTTCAATATGCTCATGCGAACTGTCACCGGTCTGAGGTTCAAGGACACCCAATGCGGATTCAAAGCGTTTCGGCGCGAGCTTGCGCTCCCCGTCTTCAGGCTGCAGAGCATCGACCGGTTTGGATTCGACCCCGAGGTGCTCTATATCGCCAGGAAGCGCGGACTGCGCTTGCTTGAAGTGCCGGTGGTCTGGAATCACTGTGAGGGAGGCGAGTTGCAGAACAAGCTCAACTATATACACGACTCGGTGAATATGTTCGCTGATCTGATTCGCATTCGCTTCAACGATCTTGCAGGTCGTTACAAGAGTACCGCCGCGGATCTTGAGATCGAAACAAGTCAATCGCAGGGGCACGGTTCCGAGTCCGACCGACCAGCAGTCATCGCGCAACAGCAATCAAGTGAACGAAAGGGATAAGCAGCATCGCTTCAGTCCCTCTTCCTGACCGCGTTCTCAACCTACGACCGGGTTCAATCTTCAATGCCAAAGGAGTCTTTGTCGATCATGCTTTCGATAAGTCCTTTGAGAACCCGGTGCAATGTGTGTGAGCTTTCTGGCAAGTTCAAATCGTAAGCTGCAAAACCATGGCACAACCTGCCGGGCGCTGATATTGTTAGCTTTGCCTCCGCTTCTTTCAAATAAGAATCGAAGGATTATGATGACCATCAGACTGAACGTCAACATCGATCACATCGCGACGATACGGCAGGCGCGTCGCACCTGGGAGCCCAGCGTCGCAGCTGCGGCGGTGCTGGCGGACCTTGCCGGCGCCAGCGGAATCACAATTCACTTGCGAGGAGATCGGCGCCACATTCAAGACGAAGACCTGCGCGTCTTGCGCGCGGTCGTCAAGACTCACTTGAACCTCGAGATGGCAGCTACGAAAGAGATGGTTGGGATCGCGTGCGAAGTCCGGCCTAACACCGCGACGCTGGTACCCGAGCGGTCCGATGAGGTGACCACTGAAGGCGGACTCGACGTAGTGTCGCGCGAGGAAGACATTCAGCAGGCGGTTCGCGATCTTGCAGAGGCGGGTCTATCGGTCAGTGTTTTTGTCGATCCGAATATTGCCCAGATCGACGCGTCGCATCGGGGGGGGGCACAACAGGTTGAGATCTGCACCGCCCGCTATGCCGAAATAAGTGATCCAGCCCGGGCGTCCGAGACTGGCCAGATCGAGGCGGAGCTTGCGCGGATATCGGAGTGTGCGAGCCTGGCGGGTGAGCTTGGTCTGAAGGTTGCGGCCGGTCACGGCTTGACGTACCGCAACGTAGCCGCGATAGCCGAGATTTATTCAATAGAGGAACTAAACATCGGACATAACATCGTCGCACGGGCGGCGCTTGTAGGAATGGAGCGCGCAGTGCGGGAGATGATCGCGGCTATAGGCGGGCGTCCCTGAGGCTACAGAAAAACCCGCACGACTTGTATAACCACACGGCTCAATCGTAAGGAGAAAACTTGGAGCAGATCCCTGTTGCTAGTTTTCACATGCGAATCCGAGTATTGATCGATGCGGCCTATTAACTTGGCTGGTAGCTTGTAAGATTTCGCGACTTGTCGCGATGTCGTTCGATCGCAAGCTGGATCAAACGGTCGATCAAGTCCGAGTACGTAATCCCGCTCGCCTCCCATAACTTCGGATACATGCTAATCGAGGTGAACCCTGGCATCGTGTTTATCTCGTTAATGATGACACGATTCGTGGGCCGCTCGACGAAGAAATCGACCCGCGCAAGACCCGACCCGTCGATCGCCTGAAACGCGCGGATTCCATCGCGCTGGATTCGTTCGATGACCTTTTTGGGGAGGTTCGCGGGCACTTCTGTCCTCGATGTTGTGTCGATATATTTGTCTTCGTAGTCGTAGAACTCGTGCCCGGTGATAATCTCGCCAGGCAAGCTTGCCATAGGATGCTCATTGCCGAGGATGCTCACTTCTATCTCGCGTCCATTAACCGCGCGCTCTACTACAACCTTCCGATCGTAGCGCGCGGCATCGTTGATTGCGGCTCGCAATTCGTCAGTGTTGATAGCCTTTGAGATGCCGACCGATGATCCAAGATTCGCAGGCTTGACGAACACAGGAAACCCAAGCGATCGGCTTATCCGATTGATGACCGCCCGAGGTTTCTCTTCCCACGTGGACCGCAAGAACCAATCGTAATCGATAAGCGTCAGACCGGCGCGCTCAAACAGATGCTTCATCGCGACTTTATCCATGCCAGTTGCCGATGCCAGCACGCCGCAACCAACGTAGGGGACCCCCGCCATTTCGAGCAGCCCTTGAATCGTGCCGTCCTCGCCGTAAGTGCCGTGCAACACCGGAAAGACTGCGTCCAGGGGCTCGCTCGACAACAGACGTTCCCCCTGCTCTAACCGCGTCAGTCCCCGAAGGGTCGGATCACCAATAATCGCCACTTGGCGCTGGCTGGTTGAACCCAACACCGCTTGAGGCAGCAGCGCCGCCGCATTTGTCGAGGCAAGCCAGCGTCCGTCTTTGTTGATGGCGATTGGCACGACCTCGTACTTGGATTTGTCGATTGCGTTGATGACAGACTCCGCCGACCGCAATGAGACCTCGTGTTCGCCGGACCGGCCTCCGAAGATCACGCCTACTCTCAGTTTCTTCCCCAAATTCCTCGCTCCCTTAGATTGTGGATTCCACGCCTTGGATGCCGCATTATGCGTCCGGGTTTGAAGATCGCGCGTCGATCGTTTACGGCTCGACCTCAGTCTGTTGCGTCGCTCGTTCGCAGGCACGCATTCGAGTCCTCGCTTTCACGATCCCGCGCCATGCAACGGTGAGATGTACTATGCAGAATCCCAGCGGCAACAGCACGAACGGATTCAGGAGTAGAATCAGAAACCTTGCGGGCGACTTTGAGAACACTGGTATCGCAAAGATCAGGCAAAGCGCGATCAGCGGTATGAAGATCCGAGCCTGCTCGTTGAGTTTGATTATTCTGTTCTGCAAGTCGAGGGCGAGCCTGTCACGCTCGTTCGCCGGCGCGGCCTGGCGGTGAAAGTCGGGATTCAGGTCGTCTGGGTATCTATGCTCGGACATCTTTATCGATGAGAAACCTGCTCATAGAATCTTTTTCCCGAGCGCCGATAGTATCAGCTCGACCGCAAGCTGTGCGGTCTGATTCGCTGTGTCGAATACCGGGTTTACCTCCGTTAGCTCGACCGATAGTACCCGGCCGGATTCTGCGATCTTCTCCATCGCCAGGTGGCCTTCGCGATAGGTGGCGCCGCCGCGCTCGGGCGTTCCGACGCCAGGCGCGTAGAACGGATCGAGGAAATCCATGTCCATAGTCACGTGAAGCCCGGCTGTGTTCAGCGATGCGATCTCCACCGACTCGAGGACCACATCCGCCATGCCGCGCTCATCCAGTTTGCTCATCGTAAACACGCGGATGCCGAGCGATCTTAGTAGCGCACGCTCGCCGGGGTCTATGCTTCGAGCGCCGATGATGGCGGTGTTTTCCGGCAGCACCTTTGGCGCGAATCCGGCCACGTGAGTTAGTTCGCGAGCGCCGCGACCGAGCAACGCGGCCAGCGGCATGCCATGAATGTTACCTGAAGGCGAAGTCTCGGGAGTATTGGAATCGGCGTGGGCGTCCAGCCAGATAATGCCTACCCTCTCACTGCGCTTTCGGTAGTAAGATGCCAACCCGGCAACGCTGCCGATTGCGATCGAGTGATCTCCTCCGAGGACAACCGGCAGAGCGCCTTCTTCAAGCGCTGCTTCGGTCATCGCCGCCAACTCTTCGGCTGCAGCGGCGATTTGAGACAGGTACCTCGCACGCGGATTCATTTCTTGGACCGCCTCGGGCGGATGGACGTGGACGTTGCCCGCGTCGGTCACTTCATAACCCAGCAAAGCCATCGCCTGATTGAGTCCGGCTATTCGAATAGCAGACGGACCCATATCGACTCCACGGCGGCCGGCTCCGAGGTCCATCGGCACTCCGATTATCTTGGCCTTCTTGTTCATAGCTTTCTTTAGGATGGCACTAGCTGCTCGTCGCTTGATCCACTGATATTCTCACATCCCAAGGTTCGAGAGGCAAGATAGGTGGTTTGTGTGAATCGAAGAGTTTGGCGAACAAAAAAGGAGGCCGCCTGCGCAACCTCTTTCCGATTGATATTCCTCGGGTTCTTTTCGTCGGCCGCCTGAGAGGCTCACAGGGGCCTCGAGACGCGATCAGATTGTGAACTTTCGCAGTAAGGCCATCGCCTCTTCCGCGGTGGCCGCGAATAATAAGTGGGTCTTGTCCTCATCGGAGATGACCAGATGCTTGCCGAGGCATTCGATCGCGCTTGGCCAGCACTCGCCTAATAAGATCAAGGGCCGCCGGGGAAGGACATTCATGACAAGCTTGTTCCATACCAGGGATATCTCGGTCACCGTCCCCATCCCTCCGCGGAGAGCGATGTAGCCAACGGAATCGCGTATCAGAATTTGAAGCCGCGCGTAGAAGTCGGCACTCGGTTCGATTGTCTTGAGATAGGCGTTGGGCGCGGACTTGAACTGTTCCATCGTCACTCCGATGACGTGGCCGCCCGCCTCGTGCGCGCCGCGGCTGATGGCCTCCATAACGCCGGCGTAGCCCCCCGAACAAACATCGAATCCCGCCTCGACCAATAAGCGGCCGAGCCTTAGTGCCTCCTGGTACTCGGGGGCGTCCGGCCCGCAACGGGAACCGCCGAAGACCGTAACCCGTTGGTTTGATGTTTTTGAAGATTGCGCCAATGTCACCTCACCGCTTAGCCCTTGTCTCAATTGGGCTGATCTCGCGATCGGTAACTCGTTCAACAAAGCTCACTATCGACGGCGGCAATGCAGAGAAGTCCTTCCGCAAATAGCTCATCAAGCCAAAAGCCATAAGCTCGAACACAAAAATGCCGAGGGCTAAAACCCAGAAGTCTGCGAATGACGAACTGAGCCACATCGTCGCGGCAAGGTATTCTGTTGAAAGCGTGGCGACCCCAACCCAGATGAGCAATTGCTTCGAGAGTTCGTTGTACCATTTTTCGGGCGCCGGTGGCGAGTCGCTCGGCTTGGTGATTCGCTCAATTGTTTTTCGGTGAGCCGAAACCACTCCGATGCAAGCTCGTTGACCGGATTCAGTTCCAGGGCGCGGCGCAATAGGACTGCGGCGTGCCGATAGCCCGCGAGCTTGGGAGGCGTCGTCAGTAGATCATCAGCCTCTATTATCCAGAGGAACCCATCGAATGCCAAAGCATCTTCGTGGTCCGGCTCCAATAGCACCGTCTTGTCGAGTTCGCTCCTTGCCTCCAGGATCTGGCCGCATCTCAATAGAGAGAGGCCGAGAAGAAAATGAGCTTCCCCGTTCTCGGGTAAGATCGACGTACAGTGCCTTAACTGTTCGCAAGCCTCTGGTTCCCGAGATTGCATGAACAGCAGCCGCCCGAGTATCAGGCGATAACCAGCATTGTGTGGTTCGATGGCGACTGCTTCCCATATCTCGGACTCAGCTTCCTCGAGTTTCTGCTGAGCTGCGCCGCGAGAACAGCCAGGCCCCTCAGTCCGTTCGACGCATGCTGCAGTGTGTGACCCTCACTCGCAAGAGCCAGTTCAATTGCCCCGCGCGACCGCGAATCATCGCCGACGATAAGGAACTTGCCCAGGCCCGCCTCCCGAAAGCCTCTTCTGCTTCAGTCACTGCCAGATCTTCAATTGGCATCGCATCCACATTAGTGCAAGCAAGGCCGAAGGACAGTTATTGCAACCACAACACCGGTGGGGAAATGTGCAGGGAAGCGCAAGCCTTCACTGCGTCAGGATCTCAATTAGAATGAATCCGGCATCGGCCTCTCAAAAACGAAATCTGACCGATGAACTTCGAGTAGTCGCTCTTTGCGCCAAGTGTCAGATCATTTCGCAGCCCGCCCGCTTGTATAGATGTTGGATCGGTTGTCGGAACCAGACGCGAGCTGACTAGTCGCTCGTAAAGCGACGTCGAAACCGCGACCGTCGAAGAGAAAACGTGCTCCCACGAAAGCATCGCAGTCTGTTCGCGGTTGCGGCTGAAGAAATCCAGCCCGGTCATCTGGTCTTCGGCTGTGTTTGGAAGCTGAAAATTGGTCCCGCCTGCAGTCAGTACCAGCTTGAAGAAATCGTTGAGATCGGGTCTGTAGTCGAGCTGAGCGAAGTTGCGGGAGCCCTTGCCGAAGTCGTGCAAGCCCCGCGCCTCGGCCGTGTTCAAGTATCGCTGACTCTCGAACGCTTGCGCGTAGAGAAAGTAACCGAACTTCTCAGTTTCCCCACCATAATCGAGCGCAGCGTTGTTGCGTAGCGCATCGCCGCCTCCTATCGTCAGGCTTCCGTGACCCGAGGAATCAAATCCCGAGCGAGTCACGAGATCGAGTATTCCGCCGAACCGATTCCCGAACTCAGCAGGGAAGCCGCCTGTAATAATATTCACTGACTGAACAACCTCAGGCGCGAGGCCGGGCGTAAACAACTGATGCGGATTGTCAAAGAACGATACCCCGTTGACGAACGTGTTGAGCGACAGCTCGTTGCCGCGCACCTGCACAAGGTTGTCGTGTCCTGCCACGCCGCTCGCGACAAACAGCGTGATCGCATCGGTCATCTGGCCGCAACGCACTCCTCCCAAGCGGTACAGTTGTTCACAAGTGAGCGTTGTTACGGTTGCGGATTGTGTCTCACTCAACAACTTGTTCTCGGCAGTGACCGTGACCTGTTCATTGAGTGACCCAACTGGATTTAACTCGAAGTAGATCTGTTGGATTGCGCGTGGCGCGAGCGCCAGCGTCACCTGCTCCTGGTAAAACCTCTCAGCCGTCGCGCTCACGCTGTACTGGCCGGGGCTCAGATCGGCGAACGAAAAAGACCCCTTACCATCAGTCGTGGCCGTGAGTTCCGAAGGCAAAAGGGAGCTATCGAGCTTTACGGTGGCGCCGGGAATGGGCGAGTGAGTGTTCTTGTCCGTAACCGTTCCGGCTATCCTTTGCTGAGCGAAGGCTGCTGAACTGTCTAACAGAAACCAGACAACCATTATCGCGACGGATCGCCATCCGAATTGGCCGCGTGTTCGCGTAAGCTCTGTTGCATCTCTTTTCATCGCCTCCTCCTAATCATTTGGTGAGAGCAGAGGTAAGGTGGCAAACCGCCCGGACAACGCTCCCAAATGAAGACTCACCTAGAAGGATGTGCGCGACCGGTTCGATAATCAAAATGAGCTAAAGCGATAAGCAGGAGGAGCGCGTGGAGATGAATTTTCGACCAACAGCGAGTCGCGCACGGGCACGATTCTGTTTGATTTGAAGCGAAATGAAGTTGAAGGGTCTACTCTGTAACCAGCCTTGGCGTGAGCGTCACGTGAGAACGCGTTGGAGGAAAATTGTGCGGGGACACAGCTTTCAGGGCAACGTGTTGATGCTTGAACATTAACGACCCGTTCTCAATCATCAGGAGTGTCGCTGGTTACGAAAGCGTGCTGCGGCTTGCAGCAGCAGTGCGCTTGCTTAATGCAACAAGCCATCGAGCAAACGTCCGAGGTGCCGGCCGCAAGCGCCACTGGGAGAGACAACCAGCCGAGCAGCAGCGCAAGCGCAGCGCACGCCGCGCGCGCCCCTGTAAGTTGTCTTTGTCGGGTGGTCACCATTTTTCGGCTATCTTATCACCTGATGTCTGCGAACGGAATCAGCCGCACACCTTTTACAATCTCCGATTGTCGCAACTTTTTTCGAAAACTTTAGAAGTCCGGTTCAAGCGACTGTTGTAGATTGTTGATTGAGATAACTTTCGTCTTTCCTGCTGCAATCTTATTCTCAAGCAGGTATCTCCCTCCCGGATGGCTGACGGTCACTTCTACCTCGCTCTCCTCGGTGCCGATGTTTTCAATCGTCACTTGACTGTGCCAGTCTCCATCCGTTCTCCAAAATGACATGTATGTGGAGAGAGTGCTCAGCCGCTAATCAAACTAAAGAAACTCCTTGTCATTCCTTACCTTGCCAGACCACTCTTTGCTATCATCTCGTGACAGAAAAGGGCAAAGCTCTTTTTGACAGAACCCCCTGAGAGTAGTGCTTAAGGGGCAGACAGTGTTGTTATGACTATTCACGGCGTATCGATGCTGATCTCAGGTCACTGGAAGCGCGTGTTGGCTGGCGCCGCTGGCTGCCTGCTTTTTTTGTCCTTTGCGCCTTCGCCAACACCGGCGTCAAGCATGCGGATACTCTCTACCTCTGCGCGATTGAGCTCCAACTCAGAGGGAGGCAGGCAACAGGTTGCGGATGCGCGCCTGCTGGAAGCCGGCAAACAGACTGAGAGAGAACTGAGAGGCAACGACTCGCATTCATATCAAATAGCGCTGGCGGCCGATCAGTATGTGGAGATTGTGGTTGAGCAAAAGGGCATCGATCTGGTTGTGGCGTTATCCGGCCCTGATGGACAGAAGCTGATGGAAGTCGACCGCGCAAAAGGTAAGCAGGGTACGGAGTTGCTGACATTCATCCCGGATTTGTCGGGCAATTACCGAATCGAGTTGCGCCCAGCGGAGAAAAACCAAGCGCCTGGGCTCTATCAAATTAGAACTGGCGCGGTGCGGACGCCCACGCCGCAAGACCGAGCCCTGGAAGAAGCGCGTAGATTATCCGAGGAGTCGAAGACCCAGAGGCGAAAGGGAAAGTATGACGAGGCCCTGTCGCTGGCGGAGCGGGCGTTGGAGATTCGAGAGAGAATCCTCGGACCCGATCAGCCGGCGGTAGCTGACTCACTTCACGCCCTGGCTTCGATCTACGACGATAAGAGTGACTACGCAAAGGCAGAGCCATTGAACCTGCGTGCCTTGGCGATTCGAGAGAAGGCGCTGGGCCCAGATCACTTGGATGTCGCGAGGACGCTTAATAATCTCGCCTGGATCTCTGGAGTAAGGCAGGACTACCGGAAGGCAGAAGGACTATACGGCCGGGCTCTCGCCATCCAGGAGAAAGCGCTCGGCCCGGATCATCCGGAGGTGGCAACCACGCTCAACGATCTCGCGTTACTCTACTACGAAAAAGGAGATTACGATCAATCCATACTAGTCAACCAGCGCGTTCTGGACATTCGGGAGAAAGCGTTGCGGCCCGATGATGCCGGCGTGGCCAAGGCGCTCAACAACCTCGCGCTGGTCTATGAAAAGAAGGGGGATTATGCGCAGGCGGAATCGCTTTATCAACGCGCCCTGTTGATTTGGGAGAAGGCGCTCGGTCCTACTCATCCAGAGATCGCCTTCGCTATTGATAATCTGGCAAAGGTTCATTACTACAGGGGAGATTATGCCAAGGCGGAGCCGCTCTACAAGCGCGCTCGGGCTATCCGTGAGAAGGCGCTCGGTGCGGATCACCCAAACACGATAACGACAATCAACAATCTTGCGATCCTCTACTTGCGCACGGGTGATTATGCTGACGCCGAGCCCCTCTTCCAGCGCGCAATAGCCGGTTGGGAAAAGAAGTTTGGCCCGGACAATCTCAATGTTGCGCCGCCGGCAAATAACCTCGCAAGGCTTTATGAGAGTACTGGCAACTATGAGAAAGCCGAATCGCTCTATCAACGCGCCCTGGCAATCAGGGAAAAAGCCCTGGGCTCGAATCACGCGGATGTTGGCGAGTCGCTGAACAACTTGGGCCAGCTCTATCTCAGAAGTAAAAAGGATGATGCTCGGGCTGAGTTGCTTTTTCAACGATCCCGGGAAGTGCTGGAGAAAGCCTATGGGTCGAACCATCCCAGCGTTGCAGTTCCCTTGAGCAACCTCGGAGCGCTTTACGAACGAAGAGGGGATGACGCGCAAGCGGAACAATTCTATCAACGCGCGCTCGCCATTCGCGAAAAAGCGTTGGGACCGGATCATCCTGACGTTCCTCAATCCCTCGACCGTTTAGCCACGCTGTGCCTAAAGCGTTGAGATTACCAACAAGCCCTGGCGTTTTTGTCGCGCGCTGACCAGGTTCGCGAGCGCAATCTTGAACACAATCTTCCGCTGGGCTCCGAACGTCAGAAGCTCAGCTACCTGAAACTCTTCGCTGAAGATACAGACAAGGCCGTATCGCTCCACATCCAGTCGGCGCCGCGCGACCGACGAGCGATTCATCTTGCCCTGACTACTCTCTTGCGTCGCAAGGGGCGTGGGCTGGACGCGATGACTGACAACATAGCTTCGTTGCGCAGCCGCGCCGACGCACAAGACCAGGCACTGTTGGTCCGACTCTCCGACACGCGCGCGCACTTGGCGACGCTGACTCTCAAAGGGCCGGATAAAACTAATGCCGCCTCGTACCGGTCGCAGCTCAAGCGACTTGAAGAAGAGTTGGAGAAGCTTGAAGAGGAAATGAGCGCGCACAGTGCAGAGTTTCGCGCACAGTCTCATCCCATTACTCTCGAAGCCGTCCAGTCTGCGATCCCGGAAGGAGTTGCCCTGATAGAATTCGCCCTCTACCGGCCAAGTGATGCTCAAGCAGAGGAGCAGAGTCGGCCACGTTATGCAGCTTACGTGCTGGCTTCGCAAGGCGAGGCGCGATGGGTGGACCTGGGCGGAGCCGCAGCTATTGATCGCGCGGTCGGGGCTTGGCGTCAGGCGCTCCGTGATCCCGACCGGGCTGATGTGAAGCAGTTGGCCCGCGCGGTGGACGCGAAGGTGATGCAGCCAGTGAGGACTCTGCTGGGCTCGTCACATCACTTGTTGATTTCTGCCGACGGTCCGCTCAATCTCATTCCTTTCACTGCGCTGATGAGTGAGCAAAACAAATACTTGATCGAGCGATACACGATCACTTACTTGACCAGCGGGCGCGACCTGTTGCGGCTGCAAGTGACGCGCGAGAGCAAGAGCCCTCCGGTGGTCGTTGCCGACCCGGCATTTGGCGAGCCCGCGATTATCGCCTCGCGCCCGGAGGCAGTGGCGCAAGTGGACTATTCACAGACCTTCTTCGGGCCGCTGCCCGGCGTCAGCGATGAGGTGCGGGCGCTTAAACAACTGCTGCCGCATGCAACCTTCCTCACTAAAGAGCAGGCCACCAAAGCTGCGCTCATGCGGGTCAGCGGTCCGAGCATCCTTCACATCGCGACGCACGGATTCTTTCTGCAAGACACTCAGAGCGCGAGTAATGAGAGTCACTTAGCGGCGGAAAGCAAAGAGGGGACGCGCCTGGGCAAATGGGTGGCTGATGTGGAGAATCCGCTGCTGCGTTCGGGCCTGGCGCTTGCCGGAGCCAATCAAGGCCGCGGTGGGAGTGATGACGGCATCCTGACTGCGCTCGAAGCTACGGGCCTCGACCTTTGGGGCACGAAGCTGGTGGTGCTCTCGGCGTGTGACACTGGGTTAGGAAGAGTCGAGAACGGCGAAGGCGTCTACGGTCTGAGGCGGGCGTTGGTCTTAGCGGGGACCGAGAGCCAGGTGATGAGTCTGTGGTCGGTCTCCGACCGCAGCACGCGCGACTTGATGGTCGGTTATTACAAAGGGCTGATGCAAGGGCAGGGACGGGGTGAGGCCCTCCGCCAAGTGCAGTTGCAGATGCTGCGGAGCAAGTCTCGCGGTCATCCGTATTACTGGGCGAGTTTCATCCAGTCGGGCGAATGGGCGAACCTGAAAGGCAAACGGTGAATGGAACCAGCATTGACCGCGGATGCATTTACAAAGCTGCTTGATCGTCTGGATGCTGATCGGGAACGAGCGGGTGAAAAGTATGAAGACTTGCGGCGGACGTTGATTAGATTCTTTGAGTGGCGCGGGGCGCCGTTCCCTGAAGAACACACCGACGAGGCTTTCAATCGAGTTGCCAGAAAGCTCGACGAAGGAGTGAACATCAAAAACATCGGCGGCTACTGCTATGAGGTTGCGCGGCTCGTTTTCCTGGAAACGCTCAAGGCACATGACAGCAAACGCGCGCCGCTCGAAGCGATCTACTTCGACTCGGCTGTCGCAGACACAACCGACGAGGCGGTGGAGAAAGAGCTGCGTCTGGTTTGTCTCGACGACTGTCTGCGCGTGCTGCCGGCTGAGAGTCGCGAGCTGATTGTAGAGTATTACCAGGATGAAAAGCGCAACCGGATCGACCGCCGCAAGATCTTGGCCGACCGCCTGGGTCTGCGTCGCGACGCGCTGGCTAATCGCGCCCAGCGTGTGCGTGACAGGCTCGAGCAATGCGTGGCGAACTGTCTCAAAATGAAACTGGCGATATAACCGCTCGTTTTTGCCACTGATTAGTGAGGGCCTCGCCTTCTTCACTATTCACGGCTCAGGCTCGAGGTTTCGGGGAAACTGATGGATGAGTCGGAGCAAACCATGAGACGCTACTTGCTCGGAGAATTGTCCGAGTCGGAGCAGACTGCGCTGGAAGAAAAATACTTCACCGACCCCAAGGTCTTCGATCAGGTCGTGAAGGCCGAGCAGGAGCTGGTGGACAACTACGCGCGTGGCCGCCTCTCGCGGCCGGTGCGTGAGCGGTTCGAGCAGTCTTACCTGATCCACCCCAAACGGCGCGAGCGGGCGAGGTTCGCCGAGACTTTGGTGATAAAGCTCGATCAAATCGAAGCGTCTAACGCCGCTGCCGAGCAGGCCGGAGCCGTGTCATGGTGGCAGAGATTACTTGAGTCGCTGCGGAGCCGAAGGCTAGGATTCTCTATTGCTCTGGCAACCTTGTTGGTAATGCTGGGCGGCGTCTGGTTTGTCATTGAAACCCGACGGCTGCGCCAAGAATTGTCTCAGACTCAGGCGGCGCGAACCGATCAGGAAAAGCACGAGCGTGAGCTTGAACAGGAGGTCGCTGGCGAGCGCATGCGGGCTGAGGAGTTGACCACGGAACTGGAGCGCCTCCGGCGCGGTCCCCAACCGGCGCCGACTCCTCAGGCGCCTTCAGCGCCCACCTTCGCTTCTTTAATACTGACGATCGGCGGGTTCAGGGGCACTGACACAGCGCCACCGGCCCGACTCGTCATCCCGCCAGGAACAGAACAGGTTCGGCTGCAACTCAACCTGAAGGAGCGTGACTACGCAAGCTACCGCGCGTCGTTGCAAGCGGCCGGAGGGCCTGAGGTCTTCAGCCGGCAGGGTCTTAAACCCAGAGCCACGAAATCTGGCGCGAGCATCGCCCTCATCGTGCCCGCCCGCAAGTTCGCCACCGGCGATTACATCCTCACTCTCAGAGGCGTGAATCAGGGTGGTGAGACTGATGATGTGAGCAAGTCCATCTTCCGGGTGGAAAAAAGGTGATCCTCGTTGGAGTTCCGTTGACGCTGCACTCCGTATCTATCCCTTCCAATTCTCATTAACGTTTCAGGAGACCAGTCGAGCTAACTCACCGCTACGAGTGTATGCCGACCGGTTAAGAACTTCTGCGATACGTTTGCCGGGTCTCTGCCACTCTTTAATAGGATGCAGTATCCAGGAGGAGGCTCGGGGGGAGTTGCTTCGTAGTCTTCAGAAGGACAGAAGGATACGGAACGGATGATATTGAAGCTAACAGCTACCTTTGTTGTGTTCCTGCTTTGCGCCGCGCCGGTGACGACGGCCAACGCTCTGACTCAGATGACTGAGGGGAAGATCGGCGATGTGCTCTCGGATGGCGTTTGGCGTTTTCAAGTGCTCAGCGTGCAGACGACGGCCTCGTACACTATGAAGACCGATGCGGAACCTTACGACTACACCGGACTATCGAGCTTCGATTTGACCAGACGCATCTTCACACCCAAGGCTGGTTACAAGCTGGTCGTAATCCAATGCCGCGCGACCAACGCGCAGAAGTCCCAGAAGAGATTGTGGGTTGCCGCTAGTGACAGCGGCAACGTGCGCACCGCATTGACCGACACGAGAGGAAGCTCACACATTCCGATTGGCTATGACTTTGAAGGCGGACCCATTCAAACCAAGCCCCTCCTGCCGAGCGAGACCATAACTTTCCCAGTTATCTTCAGCGTGCCGCAGAGCGTTCAGCTAAAACAGTTGATCTTCACGCTGGCCGCGAGCGGCGAGCGCGAGAGAAGCAAGGATGCGCGCGTATCGCTGGCCGAAGTCTCGGGCGAAACCCAAATCGAAAAAGAGGGCGGCGCTCGGACTCTGAGAACAGGAAACGAGTCTAACGCCCCAACCCTGGAGGAAGAATGACAGACGAGCTTTATGAGCGCATAAAACGAGGAGGAAGTATGACGAAGCACTCAATCATGAAATACACACTGGGACTACCGCAATGGCCAGGCCGCGTGATCTGCGTGTCAGCGGCGATGTTGTTCTTCGTTCTTTCGGCTCACGCTCAGACCGATGCGGTACTTAAGCCGATTGGAGGCATCGGAGGGCGCCAGTTCGTCGCGCGCTGCCCGCAAGGCCAGCTCTTAACCGGTTTCGAACTTCGCACCGGCGATGACGTGGATGCAATCAAGATCATTTGTGTGACCGCCTATGGGCCAGCCGATGTAGGGCCACTTGTAACCGGAGGGGAAAGGTTTGGAGGGAACGGGGGCGGCCCTCGGCAACTTCTTTGCCCGAGGGATGCTCCGATCGTGACAGGCGTGGACGTCAATTGGGCGGGTCAACAAACGCCGATCGTAAACGGTATTCATCTGTTTTGTGGTGTTGCCGCAACGACTCAAACGCCGAGCCAGTTCCCCGCCGCAGTGTTCGACGGTTCCCGAGTTGAGGTTAACGAACCTGGCATTGATTTCACCGATTCCTACACGGGCGGCCGGGGCTTTAGTAATCAATATTGCCCCGCTGGGCTCGTGGCCGTCGGCATCAGCGGGCGCTCTGGTATTTGGCTGGACGCAGTAGGTCTCATCTGCGGCCCGCCAACCTTGACACCCAAACCTGCGCCGCCGCCCGACCGGCCGGTGGTCAAACTCGTCGACCGCGTCAAGTTACCGCCAGCCGACCTGAACGCTCTTGCTGCCAGGGGAGCGGCGATCGCCAATGAGGACCCGTTAACTGCACGACTGCGTAACCTCCAGCCAGAAGGTCCCGTGCGCCGAGGATTCGATATTGGAATAGCGGCTGCCGAAGGGCAGACCGAGATGGGTCCTGGCAAACAGAAAATCCATGACTACTTGAGTCCCGCTGAACGAGAAGGATTTACCACGGCAGTTTCATTTTCCCTGGCGCGGAACAAACAAAGAATCGATGATCTGGAAACTAAAGGCGCCGTGATCGCGAATCGAGATCCGTTGGCCTTAATGCTCCGCAACCAACAACCGGCGGGCGCCGCGAGACGAGGATTCGATATCGGAATGGCAGCGGCCGAAGGACAGACCGCGCCCGGTCCCGGTAAACAGCGCATCCATGACTCACTCGGCGCTGTGGAGCAGGGAGGTTTTGACGTAGCCGTCGCATTTTCCCTGGAGCGCAACCGAAACTCTGATCTTGCGGCCAAGGGAGCGGCTATCGCCAAGGTGGATCCAATCGTGGCCGCGGCCCGCACCGCCGAACCGGACGTCTTTTATCGGCTGGGATTCGATATCGCCACCGGCATCTTCGGTGACAAGGCGCTAGGCGCAAAAGGTGATACTGCGATCACTCCTAGTTCTCAGAAAATTCGGGATTCACTGAGCACTCCCGGACAGAGAGGCTTTGATTCCTCGATGAAGTTGCATTTGAGCCGGAAATATAAGCGCTGAGGAGCCCTCTCGTGGAGCGGGCTTCAGCTTGTCTACGCAGAAGTAGCGGACTGGAGGCTGATGAACTCTAAAGCTCTGCGAAGGGGAGTGAAGGGACTAAAGAATTTAAGCAGGAGATTGATGAAACACCAAATCATGAAATGCGCGCGACGGTGCTTGCCATGGCAAGGCCGCTTGATCTTCGTGCCGGCGGCGCTGCTGTTCTGCGTTCTTTCGGCGCAGGCGCAGACGGACGTGACACTTAAGGCGATCGGAGGCGGAGGCGGGGGCAAGTTCGTTGCCCGCTGCCCGCAAGGTCAGCTCTTAGCCGGTGTCGATCTTCGCACCGGCGACGACGTCGATGCGATCCGGCCGCTTTGCGTCACGGCCACTGGGCCAGCCGAGGTCGGCCCTCTGGTGCCCGGAGGGATATGGTTCGGCGGGGATGGCGGCGCTGACCGGCGGCAACTCGTCTGCCCAGGCGATAAGCCGATCGTTTATAGAATGCACGTCATAGCGCAAGGGGTTGAAAACTTGGTCGTCAATACAATTGTTTTGGAGTGCGGCCTCGCAAGCAACGCTCAATATTCCACGCCCTCTGTCGGATGGGAGGGACCCGACGCCAACTACGAGCGAACACACCCAGGGCGAACCTTTTTAGGCCTCCCGCCCATAGGAGGGAAGCCCGACTATGTGCCAACCATACAGGATTTTGAGACCTGCGGTAACGGACTGGTCGGCGTGGGTATCAGCGGACGATCAGGGGTCTATCTCGACGCGGTGGGCCTCATCTGCGGCGAGCCAACGTTGCCGCCCGTTCCCAAACCTGTAGTCAAACTCGTCGACCGCCTCAAGTTAACCACGCCCGACCAGCCCCGATCGATCTGCGATCTTGCGCGAGAGGCGCGCGCGCGAAACTCACCTGCCGCTCCCGGCCTCGAAGAACAATGCCGGGCTGCCGGCCCCGCTGGCGAGGCCGCGCCCGTCAAACTCGTTGCGCGGGCCAAGGTGCCGACGACGACAGACGGGACGCCCGCCCCACCTCGGCCAATCTGTGACGTGGCGCGAGAGGCTCGCGAGCGAAAGTCGCCAGCCGCTCCCGGCCTCGAAGAAATGTGCCTGGCTGATTTAGCTGCCAGAGGACTGGCAATCGCGCAGACAGATTCGATCGTGGCGCGCCTTCGCGCGGCTGAGGCGGACGAGCAGTATCAGAGGGGATTCGATATCGCGACTGGGATCTTCGGTGACCCGGCACTGGGAGCGCAGGGCAAAACCGCATTGGGACCTGGATCATTGAGAATTCGAGACTCTCTCAGCGTGGCTGGGAAGCGCGGATTTGATGATTCAGTGAAGTTGCATTTCAGCCGGAATTATAAGCAATAAAGCCGTGGCGGAGGAACGGAGAGAGGTTGCATGAAACACACGATCATTAGGTTTCCGCGATGGGAGTTACCGCAGCTTACTCGTCGGTTCATTATCAGCCGTAATCCAGGAGAAAGGACATGAAAAAGATCAGATCGAGACCGGCCGCCGCTTTTGTTATGTTGCTGCTTTTTCTCGCGGCGTTCGTCACGGCCGCCGCGCAGACCCAGGAAGAGCTCGCTGTAAAAGGATATGCCATCTTAAGTAAAGATCCGGTGCTTGCGAAGGTGCGTGAAGACGGCGCGACGAGCGGAGACTATTTCCTGGGATTCGATATCGCGACGGCGATCTTTGGCGACCCTGCATTGGGTGCGCAGGGCAATACGGTCGTGGGGCCCGGCGCTTTGAAATACCGAAATGCTCTAAGCGCCTCCGGGCAGAAGGGATTTGATGACTCAGTAAAGTTCCACCTGGATCGGCACTACAAGCGAAGCCCTGCAGAAGTGTCGGCGACTGATAAAAAGAACACGACTGAGATCATGGCCGCCGCCCACCCGAGTAATGCCCCGGATACGACTTATGAGATCCGGTGCCGCGGCGGAGCATCTCGGGGCAAGGGCACCATTAGCTTTGAAACTGTCGGCTCAAGGGTGACGTCCACAGGCGAAACCATCAGCATTATTCGACTGACATCCGAGCCCGGGCCGTTTGCTGCGGGTACAAGAGGTGAAGGATTATCTCCGGGCGAGTGTTCATGGGTTGACAGACCCATTTTTTGGGATGTGTTCGGCATTAACGAAAGATATTTAGTCATCAGATTTGAAACCCCTGCCAATGCCCAACTAAAACAAGTACTCCACGGTACGCCGGTAGACAATTCCCCCACGGCAGCCGAGAGGTTCCCGGATGCGCAAACGATCCCGGACTACATCATGTATGACGACAAACATTATTGGAGCTTCTTCGGCGTAAAACGCGTGAGTAATTTTTATACCGCGACCGGACATAAATACTGGCGGCCTGAACCCCCGGCAGTAAAAGCCGTCCAGAGGGTCAAGCTGCCGCCCGGGGCACAACCGATCCAGCCGATTCCCATCTGCGACGCCGCCGGGCAAGCTCGGGCGCGAAAGTCGCCCGCCACGGCCGGACTCGAGGAACAATGCCGGGCGGACCTCGCTGCCAGGGGAAGGGCGATTGCGGACCAGGATGCGGTCGTCGCAAAGGCGCGCACTGCCGAATTGGACGCGCTCTATGAGCAGGGTTTCGATATCGCCACCGGACTCTTCGGCGATCCCGGTCTCGGCGCGCTCGGCCACACGGCCCTCGGGCCCGGTTCCCTGGGAATTCGAGACTCTCTGAGTGCCGCCGGACAGAGAGGATTCAATGCCTCAGTGAAGTTGCACTTGAGCCGGAACTATAAGCACTGAATTAACCAGGAGGAATTGATGAAATACACACGATGTTTGCAATGGCAACGCCGAGCGATAGTCGTGCTGACGTGCGTGCTCGCGATGGCGGCGGCAAGCGACGCCATCGCGCAAAAGGCTGCCGTGCCCACGACCATCGGGACCCGGGGGCGAGTCTACTTGCCCGCCATTGGAGGCGGTGGCGGAGTCCAGTTTTTTGCTCCGTGTCCCGCGCAACAGAACCTCGTCGGCTTCGAGATGCGCGTCGGCGATGACGTCGATGCTATCTCACCGGTCTGCGCAAAATCGATCGGACCAACCGACATTAGCGATCTGCACCTGAGCACAAATCAGGGCCTGGTTGGCGGAGGCTCACAGCCGAACGAACCGAACGGTGATCTTTTTGCCGAACAGATTACTGCGCCCGGCTGGCATGGGGGCCCAGGCGGCGGTTTATTGCGCCTGCTATGCCCAGCGGACACACCGATCGTAATCGGCCTGGACGTGGCGGCCCAAGGCCAACGTACTGTCGTCGTCCACAATATTCATATGTTCTGCGGCCGCGCTGTTGCCGCGCAATCGGCGGCCCCCAACCCGTCCGCCGTCTTCGATGGGAACGGCTCGGAACACCCGCATTTACTCAGCCAATCGGAGCGTTGTCCCGCCGGCCAGGTCGCCGTCGGAATGCACGGCCGTTCCGGTGTATGGCTAGACGCGATGGGCCTAATCTGCGACGCGCCAACCGTATGGAACGCGCCAGAGCCGACCAAGCTTGTCGGCAGGACAAAGGTGCCGACGACGCCTGGCCCACCCCGAGCGATCTGCGATCTTGCGCGCGAAGCTCGCGCGCGAAACTCACCCGCCGCCGACGGACTCGAAGCCCAATGTCGTGCCGCCGGTGCCGCCGGCGAGAAACCGCCCGTCAAAGCTGTTCCCCGGATCAAGGGATCGTCGTCTGCGGACGCCCCACCCATCTCGATCTGCGAGGCTGCACGAGAAGCGCGGGCGCGGAACAGCCCCGCCGCGCCCGGCCTCGAAGCAAGCTGCCTGAACGGTTTGGCGGCCACAGGAGAAGCAATCGCGCAGGCGGACGAAATCGTGGCGGCAGCCCGCGCTGCCGAAACTGACGCGCAATATCGGCAGGGATTCGACATAGCCACGGGAATATTCGGCGACCCGGCGCAAGGCGCGCAGGGTAACACGGCAATGGGTCCTGGCTCGCAGAAGATTCGAGATTCTCTCAGTGCAGCCGGGCAGAGAGGCTTTGATGCCTCAGTAAAGTTGCATCTGAGCCGGAATTATCAAACTTTGAGAGATTCGCTATTGTTCGGCCTCTCAAAGTCAAGATGCGATGTGCGAGTTGATTGTAGCCGGCTGCGGGCACGCGCCGCGTCACCACAAGAGGACGGAGTGAAACATATTGAAACATATGAAACATATGAATTGGAAAACACCGAAGCTGAGTTTTGCCTTAGTCGTGTTGCTGTTGCTCGCCGCATCGGTGAGGAGGGCCATTGCACAGGAAGACCCGACAAGGATCGACTTGAACTCACTTGCCGCCAGAGGAGAGGCCCTTGCGAGCGAAGATCCCCTGGCGACAGAACTTCGCAATCAACAACCGGATGATTCCAGTCGGCGAGGATTCGACATCAGCATGGCGGTGGCCGAAGGGCAGACCTTGCCGGGACCGGGTAAACAACGACTCGGCGCCTCACTGCCTGCAAACCAACAGCGAGGATTTAATATCGCCATCTCATTTTCTCTGGAGCGAAACCGTAACGCCGATCAGGCTGCCAAGGGAGCAGCTATCGCCAGCGCTGATGAGAGAGTTGCCGCGGCCCGCACCACGGAAACGGATGTCTTCTATCGGCTCGGCTTCGATATTGCGACCGGCATCTTCGGCGACCCAACGCTCGGCGCACAAGGTAACACGGCGTGGGGGCCAGGTTCGCAGAAGATTCGAGATTCTCTCAGCCCTGCTGGACAGCGCGGGTTCAACGCCGCAGCGAAATTTCACCTAGAACAAGAGGCCCCGGCTTTATCTATTCCTGACAACCCTGGCAGCGGCGCAAAGAGCAGAATGAATCTGCGCCGCGTCCCCGCTGTGGAAGGGCTGCACTGGTTGGACGCCGAGAAGGCGCTAATCCAGGCAGGATTCAAATACAAAGAAACCTTACTGGACAAGCCGGATGCGTCGGTGCTGTACGGACATGTGCGCGCCACGATTCCGCCCGCCGGAACACTCGCGACGCCGGGCCAGGAGATCGAATTGCAATTCCCTCGCGCCGCGAGCCGGTTAGGGATTGGCGCACTCGGTTTGAGCGATGTCGAGCGCAGAGCCGGCTTCGATCTGGATGAGGGACGTTACGAGGAGATTGATCGCGGTGCGGACATTGTGCTGCGCGAGTATAAGTCCGAGCCGCATGTCGACCCAGTTGACGGGAAGACCTACTTTTGGGGTGGGGGTCTGTACATTGAACCGAGCGACGGGGCAGTCCTCGCATCGCTCGATCTCAATCTGCCCTCAGAGGGATCTTTTTACTTCTATCTCGCCTGTGACGACGCATTAAACTCAGTCGGGCCAACCCGGCAAACCCGGACAGCCAGGATTTTCATATCGCGCGGTGGTCAGTTTTGCGTCTTGACGTCCAAACATCAGATCGCAGTCGTCTTGTTCAGGAGCGATGACAATCGCGACGTTCGTGGGGTCACCGATTACCAATTCCATTACGCGATCTTTCCGCCCCAGGTGGCGCTGCCTTCCCGAGATTCTATCCAACTCAAGAATAGTCCGGCGCGCGAAGTGGTAATTCCGAAAAAACCAGAATGAGAATAACAGCAGAGTGTCGGGGCATGAATAACAACTTTGTCGGGAGGATCACGTGAAGAGATTTGAGATCGGCTTTCTTCTACTAGTGTTGAGCATTACAAGCTGCTCGAACGGGAAACAGCGCGCCGAGTCGGCAAAGTCACCGGGTAACTCATCGGGTGCGAGTACCAGCACAACTGGCACATCACCCAGCCGCCTGTGCTCACTCTTTACGGCCACTGAGATCAAAGAGTTGCTCGGCGCTCCTGTCGGAGAAGGACACGTGGCGGGACCATTGGATTCCGCGTGTCAGTGGGACGGCAGCGGTTCGGATGACCCTCCGATCTACGCCCAAATTCAACTCATCAACGACACTCATTACTGGGAAAAACACACCGGGGCGAAGGGATACGAAGTGCTCCGCGGCATCGGCAAGGAGGCGTTCGTCGCCACGTCGTTGGGAGGTTGGGAGGCTGGCGCG
>CAZOOE010000011.1:0-2504 GCA_964581275.1 uncultured Clostridia bacterium
ATGACGTTCTGTGCCGAGCAACCTAAATGTTGAACTCAGAACGTTCCGCCATGAAGCGTACTGCAAACTCATAGGAGAAATCATGAATGTCTATTACGACAAGGACGCCGATCTCGGCCATCTAAAAGGCAAGAAGATTGCGGTGATCGGCTATGGCGCCCAGGGGTACGCCCACGCCAACAACCTTAGGGACTCGGGTTGCGATGTGATTGTGGGCCTCAAATCCGGCAGCCCCTCTCGTGAGAAGGCCGAAGCGGCAGGGCTTGTGGTTCAAGACACCGCAGAAGCGGCGTTTAACAGTGAGGTGGTGATGATGCTGGTGCCCGATGAGCTCGCACCCAGGATCTATCAACAGGACGTTGCGAACAACCTGCTTCCCGGAAACTATCTCGCATTTGCGCACGGATTCTCGATCCATTTCAGGAAGATTCTGCCCTCCGAAGCAGTGAATGTGTTTATGGTCGCGCCAAAGGCTCCAGGTCACCTGGAGCGCTACGAGTATACCCAGGGGCGGGGTGTGCCCTGCCTGCTGGCGGTTCATCAAGACCCGGCAGGCAACACGCGCGAGGTCGGGCTCGCGTACGCGTCGGCGATCGGAGGGGGTCGTGCGGGGATCATCGAAACGACCTTCAGAGAGGAGACCGAGACGGATCTGTTCGGTGAACAAGCTGTGTTGTGCGGCGGTCTGACTTCGTTAATCCAAGCCGGATTCGAAACTCTTGTCGAAGCGGGATACTCGCCGGAGATGGCCTACTTCGAGTGCCTCCACGAGGTGAAACTGATTGTCGATCTGATCTATGAAGGCGGTATCGCAAACATGCGCTATTCGGTCTCAAACACCGCGGAGTATGGCGACCTAACGCGCGGCCCTCGAGTCATCAACGGCTCAACGCGGGAAGCAATGAAAAGTCTCCTAGCGGATATTCAATCCGGTGCGTTCGCCGATGAGTGGATGGCGGAACACGAGGCAGGCAAGACTCGATTCAAAGAACTCGAAGCGAAAGGCCAGGCTCACCCGATTGAAGAAGTTGGCAAGCGACTACGCGGAATGATGCCGTGGTTGTCGGAGAAAAGGCTGGTCGATAAGGCGAAGAATTAGAGGTCAGACCTCTGACGCGGGGGGCAATATGGGTTTTTACGATTGGGACAAGATGATGCCCGAGAGCATCTCGGAGCTTTACACGCGAAAGGTGGCCTTGGGCGATAACATCGTTGTCGCCCGGGTTGAAGTCATGCAGTGGGCGGTCACTCAACCCCACACCCACGAGAGCGAAGAGGTTATCATCGTACTCAAAGGCGAGTGGCGGTTTCACCTTCCCACCGGCGACGTGACTTTGCGGGCGAACCAGATGCTTTCGATCCCTCCAGGGGTTGAGCACTCTTCAGAAGCACTGGAGGACACCGTCGCGCTGGACATCTGCACACCGACGCGTCTCGACTGGATAACCGGAGAGGATCGGCTACTACACCACGATCCCGATGAATGTTTGTGGGCGGTATGACGATGCGAGTCTGGATCTACGACACTACGCTGAGGGATGGTACCCAGGGTGAAGGCGTTTCGTTCTCAGTCGAAGATAAGTTGATGATAGCGCGCAAGCTCGATGAGCTCGGCGTCGACTACATCGAAGGCGGGTGGCCCGGCTCAAATGTCAAAGACGCGGAGTTCTTCGCGCGAGCGCGCTCGCTCAGTTTGAAACACGCGCGGCTCGCTGCTTTCGGGAGCACCTGTCACCCTCGGAACAACGTTGAAGGGGATCCCAACATCGCGGCTCTGCTTGAAGCAGAAACGCCGGTGGTGACTATCTTCGGCAAGACGTGGGATCTGCACGTCACCAAAGCGCTGGGAATCCCGCTCGAGAGGAACCTTGAACTGATTTCCGCTTCGGTGTCCTACTTGAAATCGAAGGGGCGTGAGGTGATCTATGATGCCGAGCATTTCTTCGACGGCTTTCGCGCAGATGCGATCTATGCCATCAAAACGCTGCTGGCCGCGGAGCGAGGCGGGGCGGACTGGATCGTCCTCTGCGACACCAACGGCGGTACGATCACCAGCAGGCTCACCGAAGTCATCCGACAGGTGATGCAAGCCGTCAAGGTTCCGCTTGGTATTCACTCCCACAACGACTCGGACCTCGCCGTCGCAAACTCGATCGCGGCGGTGGAATGCGGAGCGCAACAGGTTCAAGGAACAATCAACGGATATGGCGAGCGCTGTGGTAATGCGAACTTGTGTTCGATCATCCCGGCGCTCGAGTTGAAGCTCGACAACGAAACCATAGGCCAGGAGCGGCTGTCGACGCTCAGTCAGGTCTCGCGTTTCGTCGCCGAGCTTGCGAATCTTCCACATCCGAGCGACCTGCCGTTCGTTGGACGAAGCGCATTCGCGCACAAGGGCGGCATCCACGTTAGCGCGGTGATGCCCGATCCGTCGACCTACGAGCACCGCGAGCCGAAACTCACCGGAAACCCCGGCCGGGTCGTGGTTCCGGGCCCCCCCCGCC
>CAZOOE010000011.1:2514-7522 GCA_964581275.1 uncultured Clostridia bacterium
TCACCTACCACACCGCGGGGGTGCACATCGAGCCCGAACTCACCGGAAACCGCCGCCGTGTGCTTGTTTCTGATCTCTCCGGCAAGAGTAACGTGCTGTACAAAGCGGCGGAGATGGGGATAGACGTTTCCGGCGACAACGGAAAACTTCGACGCGTCGTCGATCGGATCAAACAGCTCGAACACGAAGGGTTTCAATTCGAAGCCGCCGACGGCTCGTTCCGTCTTCTTCTGGAAGAAGCCATGGGCGGCTATAACCCGTTCTTTATCCTGGAAAGCTATCGGGTTACAACGGAACGCGATTCGAGTGGGGAACTGAAGGCGGAGGCCACAGTGAGGGTAGCGCTGGATGGCGAGATTCGCGAGGCTACTGCCACAGGCTGCGGACCCGTTCACGCCCTCGATCTGGCGCTCAGACAGAGCTTGAGCGGGGCGTTTGAATGCCTCGGCGAAGTTCAGTTGACCGACTACAAAGTTCGGGTTCTGGATGCGGATAAAGCCACCGCCGCAAAGGTGCGCGTGTTGATTCAGAGCCGGGATGATCGCGAATCCTGGAGCACGGTGGGCGTCTCGGACAACGTCATCGAGGCTAGCTGGCAAGCGCTGACTGACGCGGTGAACTACAAGCTGCACAGGTCAGAAGTCAGAGATCAGAAGTCAGAAGTCAGACTAACTTCTGATAGGAGATAAACAGTGAACTTCGATCAAACGAAATGGGTGTGGATGAATGGCCAGGTCGTCCCGTGGGCTGGCGCCACCATTCACGTGTCCGCCCACACGCTTCATTACGGCAGCGGCGTCTTTGAAGGCATGCGATGCTACGAAACCGATGCCGGCCCAGCGGTCTTCCGAATGCACGAGCATCTAGAGCGACTCTACTCGTCGGCCGAGATGTATGGGATTCGCATACCTTATTCGAAGACCGAACTTGAAGATGCCGTCTGTGAAACGGTTCGACGCAACGAGTTCAGCAGTTGCTACCTGCGGCCCATCTGCTATCACGGCAGCGCCAGCCTTGCCTTGCATCCTCGCAACTGTCCGGTCGAACTCGTGATCCTTGCGTGGCCATGGGGCGCCTATCTTGGTGAAGACAACGTCGAGCGAGGTGTGCGCGTAACCGTCGCATCGTGGACAAAATTTCACTCGCGCACGTTGCCGACGACCGCCAAAGGGTGCGGCGGATATCTGAACTCGATGCTCGCAGCTCGAGAGGCGGCAGCCGGTGGCTATGACGAAGCGCTGCTGCTCGACGAGTCCGGTAACATCGCCGAGGGATCCGGCGAGAACCTGTTTATAGTTCGCGATGGCGTTTTGTTGACCAACGACGAGAGCTCTTCTATCCTGCTTGGGATTACACGCGACTCGGTTATTGAAATCGCGCGTGATATCGGCTACGAGGTCGAAATCGGAAAGCTAAAGCTCGAAGATCTGCTATCGGCGGACGAAGCGTTCTTCACCGGCACCGCGGTTGAGGTCACTCCGATCCGCGAACTGGACGGCGAGTTGATTGGCGGTGCAAAACGTGGAACGGTGACCAACAGAATCCGGGAGGCCTTTTTGCGGGCCGCCTTGGGTCGAGACAAGCGCTACGCCGGATGGCTTCATATGGTCGAGCCGCAGACTGCTGAGATTGGCATGTAGAGGCGTGCCTCCGTGCGCGCCCCTTGACGGCACTATGAACTGGCCTCGGCCATTTGAGGGCGCGCACGGAGGCACGCCCCAACAGGTGGTTGACGAGAGTGCGAAATGGAGTTAATGCAACTCGAAATGTTCGTGGCGATGGTTGAAGAGGGCAGCTTTCGCAAGGCGGCAAACCGGGTCTTCCGCACTCAGCCGGCGCTGACGATGGCAATACGCAAGTTGGAACAGGAGCTCGGCGCCCCGCTGTTCGATCGGTCGAACCGAAACGATTATGTGTTGACCGATTCTGGCGAGGTCCTCTACGAACACGCCAAGCGGTTGCTCAATCTCCGCGATGAAGGTCTCGCGGCTCTCGAACAGCTTCACACGTTTCAAAGCGGGCGCATTCGCGTCGGTGCTAACGAAAGCACCAGTCTCTACCTTTTGCCGCAACTGATACTCGAGTTTCGCGAGCAATACCCGAAAATAAAGATTGAAGTATCCAGACAGCTGTCGGCGAAGTTGCCGCACGAGCTTCACCAGCGAAATCTGGATTTCGCCATCCTCTCTTTTCTGCCCGATGAGACCGACCTGGAAGCCACTCCGATCATGCGCGATGAGCTGGCATTCGTCGTGAGCCCTCGGCACCGGCTCGCCGGCGCCGAGCGCGTTCACATCCGGGACCTCGGCGCGGAGGCATTTGTTGGCCATAACGTTCGGTCCCCGGCCCGCGAAAAAGTGATCGAGACCTTCCGCAGGTTTCAGACTCCCCTAAACATCACGATCGAAATAACAACCATAGAAACGATCAAGCGGTTCGTGGCGATGAACCTTGGCGTGGCATTTGTCCCGTTGATGTGCGTGCGCGAAGAATGTGATCGCGGCGAGCTTGTGGTGGTTCCGATAGAAGGCTTTCGCCACGAGCGAACGCTCTGGGCAGTGCGCCGCCGCACCGATGCGCACTCGCACGCGGCGCAAGCCTTTATGCGGGTGATCGAGTCGATCAGCGAGAAACTGCTCAGCAGTCAGCCGTCCACTCCAGCTCGCAACCCAGGCAAGCCCGCTTCCGATGTAGTGAACTGAAACTAGCGCAGCTCCCAGCTTGCGCAGGAGTTCGTTGTGTCAGATAACCGCAGAAGCAGAATCATCACCCAGGGCGTGCAACGCTCCCCCAATCGCGCGATGCTGCGTGCGGTCGGGTTCGGCGACAACGATTTCAATAAGCCGATCATCGGCGTGGCGAACGGCTATAGCAATCTCACTCCCTGCAACCTTGGTCTTGACGGACTGGCAAGGCGAGCCATGGCTGCTCTCACCGAAGCCGGCGCGAAACCTCAGGTGTTCGGGACGATAACCGTCAGCGACGGCATATCGATGGGCACCGAGGGCATGAAGTATTCGCTCGTCTCGCGCGAAGTAATCGCCGACTCGATCGAAACTGTTTGCAATGCCCAGAGCATGGACGGCGTGGTGTGCGTCGGCGGATGCGACAAAAACATGCCCGGAGCGATGATTGCCATCGCACGCTTGAACATCCCAGCGATCTTTGTTTACGGCGGCACGATCAAAGCAGGTCAATACGACGGGCAGGATCTTACCATCGTGAGCGCCTTCGAGGCCGTCGGCAGCTACAGCGCGAAAAGGATCAGCGAGCTCGAGCTGCTTGAAGTTGAGCGGCACGCGTGTCCCGGCGCGGGATCGTGCGGCGGAATGTATACCGCTAATACGATGTCATCGGCGATTGAGGCGTTGGGCATGAGCCTTCCGTACTCGTCGACCATGGCAGCAGAGGATCCTGAAAAATCCGACAGCGCAGCAGGGTCCGCCGAGGTGCTTGCGGCGGCGGTGCGAAAACAGATCCTTCCGAGGGACATCCTTACTCGAAAAGCTTTCGAAAACGCGATAGCCGTGGTGATGGCCGTTGGCGGTTCAACCAACGCCGTGCTGCACCTCCTTGCGATCGCGCACGCGGCACGAGTGCCGTTGTCGCTCGACGATTTTGAAACGATTCGAGCCCGAGTGCCGGTCCTCTGCGATCTCAAGCCATCCGGCAGATATGTGGCCACCGATCTCCATCACGCGGGCGGCATTCCTCAAGTGATGAAGATGCTACTTGCCAATGACTGCTTGCACGGCGATGCGCTGACGATCACCGGACGCACAATTACCGAGACTCTGAGCGATGTATCGAGCATGCCTTCGGGCGATCAAGATGTAATACGGCCCTGGAATAATCCAGTGTATTCGCAAGGACACCTGGCGATTCTAAGGGGGAATCTTGCGACCGAGGGTGCGGTTGCGAAGATCACCGGCGTGAAGAGCAAGCGGATAACCGGCCGGGCGCGCATCTTCGAATCGGAGGAAGCTTGCCTTGAGGCGATTCTCGCCGGGCAGATCAAACCCGGCGACGTGATTGTGATACGCTACGAAGGTCCGAAAGGCGGGCCTGGAATGCGCGAGATGCTTGCGCCGACCTCTGCGATCATCGGCGCGGGTTTGGGAGATTCGGTCGCGTTAATTACCGACGGACGTTTTTCAGGCGCGACCTATGGCATGGTAGTCGGCCACGTCTCGCCAGAAGCCGCAGTGGGCGGCGCAATCGCCCTGATCGAAGAGAACGATTCGATCACCATCGATGCTGAGGCACGGCATCTGCAGCTCAATATCTCCGACGAAGAGCTGGCGGACCGCCGGGCGAATTGGCGCCCGCCCGCGCCTCGCTACACCCACGGGGTCCTTGCGAAATACGCAAAGTTGGTTTCAAGTAGCAGCATCGGAGCAGTGACTGATCACGACTGAAGGTAATCGCGTTAGCTCGGTGCTGTGTATGCGGCAACGGCCGTGACGCTGCGCGAGATGCCAAGCGCGCAGTGCACGTAAACACCGCCTCGACTGTCGTGGTACGAGATGAACGCCCGCGCCTTGTCGAGCTGCTCCTGCGAAGGCCGCGTCAAATCAAGCGCCGGCACGTTCAAGTACTCAATATCTCGAAACGCCCGCGCTTCCGCGTGCTCCGCCGTCATATCGAGCACGCCGGTGACGCCCATCGCGAGCATCTCGCGCGCTTCCCCCTTCGTGAGCAATCTCCCGCAATACACCCCCGATGCAGCTTCGACCCACGGCTCGCAGCGACGCCTATAAATCAGTAACCGCGCGAATGCACCACACAAATACGGCCCGAGCACAATGCGAGTGCTCATCGGGAGCCGTCCGTCCTTCTTTCGGAACACCGCTGAGTTCCCGCGCACATATGCAACCGCAATCAGCGCCAGCGATGACGCCGGCCACATCAGGAGCCAGAACCAGGAACCGAGCACGACCGCCAAGATCCCAAGTACCGCCGAGCCACTAGCGTAGAGTCGCGCGACGCGGAAGTTCGGCTCTGATCC
>CAZOOE010000011.1:7532-9263 GCA_964581275.1 uncultured Clostridia bacterium
CCGGGCCCCACGTTGCAGCCACCCGAGCCGGAAGTCGGGTCCGCATCCTCCAAGCTTGCACTCGGGCCTCTCGGGAAACGAGAATGCGCAGACCTGGCCGAGCATCGCGCCCGTTGCTACGTCGAGCAGGTGGTGCTGCCAGGTGAATAGCGGAGATACGACGATTAGGGAGAACCAGGCGTGTACCAACAACCGCAAGCCTCCACGGGTGTGGCGCGCATACACCGGCCAGAGCAAAGACGCGAGCGCGACGTGCAGCGAGGGAACGAGATTGTGAGGCTTGTCGAAGGACCACAGCAAACCGAACAGTGAGCCAGACCATCCACTCACTACAGGATGCGGATAACCCGACGTGAGCGGAAACGCAAGAAACGCTGCCCCCGCGACGAGAATTGCCGCTGCGGTCCTGCGAGCGTGCGCGCGCAGCTCGGTCGCGTCCCCGCATAGGAAAAATGATGCGAAGAAGAACAGGTCGATGCTCATGTAGGGAACGATCAGGGCAGGGACGAAGGGAACTCGCAGTTCCCAGTCGAAGAAACACTTGCCCAGGTCCGCCCGTTGCGATGCGAGCGCGTTGCATCCGCCGTAGACGACTACGAACAGCAGCGACAACGCCGCCGAGCACGCGAGTGCGCACAGAAGGGAGTCTGTAGTCCGGCCTTTAGGCGGAAGTTTGTATAGTGACTTTGACATTCTTTGAGTTCTCCGACTGATGCCCTGTTACGAACTTCCGCCTACAAAAGGCTGAACTACAACTTCCGCCTAAAAAAGGCCGAACTACGAACTTCCGCTCGGCAATGTTATCGACCATCGCGGCGGCGCATCTGCGCGATCGACACAGTGAATATTCCCCTGCCGCCGACCTCAGTGCGAATTTTCTGGAAGCCGGCCTCCTGTACCAGCGCGTCGAGTTCGCTTTGGGGACGCCGCCGCATAACCCAGGGTCCGCCCTCGCGATTAGTAAGCACGCGAGCGATCATCTCGATCCCCGGATGCCAGGGTTGGCCCGTGTAGATAAGATAACCGCCCTCCTCAAGCGCGTCCGCGATGCCTGCCAAACACCGCCGCGCGCGCGCGTTGTCGGGCAAAAGCTCTAATAGGCCTGATACAATCGCGATGTTTGGACGCGGGTCGACTGTCGCGTAGGAGGCTTCGTCGAATGCGTCCGCTCGCTCGAACGAGACACGGTTGAGGCCGCGGCGCGCCGCCAGCACGCGGCCCGCCTCGATGTTCGCATCCGCGTAGTCTCTCAGTCGTGCGGTGATGCTTGCGTCTGCTAACGACGCGAGCGTGTCGAGGACATACCGTCCGCGCCCCGCGGCGACGTCGAGGATGCGCACCGGGGCACCCGTTTCTCTTATTCGATTGATGGCATCGCGCAGGAGTCTCTCGATGTTGACCTTGCGTTGCCTGATGCCAACCCACGCAACGTTGCTAAGGTAGAATCGGTCGATGATTCTTCCGAGCGGCAATGTGCCACGTGCGCGATTTTCGTAAACGTAGTCGAGCGAGCTGCCGGAGTCGAATCCCGCCTGCCAACCGAGTCGAATGCCTCTGCTCAGTCTCCCGACTGTCTTCAAGAATGCACGCTGTGTCGCGAACCACAGCGCGCGTGGCGATAAGCGGGCCAGAGGCAAGCGAAGCCGCTCGTACTCGGCGCGTGTATACTCTGCCCCCGACCCCGCATGAGCTCCCGTTTCACCCCGAAATGCCCCCGCCCTTCCACCGCCG
>CAZOOE010000011.1:9273-26904 GCA_964581275.1 uncultured Clostridia bacterium
CGTGTATACCCTGACTCGAACGCCCCGTGAGCTACCGTTTCACTCGGAAAGGCCTCGCGAACAAAGGTCCTTATTTCATCAAGAACAAGGTGCCGGTCCTTCTCGTGGAGGATGTCGTGGTACATTCGGTCGAAGACGCGCATGCGCTTTTCCTCCGAGCCGAGCCGATAATAGAATTTGCGCTCGGCCGAGAGATCCACCACCCAGTCGGCGCCGCCCGCAAGCACAAGCGCCGGTGTTTGAATCACTCCGGCGTCCTCGATGAGCCGGGTCGCGGTATCCTGAAGCCCGAGCAATACGTTTACCGCGATCACCCGAGATATGAGCGGATCTTGGTCGTACAGTCGCGCCTGTTCCGTCTCGTGGGTGAGCAGTCGCCCTTTGACGTAACTCGACACGAATCTGGGTTTGCGACCGACCAGCGCCCGCATCAGTCGCAGCGCAGTCCGCGCGAACGGCACGTAAAGTCTCACATGAAGCGCGGGCGTCACCAGCACCATCGCGCGCACCGGCGGCGCGTAGTCGTGAACCCACGCGGCTACGGTGACAGCGCCCACGCTGTGCCCGACGATCACCATGTCTTCGAGTCGCAGTCCGTGCGTCTCCGATATATGGCGGATGAAGGTGTCCGCGTCCTTCGTGAGACAACCAAAGCTCGGCGCGTAACCGCGCCTTCCGCCGGAGCGACCGTGACCGCGCGCGTCCCACGCGAAGACCGCCACGTCGCCCAGCCGCAGATCTCGCACGACGTCCTGCAGGCGGCCCGAATGCTCGTGGCCCCGGTGAAATATGATCAGCCCTTTCCGGGTAGGCTCAATTGGAATCCACGCGCGGTAAAACAGCTCGGTGCCGTCCTCGAGAACCATCGTATGCTCGGTCGGCGTGATCTCGACGACCGCGTCGGTGCCAGTCAGTACATTCATCATGGATAGGCTTCCTGTGAGATCGGCCGTGCAGCTTGGGGCCAGGTTTGGGACGCGAGCGCGAGAACCGCGGCGCGTAGATCCGCGCAGATGTGCAGTGCGCCGGCGTCGTTGCCTTCGACTCGTTCGTAGGTGCGCGGTTTGCCGATTGCGAGACGAACACGCGCGGGACGGGGGACCAAGGCGCCTTTGGGCCACGCCCTGAATGTTCCATCGAGGTAACATGGCAGAACCGGATACGGTCTGCCGGCAAGCAACAGCCCGACGCCTCGTCTGAACAAGCCGACGCGGCCGTCAATTGAGCGCGTGCCTTCGGGAAACATCACGAGCACGTTCCCGTTTTGCTCGAGCATTATCTGGCAGAGCTTCAACCCGTGCCGGCCGCGGGCGTCCCGGTCGAACAACATCACGTTCGCGATGACTGCGGTAAGCGCAAGCCGAAGGCCGTTCGCGTCAAAGTAGTCGCGAGCTGCGAGCGGATAAGCACGGTGGAGCGACCGCAGCGGCAGCGCGGAGAGCAGGGCGACTGCGTCGAGGTGACTCGCGTGGTTTGCGACGAGCACGAACGAAGTGTCGCTGGGAAGATGTTCTCGGCCGATGATGTCGAATCGATTGTAGGTCCTCAAGGCTGCGCGAATTCCCACGGCCGCCGCCACCCGGGCAGCATAGACGAGCGGGTCGGGCTCGCGTGGGCACTGCTTGAGGCGATCCCGAAATGAAAGTCCGATGTCTTTCGCGGTATCGTAGCGCCAGTTCATTCTCTTCATGCCGCCTCCATCAACTCCCGTGAGCGTACCGCGCGAAATGGAAGAACAGCGGCGCGGTATAGAGCAGGCTGTCGATGCGGTCCAGCACTCCGCCGTGGCCTCGAATCGACCTGCCCATATCCTTTACACCGATGTCGCGTTTGATGACGCTGATCGACAGATCGCCGAGATGCCCGCCGACACCGACGATCAAGCCGGCCATTAGACATTCGAGTGCGGAGAAACCGGGCAACGCAAAACGGACTGTAAGCGGGAACACCGCTGAGATCAGCACTGCCCCCAGTGCCCCTTCGCGAGTCTTCCACGGGCTCACGTTTGTGCAGAGCGGCCGGCGGCCAAAGAGCTTTCCACAAACGAAGGCGGCAACGTCGTTGAATTCGACGGCGAAGAGTAGGTACAGCAAGTAGCCATACGCATTGCAAGTGTCGGCCAGAAAAGCGACGTGGCCGAACATCCAACCGATGTAACCGAACCCAAAGAGAGCAAGCGCGACCGCCTTGATCTGGCCTTCGGGCCGGTTTCGAACGATCGACGCAAGCACTAGAGCCGAACTCACGAACACCGGTGCGGTCATGAAGAGCCCGTACCACCCGGGCGTGCCGGTCTCCGGGTCGCGCGCAAGCGCGAGGACCGCTATCCCAATGATCCCCGCAAGGCTGATGAAGGTCATCGCCAGATCGTGATGAAGTCCGGTGGCCCGTGCGTATTCCGTGAATGCGGCGACCGCCACCATCGTGAAGAAACAGATAGCCACGGCCCGGCCCGCGAAAAGGCTCACGGCAATAGTCGGCACCATGACCAGCCAGCCTCGGTACGAGTCCCAGGCGTGCGACACATCCTTCGCGAAACCGAAGCGGACCACAGCAATCGTTGCGCCTCCAAATATCAGAAGCCCGGTCGTGAGGATGGCGAAGAAGCGAAAGACCTCGTTTGCAAGAGCTGCCGATGGTGACATTGCGACCTCCGGGAAACGATCAGCGTTCTCTCGTGGTTACGCGATCATCGGCGACTGCCACGCCGTGTGTACCGAGACAGCGTGTCGCCGCGGGCGGGTGGGTGGCGAAACGAGGTTCCCTGAACGCACAGTTGCCTTTGAAAACGGTCGGCATGTTACTCCCTTTGCGCCGGTACTATTCGGCGACTACTCGGAACGTACACCAGTCGCGTCACCCCTGGTGCTGTGTGTTGTGACGGTTTCAGAAGTGTCACAACCGCTTCTTCAACTCAATGACTGATGACCCACTCAATCAGAACAGCGACTGACTCCGCGCTGTTGGTGTTGAGGATGTGGCGGGCTGCTCGCGGGGTTGATGGGCTAAACCGGTCAGGTCAATGACTGCCAGATTCTTCCCGGGCGGTCCTGACGATCTCGAGGAACTGCTTTGCGCGCGCAGTAATGACTTTGTTTTCGCCTGCGCGGAGTGCGGCTGTGTCCACGAGGTCAGCTCCTACTCCGAGCGCCGCGGCTCCAGCCTTTATAAAGTCAGCCGCGGTCTTTAAGGAGACGCCGCCAGTCGGAACTAACTCGATTTGAGGCAGCGGCGCCTTTAACGACTTGATGTAGCTGGCGCCGCCAAGCGCGTTTGCGGGGAAGACCTTTACGAAGTCAGCGCCTGCTTTCCAGGCGGTTACGACTTCGGTGGGCGTCATCGCACCAGGCATAACCGGTATGCTGTAGCGGCGGCAAAACGCGATCGTATCGAGGTCCAATGCGGGGCTCACGATGAATTGGGCGCCGGCGAGTATGCAGGCACGCGTCGTCTCCGAGTCAAGTACTGTACCCGCGCCAATGATCGCATCGTCACCAAAACGCCGGGCAACTTCCTCGATCACACGAACCGCCCCCGGGACAGTCATAGTAATCTCGAGTACTGAAATCCCGCCCTCCCGGATGGCGTCGATGGCTCGCATGGCAATGTCGGACGATTCGGCTCGGACGACCGGTATCAAACCGGTCTGGGTGATTCGGCCCATGATGGCGATCTTGTTCATCAATGGTCTAACCATTCTACTGAATAGACGAAGGCAATTTAACAACAAGCCGTGAATTAGGGCAAGACCCCTGCCGAATGAAGCGCTGATAATCAATGCGGGGAGGCTAGAAAGCCGGCTGATTTGTTTGACAGTGTTTGATTCTCGATGCTAGAGATTGTGGTCCAATTGCGGAATTGGTAATACCTTAGAGCGCATTACATGTGATGTTTGGTATCAGGATCGAGTGAAAGGTTGTAATGTCGGCGGCTTTGGGATAGATAAGGGCCATGGGTTACGATCTTATAGGATTGGGCGGCAAGGTTGCGGTGGTAATCGGAGGTACGTCCGGGATTGGTCGGGCGATCGGCCACGGCCTGGCTGAAGCCGGAGCCGATGTCGTTCCAACATCCAGGCGAATAGATCAAGTCGAAGCGGCAGCAAAGGAGATCGAGCATCGCGGGCGTCGAGCGATACGCGTAACCTCGGATGTCTCGAACCGAGCGTCACTCGAACGCCTGCTCGTCGAAAGCATCGCAGCATTTGGCAAGGTTGACATTCTGATCAATTGTGCCGGCCGAACCAGTCGGGCGCCGACTCTGGATTTCCTGGAGGAAGACTGGAACGCCATCATCGATACAAACCTCTCGGGGACGCTGCGGTCGTGCCAGGTGTTTGGCCGGCACATGCTGGGCCGGGGCTACGGACGCATTGTCAACATTGCTTCGCTCTCGACCTTTGTGGCGTTGTACGAGGTGGCCGCCTACTCGGCTAGCAAGGCGGCAGTTGCGTCACTCACCAAGTCGCTGGCGATCGAGTGGGCTTCGCGAGGCGTCTGCGTCAACGCAAGTGCGCCCGGGGTCTTCCGGACACCTTTCAACGAGAAGCTGCTGGACGAAACTGAGCGAGGACGCGAGTTCCTGGTGCGCACACCCATGAAGCGATTCGGCAAAGTCGAGGAACTCGCCGGCGCTGCGGTTTTTCTTTCCTCCGATGCCGCTAGCTTCGTCACCGGTGAGATTTTGGTCGTAGATGGAGGTTTTCTCGCGAGTGGAGTAAACCAGTAACCCACTGTCTACTTCGTCATGAACCAAAGCAGATCGTACAAGCACGTCCGATATCTCTGGGAGGACGCGGTCGCCGGAAATCTCTCGGAGCTGGATCGCCTCGTCTATCGTTCCAATAAGTTGGGCGAGGACCTGACGCTCACCAATACCGGCGGCGGGAACACCTCTTCCAAGTTGATCGAATGCGATCCCCTTACCGGGCAAGACGTCGCGGTGCTGTGGGTTAAAGGGTCGGGCGGAGACCTGAGGACGGCGACCCGCGATGGATTTGCCGCGCTCTATCTGGACAAAGTGCGCGCGATGAAGGCGCGGTACCTCGACAATCCGGATCGCGGGCCAAAAACCCCTTTCGAAGATGCGATGTACACGATGTATAGCCACTGCGTTTTCAATCTCAACCCGCGCGCCTGCTCGATTGATACGCCGCTTCACACCTTTGTTCCATTCAAACACGTCGATCACCTGCATCCGAACTCAGTGATAGCCATTGCCGCGTCGGTCAATCAGGAGCGTCTCTGCAAGGATGTTTATGGCGACGAAGTGATCTACGTGCCCTGGCAGCGTCCGGGCTTCGAGATAGGTCTGATGATCGAGGCTTTAATAAAGGATAACCCGAAGGCAAAAGGCGTGCTGCTCGGACATCACGGCATGAGTTCGTGGAGTCACGACGATAAGAATTGTTATGAGACCGCGCTGGAAATCATCGAACGCGCAGCCGCGTACATCGCCGCCCGTGATCGAGGCGACCAAACGTTTGGGGGAGTCAGATACCGCGGCCTGGAAGAGGACCAGCGACGATCTCTCCTGGTCGAGA
The DNA here is from genome assembly GCA_964581275.1 of uncultured Clostridia bacterium. GTDB lineage: Bacteria > Acidobacteriota > Blastocatellia > UBA7656 > UBA7656 > Onstottus_A. Next base: position 14,816 of record CAZOOE010000011.1, read on the forward strand.
TTCTGCCCTGGCTCCGGGGCCGGCTGTCGGGAGCCAAGCGCTCCGTCGCGACCCTGCAGACCGATGACCAGACGCTCAGATTTGTGAACAGCGTGGACGGGCCGCGACTAGCTGGGCTGGGAACGTCGTGCCCCGATCACTTCTTGCGCACCAAGATCAAACCGTTGTTCGTCGACTGGAATCCGGACACTGCCGATGTCGAGTCCTTGAAGGCGGCGCTTTCCGATGGACTCTCTGCGTACCGCGTCGCCTACGCCGCTTACTATGACCGCTGCAAGAGGCCGGACTCGCCCAAGATGCGGGACTCGAATCCAACGGTGGTCTTGGTACCCGGCCTCGGAATGATCGCCTTGGGAAAGAACAAAAGCGAATCGCGCGTGACCGCCGAGTTCTATAACGGCTCGATTCAGGTTATGCGCGGCGCGGAGGCGATCGATATCTACGAAGCGATGGATGAGCAGGAAGCCTTCGACATCGAGTACTGGTCGCTTGAACAGGCAAAGCTCAAGCGGCTGCCGCCCGAAAAGGAGCTTGATAGCCGGATAATCGCAGTTGTCGGCGCAGCAAGCGGAATCGGGAAGGCCGCTGTTCACCGTCTCGCAAAGGAGGGTGCTCACACGGTCTGCGTCGATGTCGACGAAGCCGCCGCGAAGGCTACTGCTGGAGAGATCACCGCGGAATACGGCGAAGGGATTGGCTTGGCAGGCTCCGGCATTAGCAACTGCGGGCCTGCTGTCGGGCTTGGATGCGACATCACCAGCCGCGACAGCGTCGCCCGAATGTTCGGCGATGCAATGCTTGCTTACGGGGGGCTGGATGCGGTTGTGGTGACCGCAGGAATATTCGTTTCGCCTGACCAGCAGGGCCGCGTCGACGACTCTCAATGGGCGCGTACATTCGCGATCAACGTAACCGGGGGTTACACCGTCGCCGATGAAGCATTCAAAATCTTTAAGCGCCAGGGACTGCCGGCAAGCATCGTGATCACTACCAGCGCAAATGCCGTGATAGCCAAGAAGGGCAGCGTAGCTTATGACACCAGCAAGGCTGCTGCGAATCATCTGGTTCGTGAGCTTGCTGTCCTGATGGCACCTCTTGTGCGGGTAAACGCAGTAGCTCCGGCTACCGTGATCAAGGGAAGCACGATGTTCCCTCGCGATCGCGTTATGTCGTCATTGACGAAATACGAAGTCGACTTCAGCGATGATGAATCGACCGACGTCCTGCGCGATAAGCTCGCAGCCTTCTACGCGACGCGGTCTCTCACCCAGTCGGCGATCGAACCTGAGGACCAGGCGGAAGCGATCTTTCTGTTGGTCTCAAACCGCTTGTCGAAGACTACGGGTCACGTCATCCCGGTGGACGGCGGGCTGCAGGACGGGTTCTTGAGGTGAAACGTTGGTAGTCCGGCCTTCAAGCGAAAGTTTGTAATCAATACTGCATCGCCCCCGCCATACAAACTTCCGCCTGAAGGCCGGACTACCAACGCCTTTGATAGGAGAAACCATGGCGACGCATTTTGAGATCGACGACGGGTTTATCGCCGAGCAAAACGGAAACTCGCGCAATTGGCTCGAGGAAGACTACGATCATCTCGCTCGGGTGCTGCGGCGCAAGAACGTCGACATCGATGAACTTGTAGCCAAATCTGAGGAGTTCCGTGTAGCGGTTCCGTCTTGGGGTGTTGGAACGGGCGGGACTCGCTTTGCTCGATTCGCGGGCCCCGGCGAGCCGCGCGACATTTATGAAAAACTCGAGGACTGCGGCACGATCTTCAAGCTCGTGCGCTCGACGCCCGCTGTGTCGCTGCACATTCCGTGGGACAAACCTGATGACCCCGCCGATCTTCGCGAGTTTGCGCGAGCACGTGGCTTGCACTTCGACGCGATGAACTCCAACACGTTTCAGGATCAACCCGGCCAGAAGCTCTCCTACAAGTTTGGGAGCCTCACCCATCCAGACCCTGCAGTTCGGCGACAGGCCATCGATCACAACATCGAGTGCATCGAGATAGGAAAAGTCCTCGGCTCGAAGGCACACACGGTGTGGATCGGCGACGGTGGAAACTTCCCGGGCCAGATGCATTTCCGCCGCGCGCTGGAACGATACCTCGAAAGCGCGCGCGAGATTTACAACGCGCTGCCCGATGACTGGAGGGTGTTTCTCGAGCACAAGCTCTACGAGCCCGCGTTTTATTCGACGGTTATCAACGACTGGGGAACGAGTTACTATTGCGCAAGCGAGCTTGGACCAAAGGCGTTTTGCCTAGTAGATCTCGGGCATCACGCTCCCAACGTCAACATTGAAATGATCGTGTCTCGGTTGATCCAGTTCGGCAAGCTTGCGGGGTTTCACTTCAATGATAGCAAGTACGGCGACGACGATTTGGACGCCGGCTCGATCAAACCGTTTCAGCTTTTCTTGATCTTTAATGAACTGGTCGACGCGGAGCTGAGTAGCGCGGCGAACTTCAACCCGGCGTACATGCTCGATCAGTCACACAACGTCACCGATCCGATCGAATCGTTGATGGTGAGCGCGGTTGAGCTGTCGCGGGCTTATGTGCAGGCTCATCTGGTAGAACGCGACGCGCTCTGTGAGGCGCAGGAGAAAGGTGATGCGCTTATGGCTCTGACCATCTTGAAGCGGGCCTTCACCACTGACGTTTCTCCGATTCTGGCCACGGCGAGGGAGCGATCAGGCGGCGCGATTGATCCGGTAGCAACCTATCGCGCGAGCGCGTATCGAACGCGCAAGGACGAGGAGCGACCGGCACAAGCGAGCATCGCGGCGGGTATTGTTTGAGACTCAGAAAAGAACACGTCGGTCCGATCCGCGCAAATCTCTCGAATCAGTTTCATCCGTGGTCGACCATCAGTATCATCGGTCTTCCTGGACCACGGATAACGCGGATTTGGCGGATTCACGCCGATATGATCTCCAATTCGGAAGTCTCATGTGACGCCGAAGTCGTGGTCACGAGGCTGTTGGACGCCGGTAGGTACTTGAAACGGCAGGTTTACTCATGCTTAATAAACTGCGCAAGCTCATTTGCACTACCCTTTCGTTGGTCTTGGCGGCCGTTTTCCCTCTCGCCGCTTTCGCCCAGCCCGCGGACGCGCTCATTGTGTCGTCGTTGCGATGCGAGTATCTGCTCAATCCTGTTGCAATCGACACTGGCGGGCCGCGTCTGAGCTGGCAGCTTGAAAGCAAAGCGCGTGGCGCAAATCAGACCGCCTATCAGATCATCGTCGCAACCACTGCGGTCAATCTTACAGCCAATAAAGGTGATCTTTGGGACACCGGCAAGGTTGCCTCGAACCAGACGATTCAGATCGCATATCAAGGCAGGCCGCTCGGCTCGCGTCAGGAGTGCTTCTGGAAAGTCCGCGTTTGGAATCAGAGCGGCACCGCCTCGAGTTGGAGCACGCCCGCGCACTGGGCGATGGGTCTGCTCGAATCGACCGATTGGTCGGCGAGATGGATCGGCGACAAACTGCCTTCTGTTGAGAATGTCTCCGCCACAATGCTTCGACGCGAGTTCAAACTCACATCACGAGTCAATAGAGCGATCCTCTACGCCTCGGCGCTGGGAGTCTACGAATCGCGCCTCAACGGGCAGCGAGTCGGAGATCAAATCCTCGCCCCGGAGTTCACCGATTACCACTCCCGCACTCAATATCAGGCGTATGACGTGACGGCACTTCTGAGACCGGGCGCCAACGCGATCGGTACATTGCTTGGCGATGGTTGGTATGCCGGTGGCATCGGGCTGGCTCGAAGCCTGGTCAAGAAGCCGCGTAACATCTACGGCGATCATCCGCGCTTTATTGCTCAACTTGAAATCGAGTTCGCCGACGGGAGGAAAGAACGCATCGACACTGATGATTCGTGGCGCGCCAGTCGCGAAGGTCCGATTCAAAGCGCGGACATTCTCGACGGTGAGAGCTACGATGCGCGCCGTGAGATGCAGGGCTGGGACTCACCGGGCTTCGAGGACAAGGCCTGGAAGGCAGCGGACATTGCTTCAAACGTTCGAACAACACTCGTCGCTCAGGCGAACGAGCCGATCCGCGTGACCAGGGACATCAAGCCAATTGCGATGAACGAGCCAAAGCCCGGTGTCTACGTCTTTGACATGGGTCAGAACATGGTTGGTTGGTGCAGGCTTCAGGGTCAGGCTGCGGCGGGGACCACGGTCACGATCCGTCACGCGGAAATGCTCAACGATGACGGTACGATCTACACCGACAACCTGCGCGCTGCAAAACAGGTCGATACGTACACGATGCGCGGCGGCGGCGTAGAAACCTTCGAGCCACATTTCACCTATCACGGGTTCCGCTATGTCGAGGTCACTGGCCTTCTAACAAAACCGAGGCTTGATGCGATCACCGGGCGTGTATTTCATTCTGCGATGACTGAAGCGGGGGCGTTCGAATGTTCTGATCCGACACTCAACAAACTGTGGCAGAACATTCTCTGGACCCAGCGCGGCAACATGTTGAGCATTCCCACCGACTGCCCGCAGCGGGACGAGCGGCTTGGTTGGATGGGTGACATCCAGATTTTTGTCGGGACTGGCATCTTCAATATGAACATGGCTGCGTTCTTTACGAAGTGGATGCGCGACGTTCGAGACGCGCAGGCCGAAGACGGGCGTTTCGCCGATTTCTCGCCCCACCCGTTTGGCAAAGACAAGATCTTCACCGGCGTGCCGGGTTGGGGCGACGCCGGCATTGTCGTGCCGTGGCGAGTGTGGCAGAACTACGGCGACAGACGGATGCTAGCCGAGAATCTGGAATCCGGTAAGCGCTGGGTTGAGTTCATTCGCAGCAACAATCCCGACCTCCTGTGGAAGAACAAGCGCGGAAACGACTATGGGGATTGGCTCAATTCAGACACGCTGATCTACGAAGGCTTCCCGCGCACCGGCGGTCAAGTTCCGAAAGAGATCTTCGCGACGATGATGTTTGCACATGCGTCGGATCTGGTTTCGCGCATGGCTCGAGTGCTTGGCAAAGACGATGAAACGAAGCAGCACAGGCATCTCTTCGAGGACATCAAGACAGCGTTCAACAAAGCTTTTGTAGCTGAAGACGGACACATCCAGGGAGACACGCAGGCCGGATACGCCCTCGCATTGCATTTCGATCTTCTCTCGGAAAAGATGCGGCCGCTAGCGGTGAAATACATGCTCGAAGGAATAGATCGCTACAAAGGGCATATGTCGACCGGCTTCCATTCGACCTATCGAATGATGCTCGAGCTCACCGCCTCCGGGCACAACGACGTCGCCTACAAGCTTGTAAACAATCACACATTTCCATCCTGGGGTTATTCGATTGAAAACGGAGCGACGACTATTTGGGAGCGGTGGGACGGCTACGTCAAGGGCCGCGGGTTTCAGAACAAGGGGATGAACTCATTCAATCATTACGCGATCGGCGCAGTAGGCGAATGGATGTATCGTGTAATACTCGGAATCAACAACGACGACGCACATCCGGCCTACGAGCACTTCATTCTGCGGCCCTATCCCGGCGGTGGATTGCAGTGGGCAAAGGGATCCTATGATTCGATTCGCGGAAGGATCGAATCGAGTTGGCGTGTCGCCGATGGGAGATTGAGGCTGGATATAACGATTCCGACGAATACGACCGCGACTGTCTACGTCCCGGCGAAGGACGCTGCCAGTGTTAAGGAAGGCAAGAAGCTCGCGAGTGAGGCGGTGGGCGTGAAGTTCCTGCGGATTGAAGACGGCGCTGTCGTCTTTCTCGTGCAGTCGGGTACCTACAGCTTTGAGGCTCGGAGTTGAGCGCGTTGATGAGGCAGGCAGATGACCATGAGCAGTTCATTGGTATTGGAGTCATTTGTCGAAGGTCGAGTCACCGTTCTGGTTGGCGATATTTCGAAACAACACGTAGATGTTATCGTCAACGCCGCCAATTCAACTCTGATGGGTGGCGGCGGGGTAGACGGAGCTATTCACTTCGCTGGCGGCCCGCAGATTCTTGAAGAGTGCAAAGAGATTCGGCGCACACGATTTTCTGGAGGGTTACCAACCGGAGAAGCTGTGATGACAAGCGGTGGCATGCTCGCAGCGAAATACGTAATTCACACCGTCGGACCGATCAAGGGACGATCAGGCGATCGAGATGCTCAGTACCTGGCCGCCTGCTACCAGAATAGTCTTGCTCTTGCGATCGAGCATGACCTTAGGACCATCGCGTTTCCCTCGATTTCGACAGGAGTGTTCGGATACCCGCGCGAAGAGGCTGCGGTTGTGTCATCTGGAGCGATCGCAAACTTTTTAGCGGGCGACAGACTCCTGCAAGAAGTGCGCCTCGTATTCTATAAGCGCGGCGACGCGAATGTGTTTTTGAGGTGGCAGAGATTTTGCGACTCCTGGTCATAACACTTAACCTTCGTGACTGATGATCCACTCTACATCGCGATCGATCTTGGAGCCGGCAGCGGGCGAATTTTCCTGGCGGGCGTCGGGACGAAGAATTTCACGTTCCAGTCGGTGCGCAGATTCACCTATCCCGCCCAAGAGAGTCGAGGTCATCTCCGATGGAACTTCCCAAAGATACTTGACGAGATAAGAGCCGGGTTGATTGAGGCTGGAGAGCGCGCCAGAGCTCTAGGCCGCCCAATTGTCAGCATCGGCGTTGATAGCTGGGGTGTTGATTATGGCCTGATAGACCCACGAGGCGAACTAGTTGAAAATCCAATCTGCTATCGGGATCAGCGGACTCGAAGCGTGACGGACAGGGTCTTTGCGCTACTCCCTGCTGAAGAAGTCTTCGAGCGCACGGGCATTCAGTTTCTCGACTTCAACACGTTGTTTCAGCTCTACGCACACGCCGAAGCGGGAATCCCCGAGCGGGCGCAGAGACTGCTGATGATCCCCGATCTCGTCAACTTTTTCTTAACGGGCCAGGCCGTAATTGAATATACAAACGCGACGACCACTCAGATGCTGAATGCCAAGACCGGGGTGTGGGATCGCGAGATGCTCGAACTCCTGGGCCTGCCGTCACGGCTACTCCGCGAACTCGTTCCTGCGGGTACTGATTTGGGTTTGCTGACACCCGCGATTGCCCGAGATTTGCGCCTTGAAGGAGTGCGAGTTATTGCGCCGGCGACTCACGACACCGGCAGCGCGGTCGCAGGCACGCCGCTTGAAGACGGCTGGGCTTACATATCGTCCGGCACGTGGTCTCTCGTGGGCGTCGAAGGCAAGAGTCCTTTGATCGATGCCAATGTTGCGGCTTCCAATTTCACAAATGAAGGCGGCGCGTTCGGGACGATTCGGTTTCTCAAGAATGTCATGGGTCTCTGGATTCTTGAGTCGTGCCGCAGAGAGTGGAGCGAAGGTGGCGTTGATGTTGATTATCAAGTTTTACTGAAGGAGGTCTCGTTGATCGAGGGTTGTGGTGCGATCGTCTATCCTGATGACCAGCGCCTTTTCAATCCTCCGGTTATGATTGAGGCGATAAGGGAGCAACTGGTTGAGACGGGTACCAGCAATCAAAGCATCTCAAGCAATCCTGCCGTGGTCACTAAGACTATTCTAGATTCGCTCGCACTACGCTATGCGTCGGTGCTGCGAATGATTGAATGGCTGACAGGGCGCAAGATCAAAGGCGTACACATTGTTGGCGGCGGAAGTCAGAACGAGTATCTGAACCAGGCGACAGCCACATCGACCGGTCTACCTGTCAGAGCTGGTCCCGTGGAAGCGACCGTCATCGGGAACGTGCTGGTGCAGGCCATAGCCGGGGGACGCTTCTCGTCACTAACTGATGCACGGCGATACGTGGGTGAGCGTACACAGGTGAAAGCATACGAGCCCAAACCGTCGCGTGCGTGGGAAGAAGCCGCGCGACGATACGAAGAGACTGAGCGGCGCTTTATTGAAGCAATGCAATCGACTAATTGATGGGAGGCGAAGTTTGTAGTCCGGCCTTGAGTGAGGCGGAAGTTTGTAACAACCGAAGACCGGTGGCCTGTCGTCATCGGCCGGTCGTTACGAACTTCCGCCTGAAGGCCGGACTAGGAACTCTTGCTCAGTGCGTTTCGAAATGAATGACTCTCTGCTGTTACGCGTTACTGACCTGTGCAAATCCTACGCCGGAATACATGCGCTTCGCGGAGCTTCGTTTGAGCTGTGTTCGGGCGAGGTCCACGCGTTGATAGGCGAGAACGGCGCAGGCAAATCAACTTTGATTCGCATCATCACCGGAGCCGTTGATGCAGACAGCGGCAACATCGAGCTGGACGGCAGGGCGGTCACTCGCAACTCACCACGGCTGGCCAGGGCGCTTGGAATCGCAGCGATCTATCAGCAGCCGACGCTCTTCCCTGAGCTGAGTGTTGCTGAGAATCTGGCGCTCGGACTCGAGCGGTCAAGGCTGTGGAGGTCAATCGACTGGAATGCGCGGCGGAGTGAGGCCGCCAGCTTGCTCGCCCAGGCCGGAGCGAACATCGATCCCGATTCGCTGGCTTGTAATCTGTCTATGCCTCAGCAGCAGATGCTCGAAATCGCTCGGGCGATTGGCGCCGATGCAAGAGTCGTAATCATGGATGAGCCGACCGCCTCGCTCTCGGACGAGGATGCGCAGAATCTGTTCAAGGTGGTTCGTCAGCTCAAGTCTCGCGGTGTGGGCATCATCTACATATCGCATCGTCTGGATGAGCTCGCGGCGATCGCTGACAGGGTAACAGTTCTACGCGACGGGCACACGATTGGGACTCGGCGGATGAATGAAGTCACTCGCGATGAGCTGATAAGGTTGATGGTCGGCCGCGAACTGGCAAATATCTTTCCGAAGCGAGCTGTCGAGATTGGCGAGACGGCGCTCGAGCTCAAAGGATTCGGTTGTTCGAGGGCCGGCGTCACCGGTGTAAATCTGTCAGTACGCAAGGGTGAGATCGTGGGTCTCGCTGGTCTCGTAGGCTGTGGGCGCACCGAACTTGCGAGAACGATTTTCGGGCTTACGCCGGCGGATCAAGGCGAGATCTTAGTTAGTGGTCAAAGGACACGCATTACCAGTCCGTCTGAAGCTATTCGGGAAGGCCTCGCTTATCTGCCTGAGGACCGTCAAAGACATGGTGTGATCGCAGAATTGCCCATCAGCGCAAACATCACCCTAGCACTGCTCGAGCCTTGGGGGCGCGGCCAGCCTCGCCTGCCTTCGGTTGCGCGAGAGGCAGGCAAAGATGCCAGCGCTCCCAGGTTAAGGCGTTCAAGTTCGTGGACGATGGACCTTCGCCTAGAACGGGAGATCGCAAGCGACTACGTTGGTCGTTTTGGAATAAGGACACCGGCTCTGTTTTCGCCCGTGGCAACCTTGTCTGGTGGCAACCAGCAAAAGGTCGCGTTGAGCAGGTGGCTGGCGACACGGCCTTCGGTATTGATTCTGGATGAGCCGACCCAGGGCGTCGATGTCGGCGCCAAATCAGAGATACATGAACTGATGATGGGATTGGCGGAGCAGGGCGCCGCGATTCTGATGATCTCGTCTGAGCTTCCTGAGATACTCGGCATGAGCGATCGAGTGGCGGTGATGCGCCGGGGTACGATTTGCGCGGTTCTGGATCGCGACCAAGCTACGCAGCAGCGAGTGCTTGCGCTGGCACTTGGGCATGATGACCAAGCCCACGCGTAAAACGCCCGGGCTGGTGGAAACATGCTTGAATACGGTGATGTCATTCGGCGCTCAAACATCTTGCTTTGTCAACGCGTCGCTCCATGCAACTAGGTCACTACAAACGTGAGCTCTCATCCGCGGCTGCGCTCGCCACGTTACTGATGATCGTCGCGGTGGTGTCTCCGTCGTTTTTCAGTTCAACCAATTTGAAGGACCTCGCCTTAAATAACGCAGCGACGTTGATCGTTGCGATAGGGATGACGATGGTGATTCTCGTCGGCGAGATTGATATTTCAGTCGGGTCCCAGTTCGCGGTCTGCAGCATCACTTCGGGATGGCTCGCTACTCACGGAGTGCCTGTTCCGTTACTGCTTCCATTGTCAGTCGGGATGGGCGCGGTACTGGGAGCGGTAAACGGATTGTTTGCGGGATTGCTTCGGTTGCCGTCGATCATCGTTACGCTCGCGATGATGGTGACCTGGCGCGAGGGACTGCGCTGGATCACTCAAGGAGGGTGGATCCAAAACTTGCCCGCAAACTTTCAATGGATCGGAGCGGGTCAGAATACCGGACGGGGTTTGATAGTCGCGGCTGCGGTGCTTGTGTTCGGCGGCTTCGCATTCACCTTGCGAAAGCTGGGAGCTGGCCGTGCGATTTACGCAGTGGGCTCGGACGCCGAGTCGGCGCGCCTGGCTGGAATCGAGCCGCGGCGCGTTGTGTTTTTCGTATTCGTCCTGATGGGTGCGCTGACCGGTTTGGCTGCGTTGCTCAACGCGGTGCGCTTTTCGGTTGTGCCGGGTAATCCGGGAATAGGTTTGGAGTTGAAGGCGATCGCCGCGGTCGTTGTTGGCGGAACGGCGATCACTGGGGGGCGCGGAACACTCTGGGGAACCCTGATAGGGGTTGCCCTCCTGGGAACGATCGGCACAGCGTTGACTTTTCTTGGTATCAATCCGTTTTGGGAGAAGGCGATTCAGGGCGCGATCCTTCTGGCGGCGCTTGCGTCGGACACCGCGTTCGGGCGGATCGAGAGATTGCAGATTGCCGATTTCCGATTGCGGATGAAGGGGAGCAAGTGAGTACGCGGCAGCCGAAGACTGACTCTCGCCACCGATCACCTGCGATCGGCGATCGGCAATCGACAATCGGCAATCCTCAATCGATTGCGTCGCTGGTCGAGCGTCTATTCCCCAACAAAGAATGGATGCTTCTTATCGTGTTGGCAGTCGAGTGCTGTGTCTTCAGCGCAACCGGCAGCAATTTTCTGACAGCGGGAAATGCATTCGAGGTTACCCGGCTGGCGGTCGAGCTTGGACTGTTGGCGTTGGCCCTCACGCCGGTCATCATCAGCGGCGGTATCGACCTGTCGGTTGGATCGATGATGGGACTGTCGGCGGTCGTCTTGGGAATTCTTTGGCGCGACGCACACTTGCCGATGCCCGTTGCCGTTGCGGTGACCTTGATGATCGGATTGATCGGGGGCGGATTGAACGGGTTGATGATTGCGAGATTAAACTTTCCGCCGCTCATTGTGACGCTCGGTACTTTTTCATTGTTTAGAGGTATCGCCGAAGGCCTGACGCGGGGTATCGACAACTACTCAGGGTTCTCGTCCTCGTTCCTGATCCTTGGACAAGGGTACGCGGGCGGGTTGATTCCGACGCAGCTTTTTGTTCTGTTTGTCGCGATTGCCGGTTGGGCGTGGTGGCTGCATCGCACCACGATTGGCCGAAGCCTCTACGCGATCGGATTTTCAGCTGAAGGCGCGCGTTACGCCGGGATCGCGGTGACTCGCCGGCTGATTTCTGTGTATCTGTGGTCGGGGCTTTCGTCTAGCCTCGCGGCAGTCATTTACGTCGCGCATCTCGGGCAGGCGAAGTCCGATGCAGGCATCGGCTACGAGTTGATGGCGATAACGGCGGTCGTTCTTGGCGGTGCGTCGATATTTGGAGGACGCGGCACGGTGCTGGGAAGCGTGCTTGGGTTGTTTGCAAGCGTGATCCTGCAAAACGGTTTGCGGTTGAGCTCGCAGCCGACCGAGCTCGCCGGCATTCTGACCGGTGTGCTGCTCGTAGGAACGATAGTTGCCGATCGACTCGCGTCGAGAATCCGGGGATTGCAGGAATCTTTCCTTGCCGGTTTACGTGCCCGGCACGGTGATGAAGACAGGCAGGCAAGGATGCCCGCGCTCCCAGGGGAGGAGATTCAAGTGAAGAACTCGCAAGTCGCCATACTGAGCGCCGTCATCCTGCTCGGTGCATTGATCGTGGCGGGAAGCAACTGGTATCTGGTCGGCTCGGTGCGGCGCGAGTTCTCCGGCGGCAGCAGCGGCGCCGTCTCGCCGGGGCGGCCGGCACGCGAGGCGCATAGAAAGGTCATCGGCAAGATGCCAAAGGGGAACGGCCAACCCTACTTCAAAAGCCGACGGCA
>CAZOOE010000011.1:26914-32453 GCA_964581275.1 uncultured Clostridia bacterium
GTTTCCTCTGCTTTATAAGGGGCGCGAGGGGGGCGGTGGGGGGGGCGAGGGAACGGGGGGTCGCGTTTTTGTGGGTTGGCCCGCCCGTTTTGGCCCCGGCCAAGCAGAATGAAGTCATTGAAGCGTGGATCACCATCGGGGTGGACGTCATCGCGGTTAGCGTAGAAAACGAGGTCGCGGTCTCAACGGTTTTGCACAAGGCGAGAGAGAGGGGCATCAAGGTGGTCACCTGGGACGCCGACGCCCAAAAGGACGCGCGCGATTTTTTCATCAACCAGGCTACCACGCAGGGCATCGGCTACACGCTAACTGACGAAGCGGCGAGGATGCTCGACAACAAAGGCGAGTTTGCAGTCATCACAGCCAGCCTGAGCGCCGCTAACCAGAACGAATGGATCAAACATATCAAGGCGCGGCTCGCCGAAAGGTATCCCAATATGAAACTGGTCGCGATACAACCCAGCGACGGCGACCGCGATCGCGCGTTCGCCGAAACCCAGACGGTGTTGAAGGTGTACCCTAATGTAAAACTGATAATGGCGATTGCAGCCCCGGCCGTGCCGGGCGCTGCCGAAGCCGTGAAACAGTCGGGCCGCGCGGATGTCAAGGTCACCGGCTTGTCGCTTCCAAACATGTGCAAGCCTTATGTCCACGATGGCGTAATCGAAAGCATTGTACTGTGGAACACGTTCGATCTCGGGTATCTGACCGTATACGCGTCGCGCGCGCTCGGAAGCGGGCAGTTAAAACGCGGCGTCCAGAATGTCTCGGCGGGGAGATTGGGCACGATCGAGGTGCAGAACGATGAAGTGAGACTCGGAGCGCCTTTCATTTTCAACAAGACTAACATCGACGGGTACAATTTCTGACCGGCAGATTCAGTTCCTAGTCACGTGTCGTAGTAGTCCGTCCTCGCTAAAAGCGATTTGGCTAATGCTTGAGCAGATAAAGTAGTCTATTCTTCCACATTTGGGTGCTTTCTGATTTGGAGGATTGGATGAGGCGACGCAAGTTTATAGAAGCGGCACTTTCTGGCGGCGCGATGGTGGTCGCAGGCCGCGCCATCGCTGGAATTGGAGCTTCCCGGCCGGATCAATCGCGGTTTGCCGATTCGCGAATCGAGATCCTGTTGAATGAGCCGATTGGCAAAATTGCACCCGAAATATATGGTCACTTTGCGGAGCATCTGGGAGGAGTCGTTTACGGCGGCATCTGGGTCGGCGAGAATTCGAAGGTGCCAAATGTCGGCGGCATCCGCAAGGCGCTTATCGACGCGCTTCAGCGGGTGAAACCGTCAGTGGTGCGCTGGCCGGGGGGATGTTTCGCGGACAGCTACAATTGGCGCGATGGTGTGGGTCCGAGAAGCCAGCGACCTCGCCGCACCAACTTCTGGCGCGATGCGGGTGAATGGCCCAAAGACGTCCCCGATGGTCCGTGGAACTACGATACAAACCAGTTCGGCACGAACGAGTTCGTGCGCTTCTGCAGGTTGATCGGCGCGCAACCTTACGTCGCAGGAAACGTGCGCAGTCTTACTTCGCGTGACTTTTACGAATGGGTCGAGTACTGCAATTCACCTGATGGGACGACTAGCCTGGCTGATGTGCGTGCGACTGGCGGCGACCCCGAACCGTTCAGGGTGCGCTATTGGGGAGTCGGGAATGAGTCGTGGGGTTGCGGAGGGAACTTCACGCCAGAAGAGTACGCGGCGGAGTATCGGCGCTTTACCGAATGGGTGCCGAAATACGGAATCGAGCCGGCATTCATCGGGGCAGGTCCAAATAGCGGGGATCTGGATTGGACGCGTCGATTCTTCGCCAGAATGAGTGAGCGCCGTGCACTCGGCCGCATGTGGGGCTGGGCCCTGCATCACTACTCATGGAACGTGAGCGGAGGCCGGACAACCGACTGGCGACTCGGCAAGGGCGACGCGCTGAAGTATCCTGTCGACGAGTGGTACGAGTTATTGCGCGAGGCGGATCGGATGGAATCGCTGATCGCCGATCACTGGGCGGTGATGTCGGAAGCCGACCGGCAGCATCGAGTCAAGCTGGTAGTTGACGAATGGGGCGCGTGGTATCGGCCCGGCACCGAAGTCAGCAACACCCACTTGCTTGGTCAGCAATCGACAATGCGCGACGCGGTGCTGGCGGGTCTGACTCTGAACACCTTCAATCGGCACGCGGACAAGGTCGCGCTGGCCAGCGTCGCTCAACTCATCAACTGTCTGCAATCTCTGTTTCTCGCGAGCGAAGACAAGCTCGTCATGACTCCCACATTTCATGTATTCGAAATGTACACTGCGCATCAGGGAGGCCAGTCGGTCAAAACAGTTTGTTCGGCTCCGCGTCCTGGCTACACTCGGAACGGCCAGCAGGCGTCGATTCGTGGGCTGTCCGAATCGGCCTCGTTGAGCGACCGCCGGCTTGTTCTGACAGTGACAAATCCCGACGTCGCCCAGCCTCGGTTAGCAGAGATCGCCGTTCGCGGCGCCAGCACGAAATCGATCAAGGGCACAGTGCTTACGGTTAATGACATTCACGCGCACAACAGCTTTGAGCAACCACACAGCGTCGAACCAGTGGACGCTCCGGTCGCGAACGCGCGCGGCGGAATGCTGGTGTATGAATTCGCGCCGGCTTCGGTGACTAGACTTCAATTCACGCTGGAGTGACCTGGAGCGCAGTCATGCGCGCCGGGCGCTCCGCGACTCTACTTTGCGACTTTGCGCGAACCTATGCTTGATGAATTGACGTTTCGCGCAAAGTCGCCAAGTCGCAACAGTCGGCGAAGGAAGACCGCATCACGCTGAAACCTTTTACTTCGCTCGCCCACTCACTTCTCACCGATGGACTGCCGGCGAACTGAAACATCTGACGCCGGACACACTCGAGTGATCGCTTGACGACTATTGGTCGGCAGGGAACGTTCTGGTAGACTTTCGCCGATGCGAACACGCTTTGTGTTCTCACCGGGCAAGGTGGTCCAGTAGGCCCGGCGCCGTGTGGAAGTAAGCTAACAAAGAAGCTAGTTGATTGGGCGGCTCTACTAGCTATCTGACTATTTGCGGGCGGCAATTCCGACTCAGTCGCAATCAGAGAGGCGCCGATGCTGACTCTGACCTGTTCATTCGGAAAACGGAGGCTCAGATGAGGGAGAAGGTTTGCTGCTTCGGTTTTGTTGCTGTCCTGCTCGGTACACTTGCGGCCAATTCTGCGTCGCAAGGCAATCCGGCGCTGGTCGTCAAACAGCGTGAACGCTACACTGTGTCGATATCGCTGGAGTTCAGCAGAAAGAATCGAAACGTTGCGGAGCGGGCGCTTTCAGTGCTGGCCGATGTTGGCCCAAATGCCTATGCCACCGGTTTCATTGTCGGCGGCGGGTTGGTCATGACGGCGTATCACGTAGTATCGGGTCGACTGAGCACTCCGAAACGGAAACTCCTCGGATTCAAGCCTGATGACGATCTTCAGGTGAGAGCCTTCGTCGGAGGCTGTCCCGCAAAGGTGGTCAAAATAGATAAGGATGCGGATCTGGCCTTGTTGAGCGTTTGCGGATCCTCAAAGCAAGCCAAGCGGCCCAAGTTCCAACTCGACCCGACCATCGACGAGCAGCTCATTCTCATCGCTCAGCCGCACGAGAACAGGTTCTTGCGCAAAGGAATTTTTCAGGGACCATACGTATTCCAGGGCAGACAGTATTGGTCGATCAAGGTGGACGCGTTCGACGGCTTCTCGGGCAGCCCGGTGTATAACCACCAAGGCGATGTAGTTGGCGTCTTCTGCGGCTACGACTCAACTGAGGGTCTCGCTTTTATCAGCCCGGGCGCAAAAGCTCAAAGGTTTCTCGAGGAGTGGGACGCAGGCATCGGATCAAATCCATAAGCTTCCGCATTCTGGTTAAACGCGCATAGCAACGAGCCGCTTGACCGCAAACACAAGCGCTCCTCTACGTTCTCTGCGGTTCAATTGCTTGTTCCACTGAGGAGGCCGCCGAGCTACGCAAAGAGTCTTGCTAAGCTCTATTCACAAATGACAGATTCATTGATCGTTAAACCGAAACAGAATTGCCGGTGGGATCTGATCAGCCTCGGTGAAGTGATGCTGCGCCTGGATCCAGGCGAAGGAAGGATTCACACAACCCGCGCATTTCAAGTTTGGGAGGGCGGAGGCGAGTACAACGTCGCGCGAGGGCTGAAACGCTGCTTCGGTTTGGATACCGCGATTGTTACCTGCTTCGCTGACAATTCCATCGGCCGGCTCATTCAAGACTGCATTTACCAGAGCGGCGTCGATCAATCTCACGTTAAATGGATGAAGTACGATGGTGTGGGCCGCGGGGTGCGAAACGGATTGAACTTCACTGAACGCGGATTCGGGGTGCGTGCGGCGGCCGGTTGTTCGGACCGAGGGCATACGGCCGTTTCGCAATTGGGACCCGGCGATATTGATTGGGACGGGATATTTGGCCGGGAAGGCGCTCGGTGGTTCCACACTGGTGGAATTTTCGCCGCGCTGTCAGAGACGACGCCGCTTGTGGCGCGTGAGGCGATGGAAGCCGCCAGGCGCAACGGCACAACGGTTTCATATGATCTGAATTACCGCGAGTCACTCTGGAAGTTAGTTGGTGGCAAGGATAAGGCGCGGGAAGTAAACCGCGACCTTGCGCCGCTGGTGGATGTGATGCTTGGTAATGAAGAGGACTTCACGGCTTGCCTGGGGCTGGAAGTCGAAGGGCTGGACAAGCATCACTCCAAGCTCGAGATCGAAAGCTTCCGCAGGATGATCGAGCAAGCGGTTAGGGAGTTTGGAAACTTCAAGGCGGTTGCCACAACCCTGCGAAACGCCAAAACCGCGACTCTCAACGATTGGGGTGCGGTGTGTTACTCGGGCGGTCAACTGTACCAGGCGCCAACACGAGAGAACCTGGAAATCCTCGACCGCGTGGGCGGCGGTGATTCATTCGCGTCAGGGTTGATCTATGGTTTTATGACTGGTCGAGGTCCGCAGTGGGCCGTTGAATGCGGCGCCGCGCATGGGGCGCTGGCGATGACGACGCCGGGCGACACTTCGATGGCTACGCTTGCTGAGGTTGAGCGAGTAATGAAGGGTGGAACGGCGCGTGTCGCGCGGTGAGCTCGCGGACCAAGATTATGTGTCGCGTCGCTCCGGCGAAATTCACCATTAGACCAGACGTTTAGTTAGTGCCTGAAACAGGTCGGCCCTCTGGCAATATCTGGAATATCTAGCTCTTTCTCTTGGAACCTTCCTTAACTCCCTGGCCGTCTTCTGGGGCCTCAGGCTCCTCTGATTCCTGTGCCCTCTGGGCGAGCACCAGGTGGTCCCGCATGGCGCTGCGGGCGGCCTCCGAATTGCGCTCGCGAATTGCACGGTAGATCTGTCTGTGCATCTCGGCGGACTCCTTGAGGTCCTTGGCGCGCTTTACTGTCTTGCTCCTGACGTCGAGCAGAATGGTTGCCACCATATTCATGAGAGCGGTGAGAATTCTGTTCCCGGACGCCGCAGCCACCATCTGGTGA
>CAZOOE010000012.1:0-30916 GCA_964581275.1 uncultured Clostridia bacterium
GGTCAGAATCTCGGACTCAAGCGCGAGTACGCGATCGGCCAGTTTGGATTCGAGGGACAGGAAGACTCATGTTTGAGGCTTGGCGAGGGCCTGTTCTCGCCGGCCGGCGCGGCTGGCAGAGTTGATAGCGGCGGCCACAGTATCGAGTGGGATTTGAGCTATGTACCGTGCAGTAGGACCTACAATCATGTGTCGCGTACGATGGTCCAGCTAGCGAGACCTTCATCGTTTGTGTGTTCACCCAACCTCGCCACACGATTTAGCGGAAGGATAGTGGTCGACGGCGAGGTTATCGTTCTTGATGAGGAGCCCGGCTGCCAGTCGCATCTGTGGGGTCGCAAACACGTTGATGACTGGGTATGGGTCCACTCGAATGCCTTTGAAAAGCTTCCCGACACAGTGTTTGAAGGCCTCGCCGCGCGGGCTCGGCGGGGAGGCCAGATGCTCCCTCCGATTCAATCGCTATATCTTCGACATCGCGGGCAAGAACATCGCTTTCTAAGGCTGCGGCTGGCAGAGCAGTGGCAACGCAAACTGGGAATGGGCTACTGGTCGTTCTCCGCAATGAACTCTAGGTTTCACATCGAGGGCGCGGCACAGTGCCGCCTGCGCGACATGTTGCAGGCAGAGTACACCGATCCGGATGGCGAGCGGCTCTACTGCATCAATAGCGAAGTAGCGAATCTGAAGATCAGATTATTCCGCCGGGTCCACGGAGTGCGCTGGCGCCACATCGAAACGATTAAATCCTATGCGACCGCCCACCTAGAGCACGCGTCGCGAGCCAGCGATTCAGGTGTCCAGATGGCATTCGAGGACCAGTAGATCAACCCCTCCCGGTGCCGCCGAGAAGATGTTAAGCTACCTTTTCAGACTAAGATCCAACTTTTGGAGTCTAACAGGTATGCCAAACATTCCATTGATCGAGGAAGTTGACCATGAAACCAGAAACTCAAGACTCCGTTAAACTTAGATTTGCAAACCGCCACGCCGCCTCGGCTGCCCTGGCCATCGTCCTGGCGGGAACGCTCATGCTTGGCGCCTTCATACCGGTCGTCGCCAATACCAAATCAAAGGCCGCGAGTTCCGGCCTCACCACGGATCAGAGGGTCCTTCACCTCCTCAACCGTATAGGCTACGGTCCGCGCCCGGGTGATATCGAGCGAGTCAAGCAGATGGGCATCGACAAGTACATTGATCTCCAGCTTCATCCGGAACGCGTTGACGATCCGGCGATCGATGCGAAGCTCGCGAATTTTCCATCGCTACGTATGAGCCTCACCGAGATACAGGAGAAGTATCCGCCTCCGCAGTTCCTCGCGCGCCAACTTGGATTGAAGCAGGGGAAGAACGCTACGGTTCTACCGCCGGGCGAGGGGGCTGACGAAAACACCAAGCGCGAATACCGGCAGCAAGTGATGGCCTATTATCAGGAGGAGAATCTCAGACCGCCTCAGTTTCTGCTTCAGGAGCTTCAAGCACAAAAGATCATACGGGCGGCCTACAGCGAGCGGCAGCTTCAGGAAGTGATGACCGATTTTTGGTTCAACCACTTCAATATATTCTGGGCAAAGAACGCCGACCGCAACCTTACGACCGACTACGAAATGAGCGTCATCCGTCCTCATACGATGGGCAAGTTCAAGGACCTGCTTTTGGCGACTGCAAAGAGCCCGGCGATGCTGGTCTATCTCGATAATTTCCAATCGACGTCACCAGATGCCAGGATGCCCGATACACGGCAGATGCGAAGGCAGGGTGCCTTGCAGCGGCGGCCCGGGGCGCTGGGCGGAGGGTTTGGCAATCCGCGCTTGAACAATCCCAACTATCGCGACCAGCAGATTGACCGCGAGATGCAGCGCGATCAGATGCCTCCTCAACAGCAGAGGCAAGCCCAGGTTCCGCCTGGAGGGGGCAAGGGCCGCAAGCCTGGCATCAACGAGAACTACGCTCGCGAGATCATGGAACTACACACATTGGGGGTCGAAGGAGGATACACTCAAAAGGACGTGCAGGAAGTGGCGCGATGCCTGACCGGGTGGACGCTTGATCGGCCTCGTCAGGGCACCCAGTTTGTCTTCCGCACTTTTATGCACGACAACGGCGAAAAAACAGTGCTCGGTCAAAGAATTCCCGCGGGCGGCGGAATCAAAGACGGCGAAATGGTCATCGACATTCTCGCGCATCATCCAAGCACTGCGAAGTTCATCTCGACCAAGCTGGTGCGCAGGTTTGTGAGCGACACGCCGCCGCAAGCGTTGGTTGATCGCGTCGCGACCGTGTACGGGAAGACCGACGGGGACATCCGGGAGATGCTGCGGACAATCGTAACGTCACCGGAATTCAACTCTAAGGAAGCTTATCGCGCGAAGATCAAGTCGCCGTTTGAGCTGGCGGTGTCGGCGGTTCGAGCTCTTGGCGCAGACGTGGCGGCTCCGTTACAGACTGCACAATTCATATCCAAAATGGGTGAGCCGCTGTACCTGTATCAGGCGCCCACTGGATATCCGGACAGGGCCGATCAATGGGTAAACACGGGCTCGTTGCTCGAGCGGTTGAACTTTGGGCTCGCGCTTACGACGAACAAAGTGCGTGGGGCGTCGTTTGATGTAAAGCACGCGGCCGGCAGCGTCGACATGTCCGACAGGCAGCGAGTAATGGAGAAGGCGATCGCGTCGCTGCTAAACGGAGACATTTCGCCGCAGACCCGAACGGTGCTGGACAAGCAGTTGAAGGAGGGCGTGCCGGTGAAGGGTGAACTTGGAGCCGTTCCGACAGTTCCTGCAGGCGACGAGTTGATGGCTGAGAATTCGATGCAAACATTACCCCCCACCAACGGCGTCGGAAAAGGCCAGAAGGGCGTCGGCAACCCTGAGCAATTGGAACGTCGCTTCGGAGTGCGTACAAACATTCGTCCTCCGATAGCGATGTCGGCGGACGACCTCGAGACCGCAAAAGTATTCGGTCTTGTGCTTGGCTCGCCGGAGTTCCAAAGAAGATAAATCTGCTCCGCTTGTAAGGGCGGTCCTCCGTGGCCGCCCCTCAAATGGCGGGGCTTGGAATCTTGAGTGAGGGGCGGCCACTTAGGACCGTCCTTACGGAGACGAAATCATGGCAGTAACACGAAGACTTTTCATCAAATCGTCCGGAGTGGCGTTGGCCGCCTTCGCAGCCGCGCCTTCGTTTTTGAAGCGGGCGGTCCTCGCTCAGACGGGCGCGACCGACGGCAAGGATCACCCAATCATCATCGCGATATTTCAGCGGGGCGCGATGGATGGCATCTCCGCTGTAATCCCCTTCGGCGATAAGAACTATTACAGCGTCCGGCCGAACATCGCCGTTCCCCAGCCGAAAGCCGGGAACGCAGACGCGGCTCTCGATCTCGATGGTTACTTCGCGCTGCATCCCGCGCTCGCGCCCTTCAAGCCCATCTATGACGAGGGTCACCTTGCGATCGTGCAGGCTGTTGGCTCGCCGGATAACACGCGATCGCACTTCGACGCTCAGGACTACATGGAAGCGGGCACTCCGGGCAACAAAGGCACCGGTGATGGTTGGCTGAATCGCTACATGCAAGCGAAGAAGGATCCGAAGGCGTCGCCCTTCCGAGCGGTGTCCTTCACCGCGAATTTACCGCGCACGCTCCTGGGCCCGGCGCCGTCGATTGCGATGACCAACATTGGGGATTTCGGTGTGCGCGCGGGGCAGGGAAACGGGCAGGTCGCGAAGGGATTCGAGGAGCTTTACTCACAGGGCCTCGGCGATGCTCTGCACGGCACGGGGAAGGAGGCCTTCGAAGCAGTCAAGATGCTGAAGAAGGCGAACCCTCAGCAGTACCAGGCCGCGAACGGCGCGAACTACCCTCGTTCATCATTCGGCAATTCCCTACTCCAGATTTCGCAGCTGATCAAAGCGAATGTCGGCATCGAGGTGGCCTTCACCGACGTCGGCGGCTGGGACACTCACGCGAATCAAGGAAATTCGCGCGGCCAGCTCGCCAATCGTTTGCAGGACTTCAGCCAGGGCATCGCCGCGCTGTACAAGGATCTTGGCGATCGAATGCGCAACGTCCTGATTCTCACAATGACCGAGTTCGGCCGGACCATTCGGCAGAACGGTTCAGGCGGAACCGATCACGGCCACGCGAGCTGCCTATTTGTGGCGGGCGGCTCGGTGAAAGGCGGCAAGGTCTACGGCAAGTGGCCCGGGCTCGCGACCGAGCAGTTGTACGAGAACCGCGATCTGGCGCTGACGACTGACTTCCGGGATGTGTTTTCAGAGATCGCAGCGCGTCACATGGGCGCGAGCAACCTGAACACTATTTTCCCGGGCTTTAACGCGAGCCCGGCAAATTTCCGCGGGTTCATCCGCGCCTAGTCGCACAAGCCACCAGCTTGCGATTAACAGCGGCTGGCAGCTTGCTCCATAAATCTCTGCCGGCAAGAGGGCTCGACAATGGCCCTCTTGCCATCCTGATTCGCCCAAACGATGAGGCTCCCTCGCATCGCCCTCGCTACATTCCTGACGTTGGCAAATTGCGTTACTTTTGCCTCGACCCCCGCGCAAGAGAAGCAGACCGACCCTCCGATCAAGGTTCAAACGACTCTGGTGAGCGTCCCGGTGATCGTCAGCGATCGCGAGGGAAGATATATCGCAGGCCTTAAGGCTGCCGATTTCAAGCTGTACCAGGACCGATTGGAACAGCCGATCTCGATATTCGACACCGCTGAAGAACCGTTGAACGTCGCGCTGCTGATCGACACCAGCAAAAGCACCCAACCGGTGTTGGACGACATCAAGAGCGCTGCGCGGAAGTTTCTCAAAGAGCTGAGACCGCAGGACCGAGCGACGGTTGTGAGTGTCGACTATGATGTGCATGTTTTGAGTCAATTGACTGCGGACCGCAGGACGCTGGAAAAGGCCGTCAAAGGCGCGAGGACCGGAGAGCAAATCGGCACCGTCCTGCGCGACGCCGTCGCCGAGGTTATCGACCGCGGCTTCAAGCGGATCGATGGACGCAAGGCGATCATCGTGCTGACCGACGGCAAAGACGTAGGCAGCCAGATCTCTGAACAGGCATTGCTCGACGGAGCAGCCGAGTCAGGTGCAATGATCTACACCGTCTTTTTCGAGACCGGCTTTGGGCGTCGTAGCTGGATTGATGCAACTTCGTTTCCGCGCCGGCGAGAATGGGCACGTGATCGGTTTCCTCCGTCGCGGCGGCGCCTACAAGGCCAGCGGCGTCAGCGTGTGGAGATGCGAAACGAAGAAGCAGCAGATTTCTTGACAAGGCTCGCCGAGGTGTCAGCCGGACGCTCCTACAAAAGCGACGCATCGGATCTGAAAAACACCTTCAGGCTGATTGCCGAGGAGCTACGTCATCAGTATCGGTTGGGCTTTTATCCCGACAACAGTAAGGTTGACGGACACCGTCACATGCTGAGAGTCGAGGTGACTGCTCCGGACGCAGTAGTGAGAGCACGGCGAAGCTATCAGGCGGCAAGTCTGGCGAACGGGTCGTAGCGGTCAGAATTGATATGTTTAGTGTCTCGCGGATGAACTCGTATCTTGGACAGCCTCGTTTAGTATCAACCAATCACATCTCCTTGCGCACATCGCACATCCGTGACATTCTGCTAACCGCACGCCACGTTTAGCTCGTTGAGAGGCCGCGGGCGGGCAGTGAACTCCAACATAACAGGAGCTGCGAGAATCCATATGCAAGCAAAGACAGCGGCGGTTCGCGAATTTGTTTCCGGCGAAGAATGGCAAGCGCGTGTCGATCTGGCGGCGGCCTATCGTCTGGCCGCGCTATTCGGATGGGATGATCTAATCTTTACTCACATCTCGGCGAGAGTCCCCGGACCGGAGCACCACTTTCTGAGCAACCCGTATGGACGGATGTTGGACGGGATCACCGCCTCAAGCCTGGTAAAGGTGGACCTCGACGGCAACAAGGTTATGGACAGTCCTTATCCGATCAATCCTGCGGGGTTTACCATTCACAGCGCAGTCCACTCGGCGCGAGAAGACGCGATGTGTGTGATGCATCTCCACACTCGCCACGGTGTCGCCATATCAGCGAAGAAACACGGGCTGCTTCCGATCTCGCAGCAGTCATTGCTGTCGCTCGCTTCGATCGCGTATCACGACTACGAAGGGCTCGCGCTGAATGAAGACGAAAAGCCGAGGTTAGTCTCCGACCTGGGCGACAAAAATAATCTGATCTTGCGGAACCACGGACTGTTGACGATCGGAACTAATGCTGCCGAAGCATTCCTCGCCATGTACAACCTCGAGCGTTCGTGCGAGATTCAGCTGATGGCCGAGGCCGGCGGCGCCGAGCTTGTTCAGATAGCGAAGCCGATCCTTGACGGCATCACTGCTCAAGTCAAAGTGGTCACCAAGGGAATCGGCGCCGACCTGGTTTGGCCCGGGCTGCTGCGCAAGCTTGATAAGGTTGATCCTTCGTACCGTGACTGACGGCCCGGGGCGCAGGCATCCCTGCCTGCAGGGTTTCTCCAAGAACTATTTTCTCGCAGCAATGTGCGGAGGGGATCGATGCCTGCTCTCCCAGGCTGAGGTAGCGACAAAATGAGCAAGCTCGTTAGCCGAAACCTGGTGGTGCTTGTGATAGCCGTGATAGTTTGGCCGTTGGCGGATAGCGTCTCGGCTCAGCGGCGGCCAAACATCATCTTCATCTATGCCGACGATATGGGCTACGGCGATCTCGGCTGTTACGGCGCGAAAGCGATCAAGACCCCGAACATCGATCGAATGGCTGCCGAAGGATTGCGGCTCACAAGCTTCTATTCGGTTTCGCCGATTTGCACTCCTTCCAGAGCCGCGTTGATGACCGGGCGCTACGCTGCGAGGATGGGTATCGATCAGATGCACCTGGCGAATGTGCTCTTTCCAAACGACAAGACTGGTCTGCCTCAGGCTGAAACGACTATCGCCCGGGCGCTCAAGGAAAAGGGCTACAAGACGGCTTGCATCGGCAAGTGGCATCTCGGGCGAGTTAGTCCTCATCGCGCGATTGATCACGGATTCGACTACTACTTCGGCATTCCTTATAGCAATGACATGACTCCCACTCCAATTGTACGCAACGATGACGTAGTCGAGGAGCCTGCCAACCAAGACACCCTGACGCGGCGGTACACTGAAGAGGCCGTCAGCTTTATCGAGCGGGCGAAAGCACAGCCCTTCTTTCTTTATCTGGCGCACAACATGCCGCACATCCCGTTACACGCATCGGAGCGGTTCAGGGGAAAATCGGCCGGCGGACTCTATGGCGACGTGATCGAAGAATTAGACTGGGGTGTAGGAGAAGTTCTGAATGCGCTGAAGCGATTTGACCTTGACCGCGACACGATCGTCTTCTTCTCGAGCGACAATGGCCCCTGGTATCAGGGCAGCGCCGGACCGCTGCGTGGACGAAAAGGGTGGACCTACGATGGTGGCGTGCGGGAACCAGGCATAGTGCGCTGGCCGGAAAGAATTCAGTCGGGCCGAGTCTCCGATGAACCGGTTGCTACGATAGATTTCTTTCCAACTGCGTTAGCCCTCGCAAGCAACAAAGAGCCCGCCCATGCATTGAAGCAACCATTGGACGGCAAGGATATCCTTCCGTTTTTGCTCGGACGCGAGACAAACGTCCCGCAGAGCCTCTATCTTTTCTTCGATGGCCCCTACCTTCAAACAGCGCGCGCAGGACGTTGGAAGATTCATGTTGCGCGCTGGAACATCCCGCGGTACACCGCCGCGTCGGGACAGCAGAAGAACGTTCTTGTGCTCACGCCGGAACTCTATGATATGAGTGTAGACCTGGGTGAGAGCTATGACGTGGCGGCTCAGCACGCGACGCTGGTCGGCGATCTCAAAGCGCGCATCATTGCCGCCCTCCGCACGTTTCCCAAAGAGATCCAACAGGCTAACTCAGAACTGCTGGAAGCGCAGTAGCTTTGTCGTTCAACCGCCAAATCAATAGCGCTTATGGACGAAACCTATGAAAAGAAGGCCGTCAAGTAAAGGTCGGTTCCGTGAGAGCGGATCGTCGGTTTCCAAAACAATTGGCTGACTGCCCCAGGCGCTGCAACTTGCTCCCAGGGCGGGAGAACAACCCGCCCGTCCCACTACCTTAAATCCTTGTCGCGTGAGCCGTATCAGGATGGTATGCTGGAACGGTGGAGTTTGGTTGGTCACACCTTCCAGAGCATGGCTGACTCTTCATGAGTTCATTCCAGGGAACAAGGCGTTCAGCCCGCAATTCAGATGAAGACCCGATTCGGGAAGAGCTATTCAGCGTCGAGCGTCTTGAGCAATATGCGGCTGAGTTGGCCTCTGCGCACTCAGTATCTCCCAACCCACGTCGCGGCCGTCGGCTCCTGCCGCGGCTAGAGGAGAATGGGCGCAAGCTCATCGTCGTTTATCGAACGCTCGCAGACGCGATTCGCAACGACCGCACGGTCTCGCCGGCCGCTGAATGGCTCGTCGACAACTTTCATATCATCGAAGACCAACTTCGGGAGATTCGCCGGGACCTGCCAAAGGGCTACTACCGAGAGTTGCCAAAGCTCGAGCGCGGCGGCCTTGCGGGCTATCCGCGTGTCTATGCGATTGCGCTCGCAATGATCGCTCATACCGACAGTCGTCTTGACGCCGACACTCTTGCACGCTTTATACGGGCCTACCAGCAGGTGACGCCTCTGTCAATCGGCGAGCTGTGGGCGATTGCCATCACGTTGCGAGTCGCGCTGGTGGAAAACCTGCAGCGGCTTGCTACTCGAATAGTAACCGCGCGCAACGCCCGAGAGGCAGCCGACAAACTCGCGGAAAGGCTTCTGGAGATTGCGGGGCGGCAGTCGGACGAGCTGATCGAGCAGCTTCAAGGAGCAATGGAAAAGGCCAGGCGGCTCGATCGCGCATTCATCGTTCAACTCACCCAACGGCTTCGCGATCAAGACCCGGAAGTGTGGCCCGCGCTCGACTGGATAGAACAGCAACTCTCCGCCGAGTCGACAACTACCGAGCAAATCGTTCACCAGGAGCACCAGCGCCAAGCCGCCGCTCAAACAACGGTCGGCAACATTATTACCAGCATGCGCCTGTTATCGACGCTCGATTGGAAGGAATTCTTCGAGAGCGTGAGCCAGGTGGACCCGATACTGACGGCAGATCCAATCGGCGCGTACTCGCAGATGGATTTTGCAACGCGTGATCGTTACCGCCACGTTGTCGAGAAGATCGCCCGCCGCACAAAGTCGTCCGAGCAGGATATCGCGCGTCACGCAATCGCGCTGGCTGGGCAGTCGCAACAATCGGCGCCGGATGACGATCGCAGAGGACACGTCGGCTATTATTTGATCGATCGCGGTCGCGCACAGCTTGAGGCGGATCTTCACTACCGGCCGCGATTGAGCGAGCGGTTGTTTAGATCTGTCCTCAGGCATCCAACGGCATCGTATCTGGGAACGTTCACGGGAATGACCGCGCTCTTTCTCGCTCCCTTTCTCTTGTACGCTTCGGGTTCGGGCGCTCCTCCGGTTGCGCTGATTACAATCGCCTTGCTGTTGATCGTGCCTGTCAGCGATCTGGTGTTGAGCTCGCTAAACCTTGATGTAACCCTCCTCTTCAAGCCAAATCCACTCCCAAAGATGAATATGGCTTCGGGAACGCCGGACGTTGCCCGCACCTTCGTCGTCATGCCCACCATCTTCACCAGCGAAGAAACAGTACGGGCGCTGCTCGAGAATATCGAGGTCCGTTTTCTGGCAAATCGCGAGGAGAATATTTATTTTGCGCTTCTCGGAGACTATGCGGACGCTTCCCTGGAAGACATGCCAGATGATGATGGCTTGCTCGAAGCGGCGACAAAGGGCATTCGAGAACTAAATGCACGTTACAACGATTCCCAGACTGAGCGCTTCCACCTGTTCCATCGCCGGCGCCAGTGGAATCCCTGGGAAGGGAAGTGGATGGGGTGGGAGCGAAAACGGGGCAAGCTACACGAGTTCAACCGGCTGCTCCGCGGCGCCACCGACACCAGCTATGTCGTTGCAACCGCCGACGCTTCTCAATTGTCAAAAGTCCGATATGTCATCACCCTCGATTCCGACACTCAACTGCCTCGCGACAGCGCCCGGCGGCTAATTGGTACGGCACTGCACCCGCTGAATCGGCCTCGTCTAGACCAGCGCGTGAATCGGGTGACAGAAGGCTACGGCATTCTTCAACCGCGCGTAAGCATGACGCTGGCAAGCTCGTCGCGTTCGCATTTTGCGCGGATCTTCTCCGGTCATACAGGGGTCGATCCGTACACAACCGCTGTCTCCGATGTCTACCAGGATCTTTTCGGAGAAGGCAGCTACACCGGAAAGGGGCTCTACGATGTGGACGCTTTCGAAGCCGCGCTCGCTGGTCGCGTGCCGCAGAATTTGCTTCTGAGTCACGATCTTTTTGAGAGCCTCTATGCGCGCGCCGCGCTGGTTACCGACGTCGAGCTTCTTGATGACTATCCGTCGCACTACGATTCTTACGCAAAGCGTCAGCACCGGTGGACCAGAGGTGACTGGCAAATTGCGCGCTGGATCTTTCCACGCGTGCGAGACGCGCACCATCGCCCGGCGCGCAATCGACTTCCGCTAATATCGCGATGGAAGATAGTCGACAACCTTCGGCGGAGCCTGGTCGCCCCAACGATGCTTTTGTGGTTTGCCGCAGCGTGGACGGTGTTGCCGGGGTCGGCGCTGTTATGGACTCTTGCGATCCTCGTCATCCTGGCGTTTCCCGTATATGCTCATGTGACAAATGCACTTCTCCTTCACCCGCGCGGCATTCCGTGGACAAGTCATTTCTGGAGCGTCTGGGGTGATGTCCGCACCAACACCGCTCAGTTTGCGCTTTCGTTTGCCTTTATTGCGCATCAGGCGTACCTGCAGGCTCATGCGATCGGCCTCACTTTCTATCGCAAGCTTATTTCAAAAAAGAAGCTGCTCGCGTGGGTGACCGCCGCTGAGGCTGACAAGCAAAGCGCGCATGATCTGAGGGCCTTTTGGCAATTCCTGTGGCCTGCAGAGGCTCTCGTTCTTGGAATTGCGCTCCTCGTTTCGGTCACCAGGCCTGGCGCGTTCCTGTTCGCGGCGCCGTGTCTGATCATCTGGGCAACCTCACCGTTAATTGCCTATTGGGCTAGCTGCGAGTTGCCGACCAAAGACGATTCGCTCGCAGCGGATGACGAGCAACTAGCGAGGCTGGTTGCGCGGCGGACGTGGAAGTTCTTTGAGACTTTCGTCGGCGCGGATGACAACTGGCTCCCCCCCGATAACTATCAGGAAGACCCCAAGCCGGTCGTCGCGCATCGCACGTCGCCCACAGACGTCGGGCTGCTGTTTCTGTCGACCGCGGCTGCCCGTGACTTAGGTTATGTAGGCGCGCTCGAGTTTGTCGAGCGTCTCGAGCTTACTCTGGCCACGATGGAAAGGCTCGACCGTTTTAACGGCCACTTTCTCAACTGGTACGACACGAGAACGCTCACGCCACTCAATCCGCAGTATGTCTCGACCGTAGACAGCGGCAATATTGCCGGGCATCTGCTCGCGATCAAACAAATCTGCGTCGAGGCTGCCGACCGGCCCGTGTTCGATATGCGGGCAATTGAAGGCATCAGGGACACGGTCGCACTAATGCGGGATGAGGCGGCCAAGATCGGGGCTGTCAGGCAAAGTACGCGAGCAGTAACGCTCAAGCAACTACGTGGGGAGATCGAGGCCTGCTCGGCAAGCCTCGATAATGCAAAACCGAATTCCCTATCGGCGTGGCTCGGTCTGTTCCAGGAGCTTTCCAAGCGAGTCGCCGAGATAGAGGATATTGTCAACCCCCTTTTACACGAAAACGGGAGCGGCCAATTCGAGCTGCTGATCTCGTGGATCCGGTCTCTGTTGCATCAGCTGCGCGAGCGTCGCCGTGATCTCGCGACAATTACGCCGTGGACGTTCGCCTTGTCGGCGCAAATAGACCGGGCAATCGCGACTTGCTCAGACGAAACGGCTGACGAATGGGCGAACATCCTCGGTTCGCTCGATCGCGTTCCAACCCTCGACGAACTTCCAGCGTTGTGCGACGACGCACACGTAAGATTTGCTGAGCTGCGCAAAAAGATCGAACAGGCTCCGAGTCCAAAGCGCAAAAAGGCGATTAGCGCTCTGGACGGTCTGGCGAGCCATTTGGAACGATCCTCACAAGCGGCAACCGAACTCGCCTCGCGGTATGCCGATTGCGCGAGGCATTGCGCGGGTTTTATCGACGAGATGGACTTTCACTTCCTGTACGACGAAGAGCGAAAGGTCTTTATCATCGGATACAACGTCACCGATGGGCGCCGCGACAACTCGTTCTATGATTTGCTCGCCTCGGAAGCCCGATTGGCGAGTTTTATCGCGATCGCCAAGGGTGACGTCCCGCAAGAGCACTGGTTTCATCTTGGGCGCGCGCTCACTCAAGTTGACGGCAGCCGCGCGTTGGTATCCTGGACTGCGACTATGTTCGAGTACCTGATGCCGCTCCTGGTCATGCGCGACTACCCTGACACGCTTCTCGATCAGACCCATCGAGCAATAGTATTGCGGCAGATCGAGTACGGCCGCGAGCGCGGCGTTCCGTGGGGAGTCTCAGAGTCCGCGTACAACGCTCGCGATTTGCAATTGAATTACCAGTACGGTCCGTTTGGTATCCCTGGGCTTGGCCTCAAGCGAGGTTTGAGTGACGATCTGGTGGTGTCTCCTTACTCGACCGCACTCGCCGCGATGGTCGAACCGCGAGCTGCGCTCGACAACATGCGACGACTGGTCCGCGAGGGCGCTCTCACCGCATACGGGTTCCATGAATCGATCGATTATACCAAGGACCGCCTTCAACCCGATCAGAAGAGCGCTATCATAAAAGCGTTCATGACTCATCACCAGGGAATGATCCTGGTCTCCCTCGACAATCTGCTTAACGAGAGAGTAATGCAGCGGCGGTTTCATTCAGAGCCGCTTGTGCAAGCAACCGAGTTACTACTGCAAGAGCGTATTCCGCGCGGAGGGATCCTGGCACAGCCGCGTGCAGAAGAGGTCAGGGTCGACGGCCGTCGTCGAATCCCGACCACGCCCGATCCGCGGCGATACGACACCGCGGACCTGCCGACCCCGCGGACACAATTGCTCTCTAACGGAGCTTATTCCGTGGTCGTAACGACCGCCGGTTCCGGCTACTCGGCTTGCAGTGGGATCGCGATCAGTCGATGGCGCGAAGACGTAACGCGTGATAACTGGGGCAGTTTTTGCTATCTGCGCGATCTCCGCAGCGGTGCGGTCTGGTCCGCCGGCTATCTGCCGATCGCCGGAAAGCCGCAATCATACGATGTGGCTTTGGCCGAAGACAAAGCGGAGTTCCGGCGCAGCGATGCCGGAATCGTCACTCGCACCGAGATCATTGTATCGCCGGAAGACAATACCGAGTTGCGGCGCATCCGTGTTACTAATAATACCAATCGTTCCCGCGACATCGAGTTGACCAGCTACGTGGAGGTAGTGCTCGCTTCGAGCGCGGCAGATGCGGCGCACCCTGCATTTAGTAATCTGTTTGTCGAAACTGAGTTCATCCCGAGCGAAAGCGGCTTGCTGGCTACGCGTCGAAGGAGATCGCAAGACGAGCAGGAACTTTGGGGCTTGCACGTAGTCATAGTTGATGGTGAGACCGTCGGTGCGGTGCAGTGTGAAACCGACCGCGCGCGCTTCCTGGGCCGTGGTCACACTACTGCCAATCCAGTCGCAGTAATCGAGGGACGCCCGCTTTCAAACACTGTAGGTGCTGTGCTCGACCCCATCTTCTCGCTCAGACGACGAGTGCGGCTCGCTCCGAACGAAACTGCTGCCGTCACGTTTGCTACTGGCACTGCACACTCCCGGGACGAGGCGCTAAGGCTGGCGGACAAGTATCACAACCCCTACGCGTTCCAACGAGAAGCGGGATTGGCGTGGACGAAGGCCCAGGTCGAGATGCGCCACTTGCAAATCGATGCCGAGGAGGCTCACCTTTTTCAGAGGCTCGCAGGGCGGTTGCTTTACTCCGATCCCTCGCTGCGACCGCGCTCACACGTGCTTGCTCTCAATACCAGGGATCAATCGGCGCTCTGGCCTTATGGAATAAGCGGCGATTTGCCCATTGCTTTGGTACGCATCTCGGAAGAGGACGATCTGAGGATGGTGCGCCAGCTCCTGCGCGGACACGAGTACCTGCGGCTCAAAGGCCTGGTGTTTGATCTCGTGGTTTTGAATGATCATCCCCCAAGCTACGTTCAATCTTTGCAGGATGAATTGCAGCGGGTTGTGCGGGTGAGCGGCTCGCAAGCTTTGATGGACAAGCCCGGCGGAGTTTTTCTCCGGCGCTCGGACTTGATGCCCGACGCTGATCGGATTCTGTTGCACGCTGCCGCGCGAGTCGTGATCGTATCCGATCGCGGCCCGCTCGAAGAACAGCTCGTGCAACGGCCTGTCGAAGACGATCTGCCGACCAGGTTTGTTGCGCGCGCAACTTCCCGTACCTATCCGTCCCTCGGGTTAAAAGACCCTGGCCTTGCCTTCTTCAATGGACTTGGCGGGTTCACTCAGGGAGGCCGCGAGTACGGGACGATCTTGGCTGAGGGGCAATGGACACCCGCCCCCTGGTTGAATGTGATATCGAATTCCCGGGACTTCGGTTTGCAGATCTCGGAAACAGGTGCCGGTTACACCTGGTCCGTCAACAGCCGCGAGAATCGTTTGACGCCGTGGTCGAACGATCCAGTGAGTGACTCGTCCGGTGAGGCGATCTATTTGCGGGATGAAGACACCGGGGAAACGTGGTCGCCTACCCCGCTGCCCATTCGTGAGGTTGAACAGTACGTGATCAGAACCGGACACGGCTACTCGATCTTCGAGCACGGAAGTCACGGCATTTATCAAGAGCTTTCGGTATTCGCCCCGCTGGATGCGCCCGTAAAAATTTCCCTCTTGCGTCTGCGAAATGAAACCGAGAGAAAGAGACGAGTCTCGGTCACCAGCTATGCCGAATGGGTGCTTGGAGTCGAGCGCAGCCGCATGGCTCCGTACGTTATCACCGAGCTGGATAAAGAAACCGGGGCGATCTTCGCGCGCAATCCGTACAACAACGAGTTCGCGCATCGCGTCGCATTCGTGGACATGAGCGAGCGCGAGCGCACCATCACTTGCGATCGCAAAGAGTTTCTGGGCCGTAACAGATCACACGCAAATCCCGCCGCGCTTCGCCGGGTCAAACTCTCAGGTCGAGTGGGCGCTGGACTTGATCCGTGCGCGGCGATGCAAGCGGGCATCGAGATGGCCCCGGGTGAAGAACGTGAAATAGTTGTGATCATCGGCGAAGGCGAGAGCGTTGACGAAGCACGGGCAGTGGCGTCCAAGTACAGGCAAACTGTCGTCGCAAAGAAAGCGATCAAGGAGGTCATAGACTACTGGGATGGGTTGCTGGGGGCGATACAGGTCAAAACTCCTGACCTGGCCATGGACATTATGCTGAACCGCTGGTTGCTCTACCAGACGCTTGCGTGCCGTGTATGGGCGCGATCCGCCTTCTATCAATCCGGCGGGGCCTACGGGTTTCGCGATCAGTTGCAGGACGTTTGCGCGCTGGTCTATGCAAATCCCGAGGTAGCTCGTGAGCAAATCCTGAATGCTGCCGCGCATCAGTTCAAAGAGGGTGATGTCCAACACTGGTGGCATCCGCCGACCGGGCGCGGCGTCAGAACGCGATGCTCGGACGATCTGCTGTGGCTACCGTTTGTCACCTGTCGATACGTGAAGACAACCGGCGACCAATCACTGCTGGAGGAGTCTGCGCCGTTTCTTGAGGCTCCACCTCTTGCAGTAGGGGAACAAGAGTCTTACACCCAGCCGTCGGTGTCGACAGAGTCAGCGAGTCTTTATGAGCATTGCGTCCGCGCGATTGATCGAAGCCTCGCGGTTGGAGAGCGTGGATTGCCGCTGATGGGTTCAGGCGATTGGAATGACGGAATGAACCGGGTCGGGCACGAGGGTAAGGGCGAGAGCGTATGGCTCGGCTGGTTTCTTTACAGCACATTGTTGGAATTCGCGCTCCTTTGCGACTCGCGCAAAGAAAAGCGACGAGGCAACAAGTATCGTTCACGCGCGGAGAAACTGCGACAGGCGCTGGAACAGAACGGTTGGGTCGGCGATTGGTACCGCGCGGAGAATTTGGATGAGGGACTCCTTCTTGGATCCGCGAAGAACGAGGAGTGCCGAATAGATTCCATAGCCCAATCGTGGGGGGTAATGTCCGGCGGAGCTGATCGCCATCGCGCGGTGCGGGCGATGACCGCGGTGGAAGAGTACTTGATTCGGCGAGGCGACGGGTTAGTCATTCTGTTCACTCCTCCATTCGACAAGAGTTCATACGATCCCGGATATATAAAAGGCTATGTGCCGGGTGTGCGCGAGAACGGTGGCCAGTATACGCACGCGGCCCTTTGGACGTTGATAGCCTATGCAATGCTCGGCGACGGTGATCGCGCCGGCGAATTGTTTGCGTTGTTGAATCCGGTCAATCACTCGTCAACACGCGCGGGACTGCACAAGTACAGGGTTGAGCCGTATGTCGCAGCGGCCGACGTCTATGCGGTTTGGCCTCACGTGGGACGAGGCGGCTGGACCTGGTACACGGGCTCGGCAGGCTGGATGTATCGAGCGGGCCTTGAATCGATTCTTGGCTTCAGGCTACACGGCGCGCGACTCCAAATTGATCCATGCATTCCGCGCGGCTGGAGAGAGTACGAAATCGCTTACAAGCGGGGGTCAACAACCTATAACCTGGTGGTCGAGAATCCGCACGGTCTCAATCGCGGAGTTGCGAGAATCGAGCTGGACGGCAAACAACTGGCAGCGGCTGAGATTGAGCTTGTAGATGATGGTAAAGAACACAGCGTCCACATCATGCTGGAGATGCCGGCCGAGACCGTGTGAAAACATCGGAAGACCGATCGTACCACCCACGCTCACGGGATTGTAGATTGGCGAAAAGGGGGTTTTGCGTCTTTGCGCGAGCCTGTGAGTGAGACTTAGATCAGTAGGTTCGCGCAACGACGCAAAGCAAAGTAAGGTCGCGCCCGTTAGGGGCTCCGAACAGAACGACGTTTGAAACAGCGGCGATAAGAATGGTACGGTGCCAGGACGTGGCCTCGGCGTCGACGGTCCGCGTACTCGCTATCCTGGAGGCACACTCTTGACCTGGGAACCGGAAGTTGAGGAGATAACGCGCCGCGAAGAACTGGCGAAGCAAATGGGGGGGCCGGCTAACGTGGATCGACAGCACGCGAGCGGCAAGCTGACTGTACGAGAACGCATCGATCGGCTGCTCGATCCGGAATCGTTCCACGAGATCGGCGCGCTGGCCGGGCAGGCCACCTACGAAGACGGGAAGATGCTCTCGTTTATCCCGTCGAACTTCGTGATGGGGACCGGACGGATTGACGGCCGTCGAGTTGTCGTCGCGGGCGATGACTTCACGGTGCGCGGCGGGGCTGCCGATGCGCGAGTCGGTGACAAGGCCGGATTTGCCGAAAGACTCGCCCGCGAGTTGCGGCTGCCCATCATCAGATTGGTTGACGGAACCGGCGGCGGCGGGAGCGTCAAAACTCTCGAAACCATGCAGCGCACGTATGTGCCCGCGAATCCCGCGTGGGACCTTGTGGTTGCGTTGATGTCTGAAGTTCCGGTCATCGGAGCTTGTATGGGATCGGTCGCCGGGCTCGGCGCCGTGAGAGTCGTCACCTCGCACTTCTCGTTGATGGTTAAAGGTACAAGCCAGCTCTTTGTAGCGGGACCTCCGGTAGTGGAGCGCGGAGTCAGCGAGAAGGTGACTAAAGAAGAGCTTGGCGGCTCGCACATTCACGCTCGCGGAAGCGGTGCCGTTGACAACGAGGTCGACACGGAAGACGAAGCGTTCGTCGCTATCCGCCGGTTTCTTTCTTATCTCCCGTCGAACGTCTGGCAAGTTCCACCGATATCCGACCAACGAGACGACCCCGAGCGCCGCGACGAGGAGTTGATATCGATCATCCCGCGAAACCGGAGACTCGGGTTTGACGTGCGACGCTTGCTCGCATTGGTGTTCGATAGCGACTCAGTCTTTGAGATCGCCCGGTACTACGGACGTCCGCTGGTGACCTGCCTCGCGCGGCTGCATGGCTATCCGGTAGGAGTGTTGGCGAGCGATCCTCAGCAGGGCGGCGGCGGTCTCGATGCGCCGGGCAGCGAGAAGATGACGCGATTTGTTGATTTGTGCGATACGTTCCATCTGCCGGTGGTGAACTTTGTCGATCAACCCGGGTTTCTGATCGGCACGGCGGCCGAGCGCGCGGGCACCGCCAGGTACGGCGCGCGAGCGATGGCTGCGGTTTATCAGGCTACGGTGCCCTGGGTGTCGATAATCTTGAGGCGAGTATTTGGCGTGGCCGGAGCTGCTCACGGCAACGCTCAAGGTCTGAATCTTCGATACGCCTGGCCCTCCGGTGATTGGGGTTCCTTGCCGATTGAAGGCGGCGTACAGGCGGCTTATCGGCGCGAGATCGAAGCCGCCCCCGATCCTGGTGCGCGCCGTCACGAGATTGAAGAACGGCTCAACGAGCTGCGCTCGCCGTTTCGCACGGCCGAGGCCTTCGGAGTGGAGGAAATCATCGATCCCAGAGACACTCGCCGGCTGTTGTGCGAGTGGGCAGGGACGGCTTATGAATTGCTGCCTTCACAGCTTGGGCCAAAGGCGCGCGGCTGCCGCCCCTGAAGTCTTTAGCAGCTGAAACCCTGAATTCTTTGCAGGTCTTTGCGTAGTCTGCGCGAAACGATTGAGTACTATCCTAGTCAGCGCTTCTGCTTTAAGTCTTCGACTATCTTCTTGAATCCTGGCTCGTCGCGAATCGCATCCAGTTGATTGTTGCGCTCGAGTTCCGGGGCGTTCGCAAATCCCTTCTGAACCGCCTTGCCTAATGCGTCAATCGCGCGCTTCTTGTCCCCTTTCAACGCATAGGCGCACGCGAGGTTGTACCAGACCCACCAGTTTTCCGGCATGACTTCTGAGTCGACCTCGAGATTTGCAGCGGCGAGGTCATACTTCTTTGTTTGAAGGAGGCCCATCGACTGTTCGAACGACGCGATCCTGTATTGGTTCAGCACTCGGCGCGCAAGCGCGCGTTCAGTTGTGGCCTGTTTAGCATCTGATCTTCGCTTCAGATCCGACAGGATGCGTTTGAGGTCAGAAAGGAATGGTTGTTGAGTTGGCGGATCGCTGCTCCACCTTTGAGCCTTCGCTCGTAGATCAAACAACTCGTTAGACCGGCGTAGCTGTTCGTTCTCCTCAGCCCGCTCCTTGCTGAGCGCCTGTTTGACTGACTTCGAATCCTTGAGCCCGGCTGCCTTCTTCTCGAATACGGTTATGTCTCGCAAGCCCTTAAAGTCGGCGGCAATTGCGCCGTAGCAGGTATAGGCTTCATAGGCTCGCCCGTCCGATTCGTTGGCGCCTGCGCTGTCCTGAGCGCTGTTAAACAAGCGGTCGATGAACAAATCATCGCGCGAACGCCGGCCGGACTTCATCGCTTGCAGCTCCATCCATTCAATCGCTCGGCCGCATACATCGGCCGGCGCCCAACCGTGGGCTCCTTCAAACACCTCGATGTGATGAGCAACACCCGCAGACTCGAGCGCCCGGTCGAGTTGTTTCATCTCGGCGTAGTTGAAGTCTTCGTTGCCGACGGTTCCATAGTAGACAAACGGCAAGGACGAAGACGGCTCGATCCCAACCGCCAGCCCCGCGCCGCACCCGATAACTCCGGCGACCTGGCCCCGAAGCCTGACCGCAATCGTCGTTGCGGCTCGCGCACCCCCGGAAAAACCCGTGAGGTACACGCGTTTGTCGTCGATTGAAAACCTGGCCGCAATGTCGCCGAGCATTGCCTTCGCGGCTTCCGCCGACGAGGTGAACGGTCCGTTTCGCGAGTTGTTCGAGCCGCACACTATGTAGCCGTACCGTTCGGCGGCTTCTTTGAAGCTCTCAACCGGCGCGTTGCCTCGCGCGCCCGGATCAAACGCAGCAAGCAGCGGCCACTTTCGAGTAGCCGAATAGCCTGAGGGAAGATACAGTGCATAGCTCTGATCGGGATCGTGTTTACACAGAACTCGCTCACTGATGCGGCCGGGCAGCGGATCATCCAGCGCTCTGCAAGACGCGCTGAGAGCCTGCCAAGGCATTGAACCCGCGAGCGTCACCGCCAGCGCTACAAGTCGGGCGCACGAAAGGGTCAAATGAGCTCTCATTGTAAGAATAGGATGCCGACTCAAACCGTCGTTGCGCAACTGATTGATGTCCTAATTTTGTGTGGGTCGACTAGGACACTAACCACCGCACTCCAAATAATTGAGCGGCAAAGGTGAGGGAAACAGTCATTGAGACGAGTTATTAGCTGGAAAAGCGTGTGACCGATGGGCTACTATGAATCAGCCTCGCGGTCGCCTTGCCAGCCTATTGGAGAAGACAATGAACCCAAAGAGTGGCGCTGCCTTTTTGATCGCACTCGCTATCCTGCTGGCCTTCGCTCCGAAGTCTCGGTCGCAACGGGACCCTTCAACTATACAGCAATCGACCGACCAGCAAGACAAGGAGAAGCTTACGCCTGAGGAGAAGGCGTTTCTGTTGCTGGATCAGATCGTGGGTGAGGCCGGGGGACTAAAGCTTCCGGAGAATCGTATCTACATCCAGATGTCCGCCGGAGATTTACTGTGGGATCGCGATGAGCCGCGTGCTCGAGTGTTATTTGGCGAAGCTGGTTCCGGCATCGCCGAGATGATTCAGCGAAGTGACCCAAACGATAGGCGAGCGGCTAACACGAACCGCGTTGCCCTTGAGTTGCGACAGGCGCTGGTGTTGATGGTCGCGCGGCGTAACGGAGAATTTGCGTATCAATTATTACAGGCGGTGCCTGCTCCGCCGGCAACTGGTCCGTGGGCGAGGCGTCAGGATTCGCAACCCAGTCTCGAGCAAAACCTCGTCGCTGCCATTGCGGCTAACGATCCGAAGACGGCGCTCAAGAACGCCCAAGGCTGGCTTGATAAAGGCGAGTATCCCTCATCGCTACCAAAGGTCATTTCACAGCTTCAATCCAAAGACGCCGACTCGGCGGGCAAACTTTCGGACCAGTTGGTTAAGAAAATGCAGCCCGAGGAGCTGCTCGCGAAACCGGATGCCGTCCGCCTCTCTCTCAATCTGTTGCGCGCGGGACCACGCGCCGACAAGAAGTCGGTTGACGGCTCGCAACCGGTCGCGGCGAATTCTGACCAGGTCCTGGCAGAATCCGCTTTTCGCGATCTGATGGCGGCAACGATTACGGCGGCGCTCAGGGCGACACCGCAGACGCAAAATCCAGCAGGTGGCCCAGGAGGGTTTCGTGGCAGACCCAACAACCCTGGCGCCAATTCTGCCGGCGCACCGCAGAGCGAGGCGGACATTCTGCAAGGCAACGCGCGGATGTTGCTGACGGGGTTGCAAGGCTTGCAGGCCCAAATCGATCAATATCTGCCCGAACGAAGTCTGGCGCTCCGACAGAAGTTGACTCAAATGGGCATGGACAATGACCCGCGCGGCGGGTTCGGTCAGATGGCTAACCTTATGCAGCGAGGAACTTCAGACAGCTTGATGGCTGCGGCCGCTTCTGCGCCTCAAGGTGTGCAGAGTCGACTGTATCAACAGGCCGCGCTCAAAGCTGTCGACGAAGGCAATACCGAACGCGCTCGTGATATCGCTAACCAGCACCTTGATGGAACCGCGCGAACCAACATGCTGCACACGCTGGAGCTCAAGCAAGCGGTCAGTTCTGCGCCGAACAAGATGGAGGAGATACGTCAAACGCTCAATCGGGCACAGTCTGACGATGAACGGTTGTCGCTTTTGCTTCAGTTCGCCGGCAACCTGCAGGTTGAGAACCCTAAGCTGGCGCTCCAGCTTTTGGATGAGGCGCGCGGCTTGGTCTCACGGCGCGCGACCAACTACGGCCAGCTTGAGGCTCAAGTCAACGTCGCTCACGCATATACCGCACTGGAGACCTCGCGAAGTTTCGAAACATTGGAGCCGGGCATCAACCAGATCAACGAGCTTCTTTCTGCGGCGTCCGTGCTGAGCGGGTTTG
Source organism: uncultured Clostridia bacterium (assembly GCA_964581275.1). Lineage (GTDB taxonomy): Bacteria > Acidobacteriota > Blastocatellia > UBA7656 > UBA7656 > Onstottus_A. The sequence continues at coordinate 22,247 of CAZOOE010000012.1, forward strand.
AAGTAAACCTGTTCAAGGACGGCGAATTGCCGCTTCAAGGCGGCGGGTCGCTGACCGCTATCGTAACGCGATACGGCGTTGAGCTCGCCTCGTTGGCCAAGACAGATTTCGAGCGAGCTCAGACGATGACTGAGCGGTTTCAGCTCGCCGAACCGAGAATTCTCGCGAGGCTCGCGATGGTTCGAGGCGTGCTTGGAGTGACGGCGACAGATTCCGCTAAACGCGGGTTCGGACCTTTGCGCGGCGGCGGTCAATTCGGACGCCGGCCACAGTGAGAAGATTGATTCACTGATCTGCTCGTGAACCTTCGTTGACTCCACGCTCGATATAGCGGCAAGCTGCCGGCGCCGCGTCGCTTGACTCGCGCTTCTCTCCGCCATACGATGTCATCGCAATTCTCACCAAAGGAGATACCTGGCATGCCGCTTAAGAAATCCTTACGCTTCGGCCTCACTTTGCTCTTGATGAGCCTTGCCATACCCGCGAGGACCGGTGGCGGAACAAACGCCTACTCGATCACCGGCGGCGTGACTGACCAACAGAAGAAACCGCTCTCAGGTGTGATGGTCACCGCCTTCGATGCAGTGGAAGACAAGATGATCACCGTCTTTACCAAGGAGGGCGGCCGCTTCAAACTGCCAGGGCTGACTAATCGTGATTACAAGCTGCGAGTTCGGCGGCCAGGCTTCGAGGATGAGTTCACGACTGTTGCATACAAGCTGGGGAACCCGCCAGTCGCCTTTCAGCTGAAGCCTGCGGCTAATCCAAGAATGCAGGAGACAAGCGTCGACCGTATACGCTTGATCAAATGGCCGAACGATGATGCCCGCTTGAATTTCCGAATGGCCTGCGCTTACTGCCATCAGGTCGGCACCGAGGGCTTTCGCGCGCCCAAAGAAAAAGCCGCCTGGGATGTCATGGTCCGCGACGTAATGTCTAGTCGGATTGGGCTCGGCGCCTTCCGCCTGCTTCACAAGCAGACTCAGGAGGCTCTACCCGGGATGTTGTACGAAACCTACAAACCGGGAGCCGAAGCCAACTGGCCGGCTTACACGCCGCCCCCTGCGCCATCAGGTGACGCGCTTAATGTCGTGATCACTGAGTGGCCGATTGGCCACCAGGACAACGCACTGATGCATGATCTTGAACTCGGCGATGATGGATTGATCTATCTTGTGGATATGGTGCACGACGCGCTGCGCACGCTTGATCCGAAAACCGGGGAGCGAAAATCCTACTCGATTCCCGGCGGCGTTAAGGATGGCTCGGGCGACTATCCACTGCAGGGACCGCATTCGATTGAGAAGGCTCCGAACGGCGATATGTGGATCACGTTGGCGCTTGGCGGAAAGATGGCGCGGTTCGACCCGAAGACGAAGGAGTTTCTGCTGATCGAGAGCGGCGAAGGCGGCAAGCGCGGCGGCTACCCTCATACGCTTCGCTTCGATCAGAACGGCATCTGCTGGTACACCGACGCCGCGATGAATGCGGTCTTCCGGCTCGACCCAGCTAGCCTCAAGATTAAGCAGTATCAACTGCTCAAACCTGAGCAGGCATCGAATGTGCCGACGATGGGAGAAACCGGCGGAGTCACTCCTTACGGCATCGACATCGCGCCAGACGGCAAGGTTTGGTTCACGAAGCTCAACGGTCAGCGAGTCGGAGTGATCGATCCGGCCACCGGCAAGATCACCGAATGGAAGCCGCCGGTCTATGGTCCTCGCCGGCTCGAGGTGGCGAACGACGGAGTTGTGTGGATACCTGGCTACGGCAGCGGTGACTTCTGTAGCTATGATCCTAAAACTGATAAGTGGAGAGTCTATCCGCTGCCCGGCAAGGGCGACGATATTCCGTATGCGATAAACGTCGATCGGAAAACGGGTCAGGTATGGATCTGCGGCGCCGGCAGCGACACGATGATGAGGTTCGATCCGAGAACAGAAAAGCTGACTGTTATTCCGATGCCGACGCGGGTGACCTACACCAGAGAAGTGGAGTTTGGTAAGGATGGCAGCATCTGGACTTGCAACTCGAATCATCCGGCGCGACACATCGAAGGTCATCGGCAATCGGTGATCAAGATCGAAGTGATGGGGAGTTGAGCAGGCTCGCCCTTGGCTAAACGCTGTCGCCCGCATACGCGGGCTTGCGAGATCGGGCGCGTAACCCCAGGGCTCGCTGACTCGCCCCGGGCTACACGCTGCCGCCCGCATACGCGGGCTTGCGAGATCGGGCGCATACGCGGGCTTGCGAGATCGGGCGCGTAACCCCAGGGCTCGCGCGTAACCCCCGGGACTCGCAGACTCGCCCTGGGCTACACGCTGTCGCCCGCGCATACGCGGGCTTGCGAGATCGGGCCCGGAACCCCAGGGCTCGCGCGTAACCCCAGGGCTCGCAGACTCGCCCTGGGCTACACGCTGTCGCCCGCGCATACGCGGGCTGCTGACTTTTGACCTCTACTTCTGACTAGATCGCGAGCACGGGATCGCCTTCGATAATTCGCTGCTCGAGTCTTGGCCGTTCACCCTTGCGCCAGAGCCCCGCGCGATGACTCACTCGATAACGAATGGGCCCGCCATCGCGCTCGCGACTGCGCTCCAATGGTCGGGGGATGCAAACAAACTCGGTTTCAAAGTAGTCGGCGCTGACCCGTACGGTTGCGTAGCCGTGTCCTTCCATGTCAAGAAAGGAAAGATGCGGTGACAGGTCGGGATTGGAGAGCAGACGTGCTTTTCTTGCATCGCTCGACTCTTGGTACTCGAGGCAGGACCGAACGCCGTGGTGGAGGAGCAGGTTGATAGTTGGAACGGGTTTTTTGCCTCCTGTTTGATCGAGAAGGAACAGAGGGCGCAGGGGATGGTCCTTCGGAAACTTGTGCTCGTTCGCTTCCACGATTCCCGGGGCAGAGATCGATCCAGTAATGAAGGCGATACCGACAGGTTCGAAAGGGTGAGGAGGAAGCGCCTTCGCCGCTAGTCCGGCCCAAAAGCTATGGCGGTCGCCGGCCACCGTCGCGAAACCGGTGATGCCCTCATCCCGGACGAGGTCATAGAGTTCTGCGCGTTCCAAATAGGCGCTGCTGTGATCGCCGCCTCCAAAACCGGCATAGCCCGAGCCAGGCCAACGCTTCGTCGGGCCGGTCGGAAGGTTCTGAGGATCGACTCGCCAGTCTAATGTGCCTTCGGTGTTGCCCCATATTTTCCAGGTCGCGGTGGAAGCCCGAAGTCGACGCATGAACCAGGCTTTCTGTTCGGCTCCGAGGATCGTCTGAGGAGTCTGGTCCTTCCTGAAATTTGGAATCTCGATGTCGCCGAACCGGATCGTTGAAGGTGGTTGCCCGCCTGCCCAGGCCCTACCTGCATCGAGGATCTCCATAGCCTCCTGGGGAAATAGAGTCGGAAAGTCTTTGCTCACCAGTGGGGCCGCCTCGGTACGACTGGTCGGCTCCTCCGATCGATAGCTGTGCTGGTCTGTGATGATCAACTCGATGTGACGCCCCCACCGCAGCGCCCGGTACCCTTTCAGGCTGGTGATGGCGGCTAAATTGTTGGGCTCCTGTCCGAGCCCGTGGCCGTCGAATCGTTCAATCGGCTTGTCGACTACATTTGGGGGATCAAATCGGTCAAGCGACGGGCCCCCAGGTTTGGCCACTCGCGCTGGTTGATATTCGAACCAGGCTTGGTTCGCAGCAACCTTGCGAGTCTGAGCAGGCCGCGTCTGTCCCTCGAATTTCTGCAAGCCCTGCCAGCCGAGCCAACTGAATTCGTGGTTGTCCCACATCGCGACGAATGGCCAACGGGCGCGAGCGTCCTGAAGGTCGGGGTCGTGGAGATATGCGCGGTAAACCGCCCGATAGTCGTCGACGGTGGTCGGGATATGAAAGTCGGTGATCTTTTCGCCGCTCTTGTAGCGAACGATATCCCGAAGCCGTCGGTCGTACATGCCTTGCGGCCGGTCTTCCGGATACCAGACAATCTCGTAAATAAAGTCGCCAAGGTGAAGGACAAAGCCCAGACGATCGTCGGAACGCGCGAGCTCATCCTCGTAGATCATGCGCCGTAATGCGTTCTTCCCCCCCTGGTTTGCCTTTTGGCAGCTGACAAGGGCGAATTTCACCGGATGCCGGTCGCGTTCGCTTGGTGCGGTGATCGTTCGACCTATGCGGCTCCCAAAGCCCTGCTCGTCTATAAAGCGGTACCAATAAACCCGCGCGGGCTTTAGGCCACCCGCCATTACCCGGCACGTCCAATCGGATGACGCGCTAACAGTGGCTACAGCCGATGCGATCACACTACGGAAGGCTTCGTCTTCCGCCACCTCAACGGTTAGATGTCCTATCGTACGGCTGTCATCATGCGGTCGGCGGGTCCACAACAGCACACTGTCGAACGTCGGATCGCCGGATGCCACGCCCTCAGCATACAAATCCCGGCGCTCAATCCATTCGACACCTTTAGAGGCATCGCGATGAGCCCAGACTACAGACGCACCCATCGCCGAAGCCATAGATAGGAAGCGACGCCGCGACAGATGACTGCCAGGCGTAAAACTGAGGGGGCTCTTCTTCACGAGATACTCTCCTTAGGTCGTTATCAACTCGCGGATTTGTCCGGATTGACGCCGAGAGAAATTATCCACGGAAATTCCGATCTTGGCGACCTATGATCCACCGACTAGACTCGCGTCTTTCTCGGAGCTTCTGCCGTCAAGAATGGTTCATTGGCTCCCAACTTTCCATTGGATGCTTAACTTGATCAAGCACAAAAAGATGATTATTTGATTCGGTGGGCACAGAGGAAGTTCTGACGGGAACAGGGCAAGAGGTGTTGCGCGGCGTTGCGGATGTTCGCGGTGGCGATGATTTGGCGCAGTCAGGAAGTGAGACGTGAACGCTCGAAGATCCGAAGTCCAGGACTATTTTGCAGTTGGAGCATAGTAGCCCTGCCGGGCCCGAACTCGTAGATCCAGCCGCTTCGGAACGCGCACGCTGATCGGTCTGAATCCACCATCTGTGCGGTCGTCTGTCGAGTAGTACCCCAACAAGTATTGAGCTTGGAGCTCGTCAGCAATTTGACGGAACACAGCTTCAAGGTCTCCAATCTTCTCGGGAACAAAAGCTTTTCCGCCGGTCTGGGAGGACATCGATTCCATCACGTTCTGGCCCTTGATGCTCATCGTGTTGAGGTTCAGAGCCGACCCGCTGGGATTGATCGAGTAGAAAAGGCAATCGTTCTTTTGCAACTCCCGCTGTGCGTCGCTGAGGCTATAGTGCTCGCTATAGTTCTCTTCGCCGTCCGAGATGACGATCAGCACTCGTCTGCTCCCCGGTTCAGCGGTCTTGCTTAGATAGAGAGCTGCTTCGGCAACCGCATCTAAGAACGCAGTTGGCTCCCCCCTCACCGGCGCCAGAGTCATCAGCCCCGCGATGGCTTCTTCGCTGCTAACAGTGCGTGCCTTCACCAACTTCGGTTTGGTGGCGATTGAAAAGACCGACAGAGCATCGGCAGGCTTAAGCACTTCTTTGACGAATCTTACAGCGGCCTGCTGTTCGAACGAGAACTGACCAAGAATGCTCCCCGAGATGTCAAAGAGGAGGGCAATCTCGGTAGGCACCTTTCCGGGTTCGCCCAGGGAGACGATTGCTTGCTTTCGCCCTGCTTCCTCGATTGTGAAGTCCTCAACCGCCAGATCCCGGACCGGTCTGCCTACTGGGTCCGACGCCGAGACGGGCACGAGGACCAGTCGCGAGGTCAAGCGAATGGTTTCGTCCTGGTTTTGAGGTGGATTCTGTGCGGGCTTCGCTTGGGGCGCCGACTGAAGGGCGAACACCACGTCGAGAATGGGCGGTGTCAGACCGGTCAACAGAATCAGTGATAAGGCTACCGATGAGAGACGCAATCCGTTGCTCCTTCCGACGACAACCGGATACGCAGGTATCCGGTTGTCAACCGCTAGCCTTTTAGCGCGATTTCTCGGCGTACCTCTGCGCCATTCCATTATGAACTGGAGAGTACGCAATGGAGCGCAGAGGGCTTGGTTCAAAAATCAAATGGAGGCGTGATCGTAGCGTCGAGAGGCCGGCATGCAATCCGTTCATCGCTGACCGGGTCGCTGCATTGCTTCGAGTCCACGATCACGCCCCTTCGTGGTCGCAGCAATTTTACTGCTGCCGATTCGAACCCACCGAGCGATTCACGGTCACAGGACTTGTAAGACCCTTGCTGACCAGAATCGAAACTTCACATCGCCGATTCTGTTTACGCCCGTCGCGAGTAGAATTGTCGGCGATCGGCATTGCCTCGCCGTATCCGAACGGCAGCACGATGCGGCGCAGCGGGATGTCGTGGTTTTCGGCAAGGTACCGCATCACCGCTTCGGCCCGGTGTTGGCTGAGAACGCGGTTCGAGTTTTCAGTGCCATCGGATGAGGCGAAACCACGCACTTCGATCACGAACCCCTTCTCGGTCTTCGCCTGGGTCGCGATCCCGTCGAGCATTGATTTTGCATCAGGGGACAAAACGGCGCTGCCTACCTTAAAATTGATGGTCTCGGTCTTGCGCACGTCAAAGTCATCCAGGGACGAGATGCGGTCGTTGGTCTTGTTGACGCCGTCAACAGCGACATCCGCTGTCTCTTGCGCCGCCGCTGCTCCACCCTTTGCGAGGTTGGCAACCTGGCTCAACTCCTCAATCTGACCGGAGAGTCGTTGGGCATTTTGCTCGGTCCGCGTGACGCGCTCCTCCGCCTCGCCAAGTCGGTTCTCGACCGGCACTACGGTAGAATCAACCGCGTGAGCTACTCTGAAATCGTCATCTGAAAGCTTGATCTTATCGGCAATCAGAGCGCCCGATGAGTCTCCGCGTCCTTCGATCTCGACATAAAGACCGCGGACCAATTGAGCTTCGGCGTATTTCTTGCCACCACGGAATGGGTTGCTCTTCTTCTCTTCGATCTTAGCGTTGCTGGCCAATCGCACGGTCAAGTCCGTGCCGGCCTGATCGCGCACGATGAAGTTGTTCTGATCGTGCTTGACGATCATGCCCTTAACCTTCATCTTGGCACCGGAGGCAACCTGTGCCTTGTTTGGCGCGCTATTGTTTTGCTGTGCGGTAACCGGAACGATTAATGCCACGCTCAATACAACGAGGGCTCCTAGCATCGACAGTTTCTTCATGACTTCCTCCTGCAGCCCGAATGGCTGAGATTCACTTTGCTTTGATTTGGAGTCCGGACACCTTCCACTGAGGAATGGCGGCGGCCCGGCCTATGACAGCTTGCTTTGGGATGTGGTTCAAGGATTACGGCGGAGTCGCGAGCTGAGCAGAGTACGCGAGCGACCGTCGCTGCGTTAACAAAACGCCCGTAGCGGACATCGATCATATTCAAACAAGTGTGTCCGGCCTCTAGCCTGTTCATCCGGCTGACTACTGAGCAACCACTGTGCTACTGCTACACAAGACTGCTAAGTCGTGCAGATTAGCGAATTCGCGGTCACTCTCCGGGCAAACCGCCGCCATACCGTGTAGATTTTTCCTTGAGGCGCTGGCAGCTATGAATTACTTCCATACGTAGAATGGATCGCTGCTATGGTAAAACATCAAATCAGGAGGAGGGATTGCGATGTCGTCGACATTTGATGGTGAGATCTCGGCGGTGTCGGTATGGTTCACATCCCCGAGAACCGTGGAGGTGCTTGCCTCTAGCGCGCCGCCTCCCGGTAAAGGAGAGGTACGCATCCAGGCCCTCTTCTCGGGTATAAGCCACGGAAGCGAGATGATGGCCTATCGCGGAGAAGTTCCCTCGGAACTCTCGCTCGACTCCACTCTTCCCACGCTTCAAGGTAACTTCGGCTTTCCGGTCAAGTACGGCTATGCAAACGTCGGTCGAGTTTACGACGCCGGCGGCGGAGTCAACGCATTCGCCGAGGGCGACCTCGTCTTCGCGTTCAACCCGCATGAGTCCTGCTACACGGTTCCAGCAACGGCTGTGATCAAACTTCCTCAGGAGCTAGATCCACGCGCTGGTATCTTCGTGGCCAATGTGGAGACCGCGCTGAATTCCTTGTTGGACGCCGCGCCCCGTCTGGGTGAAACGGTTGTCGTGATCGGTCAGGGTGTAGTTGGTTTGCTGATAACTCAGCTTGCGCGGCGGGCTGGAGCGAGTCTGGTGATAACGAGTGACCTTTACGAGAAGCGCCGCGGGTTGTCGCTATTGGCAGGCGCAGATCTAATCGTTGACCCGTCCGCGGGAAGCCTTGCGGAGGCTGTGTCTTCCGTGACCGGAGGAGCGGGCGCGGATGTTGTAATCGAAGCGAGCGGCCAACCGAGTGCCCTGAATGACGCGATCAAGGTGGCCGCGCCCGAGGGAAAGGTCGTAGCCGTCTCGTGGTACGGGACGAAGCGAGCCGAGTTGGTGCTTGGAAGCGATTTCCACCGCAAGCGCTTGACCTTGAAAAGCACCCAGGTTTCCAATCTTGATCCGTCCCTCGTGCCGAGATGGAGCATTCGTCGCCGGCGCGAGCTCGCGGTCAGCTATCTGGGAGAATTGTTGCTTGATAAAATGATCAGTCACGTACTGCCGGTCAATCGCGCAGCAGAGGCCTACCGTGACATCGATCAGCAGCCGGGCGAGGTCATACAGGTCATATTGGACTCCAAGCAGTAGGGCTCC
>CAZOOE010000013.1:0-2346 GCA_964581275.1 uncultured Clostridia bacterium
GCATGCCGGGGGGCGCCCTTGATGGCGCTTATGTAACGCTCGGGCCGAAAAATGCCTTCTACAATCGATACGCTGAGTTTTGCGCTCAGTTGGACTAACGGAGCATCGCGTTCGGTGTAGAGTCTCCAGCCCTTCAAACATCTTCGATTCTGGGAAAGCTGTTCTTGCAAGCGGACAGTTGCGGTAGTTCCTCAACCGACCGGCGCGCCTCGATGTGACTTTGTTTCGCGATTTAAGCCTGTCGAAAACACTGGCACGCAATTGGCTCTCTCTTGGCCAAGGCAATCAATGGAGAACTGCGTATCGAGGCGGCTCTCTACCTGGATTGACGATCGACGGTTGTTGATGAGGACAGAAAAACGCGGACATTCTATCTTCGAGTCTCAATCCTCGATCGCCGACAAATGAAGGCTATATGGAAACACTCCTTCACGATCTTCGCTACGGTCTGCGAGTCCTGATGAAGACTCCCGGCTTCACCGCGGTCGCAGTGCTCACGCTCGCATTAGGCATCGGCGCGAACACTGCGATTTTCAGTATCGTCAACGCTGTCGTTCTCCGGCCACTTCCTTATTCTCAACCGGCTCGGTTGGCAGCGTGCAATTGGCAGCTTGAGAACGGTGAGATTGACGCGGTCACGCCGCTGGTGTTCGAGTACTGGAAGGATCACAGCAACGCGTTTGAGGCGGTCGCAGGCTATTCGGGGATTAACTCCGGCTTCAATTTGGCGGGCGGAGCCGAACCACTGCGAGTCAGCGGCCTGCAAGTATCCGAAGGTTTCCTGCGAGTCTTAGGAATCACACCGGCGCTCGGGCGTAGCTTTCTCGTCGAAGAAGATCGACCAGACGGACCACTGGTAGTGATCATCGGCGATGGCTTGTGGCGTAGTTACTTCGGCGGCGATCTCAATTTGTTGGGGAAGTCGGTTCAAGTCAACGGCCGCAGCCATATCGTGGTCGGCATTCTTCCCGCGGCTTTTCAGTTCGAGGCAGCGATCGATGTACTGCTGCCGTTGCGATTGAAGATTGACCCGCGAGACGACGGGCAGAACACGGGGATGATTGCGCGGCTCAAGCCAGATTTCACGCGGAAACAAGCGCAGGCGGAAGTAGAGCAACTGCTGCCGGCGTTTCGGCACGAATATCCGACTCACCTGCATCCAAACGAAAGAGGAATGCGGCTCGCGTCCTATCAGCAGACGGTGGTCGGCGACGTTAGCAAGACTCTCTGGTTGTTGTTCGGTGCAGTTGGCTTCGTATTGTTGATTGCCTGTGCGAATGTGGCAAATCTTCTGCTCGCGCGGGCGGGCGCGCGCAGGGGAGAGATCGCGATTCGGATTGCGATGGGCGCGAGCCGCTGGCGTTTGATGCAGCAGATGTTGACCGAGAGTTGGCTGCTCGCGCTTGCAGGAAGTCTGGCTGGATTGTTGGTTGCGCTTTGGTGCGTTCCCGCGTTGCTGGAGTTTACCCCCGGGAAATTGCCCCGGCTTCAAGAAATCAAGTTGGATAACCAAGCCGTTCTCTTTGCCGTGGGAGCGTCTTTGGTGACCAGCTTGTTGTTTGGTATCGCGCCCGCCTGGCGGACGACTCGACTCGACGTTAACCGGACAATCAAGTCGTCTTCTGGCAGAAGCAGCGGGAGCAAGGCGGACTCACGCCTGCGCGGACTGCTGGTGATGAGCGAAGTCGCGCTCTCATTGGTGTTGTTAATAGGAGCTTCGTTGCTCATCGAAAGCTTCCTACGCTTGAGGGCGGTGAACCTCGGGTTCGATCCGCATGACGTCACGACAGCGCAGGCTTCCCTGACCTCCCAGCGTTATCAAACAACCGCGGATGTGTGGGCACTTGAGCAGCGTGTGCTCGAGCGGCTGTCTGGGCTGCCCGGTGTGGCGGCTGCTGCTACTGCATCGAATGTGCCGCTTGAGCGCGGGTTGAGAACCGGCATAGGAATCGAGAGCGGCGGCGAGAGAGTCGTTCAGACCGTGTGGGTACGAGCTATCAGTCCGCGATATTTCGCTGCGCTCCGAATACCCATCAAGACCGGCCGCGAGTTCGACTACCGGGACACTCAATCGTCCGCGCCGGTAGTGATCATCAATGAGACGATGGCCGAGCGCTTCTGGCCGCATCGCGATCCGGTTGGCGAATATCTGTCAAGACAAGGGCAGAGGCAACAGATCGTGGGCGTCGCCGGAGACATCAAGGAGATGGGGCTCGATCGGGCGGTAGAGCAGACGATCTACGTGCCGACGCCGCAGATGAGCAGCGGTCTGATGGTGGCCATGAATCGTTGGTTTCTGACATCCTGGATCGTGCGCACTGACCGAACGATAGATTTGGGTGCTGC
>CAZOOE010000013.1:2356-29743 GCA_964581275.1 uncultured Clostridia bacterium
CCGCCGATTTAGCGAAGGCGAACGATGACACCGGCCGCCGCCGAACAGTGCGTTCAGAGGAGGCTTTGGGCACGTGATCGGATGGTGGATGTGGACTGGTATCACATTGCTGCCAGAGGACTTGGCGGGTGGTGGATCAGATCGGCGAGATCGGTCGGCACCGAGTAAGCGCGTTAAATTCTTCGAGAAAAGGACCCTGGCTTTTAGCACACGGGCCGAAGCAGCCACGATGCCGATAGGCAACATACCCCCGATGGCTCAAGTCATCAGCACATCGGTCGCGTCGCAGCAATTCATCCTTCTGCTGATGGGAGTCTTCGCCGGCATCGCGCTCATACTCACGGCGGTTGGGATTTACGGAGTGCTGAGTTATCAAGTGAGCCAACGCACAAACGAGATCGGAATTCGAATGGCGCTGGGCGCCGGGGCTCGCGACGTGCTGAAGCTTGTCGTCGGACAAGGATTGCGGTTGACGTTGATGGGCGTGGCGATGGGGTTGGCGGCCGCGTTGGGGCTGACGAGATTGATCTCGCATCTGCTATTCGGCGTGAGTGCTACTGATCCGATGGTCTTCATCAGCATCGCACTTGTGCTCACCGGGGTCGCCGCTCTGGCGTGTTACCTGCCCGCGCGCCGGGCTACAAAAGTGGATCCGATAGTTGCATTGAGATACGAGTGACCGGAGCATTTAAGACCGAGAGTCGAGCTTCATTTTTGTTTCACGCGATTCTCGATCTGCCATCCTCATCCAGGAGAAGGACACTGCACATATGGGAAACCTGCTGCAAGATCTACGCTATGGCGCGCGAATGCTGCGGAAGCGACCCGGTTTGAGTTTTATCGCGGTCGTCACGCTGGCCTTGGGCATAGGGGCAAACACGGCGATCTTCAGCCTGGTGAATACTGTCTTGCTGAGACCGTTGCCAGTCGATAGACCCGATCAACTCGTCGCACTCAACAGCACCGCGCTGAGCGGGGAAAACAACATCCCGACGCTCTCATATCCAAACTATCGTGACTATCGCGATCGCAACGAAGTACTCACCGGCGTACTCTGCTATCGCTTTTCGCCGATCAGTTTGAGTAACAACGGCGTGAATGAGCGACTGTGGGCCTATTTGGTCTCGGGCAACTACTTCGACGTTCTTGGTGTAAAGCCTGCACTTGGCCGCTTCTTTACGCAAGAAGACGAAAAAGCGCCAGGAGCCCCACCGGTCACGGTCATCACCTAAAACTGCTGGCAAAAACGTTTTGCGGGCGCCGCCGACGCCGTTGGCCGGAGCATGATCGTGAACGGGCGAAGCTTCTCGATAATCGGGGTCGCGCCGCGGGGTTTCCACGGTTCGGAGATCAGCTATGTGCCGGAAATGTGGTTTCCGATGATGATGCTCGGACAGATAGAACCGGGGAACGACTATCTGGAGGATCGCGACAGTGCCAACTTCTTCGTCCAGGGCCGCTTGAAGCCAGGTGTGACTACGCGGCAGGCTGAGGCCGCGCTCAAAGGCATAGCCGCGCAGCTGGCGCACGAGTATCCAAACGAAAACGAGAATAAAACGATCGAGCTCTCGCCCCCAGGGTTGTTTGGTGCGTTTATGCGCGGTCCGATCCTGGGCTTTGCCGGAGTGTTGATGGCAGTCGTCGGATTGGTATTGCTGCTCGCGTGCACCAATCTGGCGAATCTGTTGCTGGCGCGTGCGACCGAGCGTCGCAAGGAGATCGCGATTCGGCTGGCGATCGGGGCGAGCCGCCGCCGTCTGGTTCGGCAACTGCTCACCGAGAGTATCCTTCTGGCAACGTTCGGCGGCGCGCTTGGACTGGGACTGGCTAACTGGCTGGTTGACGCGATGACGGCATTCAAACCACCCATCGACATTCCGCTCTCGACAGAACTCCATATTGACTATCGGGTGCTGATATTCACCGCGGCGGTCTCCGTTCTGACCGGCCTCGTGTTCGGATTGCTTCCTGCGCTGCAAGCGACCAGTCCGGACCTGGTGCCCGCGTTGAAAGATGAAACTTCGATCGGCGGGTATCGGCGATCGTGGCTGCGCAGCGGACTGGTTGTCTTTCAGGTTTCGTTATCGCTGCTGCTGTTGATCTGCGCAGGGCTGGTTCTGCGAGGCTTGCAACAGGCGCAGTTGCTCAATCCCGGCTTTGTCGCACGGAACGCGATCGAGATGTCGTTCGATCTAAGCCTGCAAGGCTACGATGGACCGCGCACCAGAGAGTTCAAGCGACAACTCCTCGAACGGACACGCGCATTGCCTGGCGTGGAATATGCCGGTGTGTCGAACTTCTTGCCACTCAGCATGAACATCAACAACAACAGCATCTTTGTCGAGGGCGCGCCACAAGAGCGAGGGGCAAATATTCCGACGGCGATGACCTCCAGCGCGTCGCCTGGCTTTGTTGCCGCACTGGGCGCGGACTTGCTGCAAGGCCGCGATTTCAACGAACAGGATGGAAACACAAGACCGCGTGCCGCGGTGATCAACGAAACGTTTGCGCGACGTTTTTGGCCAGGCCAATCCGCGCTCGGAAAGCGATTCGCGATCGAGGGCGCGTCCGGCCCGTGGATCGAAGTGATTGCGGTGATCAGAGACGGCAAGTACTTCAGTCTCGGCGAAGAAGCGACGCCTTTTGTCTATCTCAGCCTGCGCCCGGACAACGGAAGCTACCTGACCCTGGTGGTGCGCACCGCTCGCGAGCCGCAGGGCATCGTCGGCGCGCTACGTGGCGAGTTTCAACAACTCGACGCCAATCTCCCGGTTTACAACATCAAGACGATGACCGAGCACATGTCGTTGCCGCTATTTCCAGCCCGGGTAGCGGCGATGCTTCTGGGCAGTTTCGGTTTGCTTGCCTTGATCCTGGCAGCCATCGGGATCTTCGGTGTTATGTCTTACGCCGTGAGCCAGCGCACTCGCGAGATCGGCATCCGGATGTCGCTCGGCGCGAGCGCCACGGCGATCGTCAAACTGGTAGTCGGGCACGGGCTGAAGCTGATCGTGTTTGGTCTTGGGATCGGGCTTGCCGGCGCTTTTGCCGGAACGCGGCTGATGTCGAGTCTGCTTTATGGTGTCAGCGCGACCGATGGGTTGACCTTTGCGCTCATCGCGCTGCTGCTCACGGTGGTGGCGATCGCCGCTTGTTATCTTCCAGCGCGTAAGGCGACAAAAGTGGATCCGATTTCAGCCCTTAGATGTGAATGATGGATCGTGAACGAAGGATTCAGAAGCACAAAACGAGGGAGTCATCGTTTCAGATGTCGACCCTGCTGTTCCTCGAATCCGAACTTTGAACTCCGAGGGCTGAACTTTGGGAGGATCAATGGAAACTCTGTGGAAAGACCTCAAATTCGGAATACGAATGATGATGCGGAGTCCCGGCTTCACGATCGTTGCGCTTGTTACGATTGCGCTGGGCATCGGCGCAAACACCGCGATCTTCAGCGTGGTCAATGCGGTGCTGCTGCGGCCGCTGCCGTTTCACGATTCCGACAAGCTAGTAGTCCTCTGGGAAAAGCAGGAACAGATCGATCAGGAATCGGCTTCCCTGCCTGACTTTGTTGACTGGCGCGAGCGCAATCAGAGCTTCGAGCAGATGGCCGTCGCGCGCCGCGACAACGTGAACCTCACGGGAGGCGGTGAGCCGGAGCGCTTGCTGGCGAGACAAGTCACCGCGAATTTCCTCTCGACGCTCGGCGTCACTCCTCAGATCGGGCGCTCATTCACGGCCGACGAAGAGCAGACAAAAACCCCGGTTGTGATCGTGAGCGATTCGTTGTGGAAGCGTGGATTCGGATCTGATCCCGGGCTGGTGGGAAAACCGATCACGCTCTACGACACGAGCTTCACGGTGGTCGGAATTCTGCCGCCGGCTTTTCAGTTCTACACGCCGGCAGATGTGTTCGTGCCCTTAAGCTTCATGCCGGACCGCTTGAAGGACGCACGCGAGGAGCACGGAGGTATCGTCGCAGTAGCGCGACTGAAACCCGGCGTGAATAAGGAGCAGGCGCAATCGGAGATGGACAGCATCGCCGGGGCTCTCGAACAGCAGTACCCAAAGACCAACAAAGGTGTTCGCGTATCAATTAATTCGATCCATGTCGACATGGTCGATGACGTAAGGCTTTCACTTCTTGTGTTGCTGGGCGCCGTCGGATTTGTGTTGTTGATCGCTTGCGCAAACGTAGCGAACCTTCTGCTAGCAAGGGCCGCCGCTCGCCAAAAAGAAATCGCGATTCGAACCGCGCTCGGCGCGAGCCGCTCGCGGGTAGTGCGACAACTTCTCACCGAGAGCGTGGCTTTGTCGATGGTTGGAGGAGCCCTTGGTCTGCTTCTGGCAACCTGGGGCGCAGATCTGCTGGTGGCGGTGATACCAAACAACGTCCCGTGGGTGACGGAAATCGCGCTTGATCGGAACGTGTTTGGCTTTACTCTCGCAGCGTCGCTCCTAACCGGGATAGTCTTCGGGGTCGCGCCGGCGCTCCAGTCATCGCGACCCGATCTCAACGAGACGCTCAAGGAGGGCGGGCGGGGTTCAACTGGTGGACGCCAACGCGCTCGATCGGCGCTGGTCGTAGCTGAAGTCGCACTGGCCCTGGTGCTGTTGATCGGGGCGGGGCTTATGCTGAAGACGTTCTCGCGACTGTGGCAGATAGATGCCGGGTTTAATCCTAAGAATTTGCTTACGATGACCCTATCACTGTCGCCGATCAAGTACTCCGAGAGCCCAAAGGCGCGAGCATTCTTTAAGGAGCTAGAGCGACGCATAATTGCCTTGCCCGGTGTCGAAAGTGCGGCGTTCACCCATGTTGTCCCGCTGAACGGCGCAACGGTGACCACCGTACTGCTGGATGGAGAGTCATTTACCAGCTACGGCGATCAGAAACTGACGGTGCAATCTAATGTTGGAGTCGATTACTTTCGAGCGATGGGCATTCCACTGTTGAAGGGGCGAGGGTTCTCGGAACAGGAGACGGACAAAACACCGTTGGTCGCAGTGATCGACGAGAACATGGCGCGCGCGCTCTTCCCCGATACGGATCCGATCGGACAGCACCTGTTGCTCAATGAGGGCTCGATCCGATTTGAGATCATCGGTATCGCAAGCCACATCAAGCATCTGAGTTGGGATGCGGACGCGCAATCGCGGGTCCGATTTCAGATGTATTCGAACTACAACCAGATTCCTGATCAGTTCTTCTCCCAGGCTACCAGTACGATGAGCCTGGTGGTACGAACCAGCTCCGACCCCCTGGGCATCGTAGCTGCGGTGAAGGGACAGGTCGCCGCGGTCGACAAGGATCAGCCGATCTACAACCTGAAGCTCATGGGCGAGCTCATCTCGCGTTCGATCTCTCAGCAGCGGTTTGCGATGCTCCTGCTCTCGGGTTTTGCCGGTGTGGCGCTGTTGCTGGCAGCGATAGGAATCTACGGCGTGACCAGCTATTCGGTCACCCAGCGCTCTCACGAGATCGGCATACGAATGGCACTGGGAGCGCGCCGTCGCGATGTATTGAACCTTGTAGTAACGCAAGGATTGAAGCTGGTAATCGTGGGCGTCGCCATAGGGCTCGGTGGGGCCTTCGCCTTGACTCGAGTGATGTCCAGCCTGCTATTCAGCGTGAGCGCTACTGACCCGCTGACTTTTGTTGTTACTGCCGTGGCTCTGTCGGGAGTGGCTCTGGCAGCCAGTTTCATCCCCGCGCGCCGCGCGACGAAGGTGGATCCGATGATTTCATTGAGATACGAATAAAGCGTCTGCATCCTGAGAACCCGACCGATGGCCGGCTCTTGTGGGGGCGGCTTGGAGTCGCTCCGGCGTTGCGCCCTCGAGCGACGCTGGGCGTTTCCGCCGATCAGAATCAACCTAAGTCACGCGAAGCGCCAAGACGCACGACAGTTAAACCTTGCCCTCTCGCCTTCTTTGACAAATCTGCTTCCTCGACATTACAGTGTGCGCGCCCCGTAGCTATGCGGTGCTGAAACCAGCGGCCCGGCTATGCTCCAGTCTGAATCCAATCCGAGACCCACGGCCGCTCGGTTCAAAGTGCTCGGTCTGCTATTCCTATTGACTAACATTACTTACCTTGATCGCCTGTGCATCTCGGCGGCGGCACCCGCTATAACTAACGCGTTTAACTTCTCGCCTTCACAGATGGGCTACATCTTCAGCGCGTTCACATTGGCTTATGCGGCATTTGAGGTCCCGAGCGGGTGGCTCGGAGATTACTTCGGCACTCGCAAAGCGCTCGCGCGCATTGTTTTATGGTGGTCGATCTTCACCGCGCTGACCGCCGCGGCGACGGGATTCGCGTCACTCATTCTGGTGCGTTTTCTGTTTGGTGCAGGTGAGGCCGGCGCGTTCCCAAACATTGCCCGTACCATTTCCCGTTGGTTTCCCGCGACACACCAGGGGCGTGCTTTGAGTTTAGCGTTCGTCGGCAACGCGGTTGGCGCCGCGATCAGTACGCCTCTGGTCTTCAAGTTGGTCGAGCACCAGGGATGGCGAGTACCCTTCGTGGAGTTCGGGGTCCTTGGGTTGGCGTGGGCGCTCGGCTGGTACTGGTGGTTTCGAGATCGGCCGGAAGAGCATGGATCAGTCAATTCGGAAGAATTGAGATTTATTCGATCTGACGACGTAGATGCCGGCCAGCTTGGGCATACTCGCCACGTCCCCTGGAGCATCTTGCTCAGGAGCGCGAACCTTGCGTTCATCTGCGGAATGTATTTCGCGTATGGCTACGCACTCTATTTCTACATCACCTGGCTTCCGACATATCTGCTCAAGGCGCGGGGCTTTTCAGCCAACTACACTGGATTGTTTTCGGCGTTGCCGTGGGTCGCGAGCGCGGGTGGGTTCTGGCTTGGCGGGTTGTTGACGGACTGGCTTGTGCGGCGCACTGGAAGTCTTAGGATAGCACGTTGCGGAGTTGGCGCCGCCGGGTTGATCACAAGCGCGCTGGCGCTGGTTGGCGTGGTTCAGACCGAAGAGCGTGTGTTAGCCGCGTCGTTAATCGCGATGGCGGCTTTCTGCCAGATGATGACCGGGGGAGCGGCCTGGTCCGTCTGCCTCGACGTTGGAAGACGCAACGCCGGAGTCGTGACCGGGTGTATGAACATGGTGGGTAATATCGGCGGCACGATTGCTCCGGTGGTGGTTGGCTACTCGGTAGAGCGGCTCGGGTCGTGGAACATTCCGTTCTATGTGACCGCCGGTGTCCTGACGGTCGGAGTCGTGATGTGGATGCTCATTGACCCTAAGCGCTCTGTCATCGGCAACCAGGGGGAGACGATCGGCACGCAAGATCTCTTATGCGACGGAGCACCAGTTGGAGACGAAATCGCCTAAGCAAGGAGGAAACGATGAAGACGATCGGGATCGTTTGTTTGTTGATCGGCTTACTGCCAGCAGGCCCCGCTGGCGCGCATCGCTCGATCGCTGCGGCCCCTGATATTGAGAGCGAGGTCATGCAGCTGCTGGACGATTATATGAGCGCGTGGAACCGAAAGGATCTCGCGGCGTGGGAGCGCACATTTCACTTTCCGCACTATCGGCTGGCGAGCGGCAAGATGAACGTGCTGGACCGTGCCGGACTGCAGGATGGGGCCCGGGTGTGGGGATCGGCGGGCAGCGACTGGCACCACAGCAGATGGGATCGACGGCGCATAATCCATTCGTCTCCGGACAGGGTACATATCGACACCAAGTTCACGCGCTGCCGCGCAAACGGGAGCGTGATCGGTTCGTTTGACTCGCTGTACATCGTGACAAAGGAAGAGGGGCGCTGGGGCGTCAAGATGAGATCAAGCTTCGCACCATAGGAGTCCGCTGGAGGGCGGAACTCGAGTTTCGGCGAACCCGGGCCGCCAAGACTTCTGTCGCTTTGGACTGCGAGTAGCGGCGTCTCGTGGCAAATCACCGGTATCCGCCACGATGCCTATGGCAACGCTCATCGCATTGCAACCGAAGAAGAGGGAACAAGCTCGAGCCGGGGGTCAGGCTGGACTTTGTTGCCATTCGCAGTTTTGGTGATCGCGCATTCCATTCAGCGCTCACAGGGTCACTACGAAAGAACGCTGCTCGTCCTTTGGCTGGAACATCCGAAGCACAACCGACAACTTCTTCGCGGTCTTCGCTTCTGCAGGTGGAACATCGAAAAGCAACGAAATGGAGCCCTTTTGCTGGAACGTGAGCGTCGTGCCGCCAACAGTCTCTTTGGGATTGAGGGTGTCTACCTCTTTGTCGTTATCCTTACCCCAGCTCGGAAAGTCTTCGATCACCGCACGCGGCGCTATCTTTTGGGCCGCACTCATCAAATAGAGTTCAGATGAGCCGGGATTGGCGCTGAGCTTGTAGAAGAGCGTTGCGCCTTCCTTGCCGGAGTCCATTTCGAGGAGGACTACGAAGGGCTCCCCCTTCAAATTGACGCCCGCGAAGGGTTTGGTCGCCTTCGAGACTTTTATGAAAAGGCTGTCGCCGATCGGGACCGTCTCGCCCGCCTTGACCTGCCCGGCCGAGTTGGTTCCGGTGATCTGAGTGAACCCGGCACTGACTGAGAGCGCGAATACTGCAACAAAAAGTAGGACTTTTCTCATCATTGCGTTTGTTTCCCTTTGAGAGTTTCAGTTCTCGTCACAATAAAGGTGACCATGTCTGAATACACCGAACCAGTTCTAGTCCGCAAGTGACCGGGCGTTTTCCGATCCACACTATTGAACACTGCTGCCTCACATCGTTCCCCGTTGGGGAAGGAGCGATGAAAGAAGAGCAGTGATTCAACCTGTTCTCGGATCTGACCCCAGGTTGCTTCGCGGGTCAAACGCGCAGGTCCATTCGAGTTTGCAGATATCTTAGCACCTGACCGCGCGAGATGACGCCCTCTAGCCTGCCGTCAGACACGACTGGAAGTTGGTTCAGGTCTTCGCGGCCCATCGTCTCGAGTACCTCATTGACCGGAGTATCGATAGTCACCGTTCGCAGTTGATCAATGGGCCGCATTGCATCGCTCACAGTCTTGTAAGGCCTGACCGGGGGTTCAACCTCCTTGATCTCGTGAGCGGTGATGATGCCGGCAATGCGACCGTTCTCAACGACGATGAAACAGCGGGCGCCGGTGCGCAGCAGATAGTCTTCTACAAAAGACTGCAGGTTTGTTCTGCCTTCAATAGTCGGACAGTCGCGGGCCATGATGTCCCCGACTCGGACCCCGCGCAGACGTTCGTTGACTTCCACTTGAGCATAGGTGGCACCGGCTGCATCGAGTAGGAACCAACCGATGATTGCCATCCACAGCCCGGCGAAACCTGCGCCGCCGAACAATCGATAGATACCTGTGAATATGAAGAAGATCGCGACCGTCTGGCCCACTCGCGCGGCGATCTTGGTGGAGCGAACGGCATCCCTGGTCACCCACCAAACGATCGACCGCAGCACTCGTCCGCCGTCCAGAGGGAAGCCCGGCACAAGGTTGAACAGCCCAAGCGCGATATTGATGTAGCCGAGCCACACCATCATCGCCAGAACAGGAGTCTTCGTCGTCCCCATTGGCTCCCAACCCGAGGCCAGGGACAGCCCGAGCAGGACTGCGCCTATGACAACGCTGGTAATCGGCCCGACAATGGCAATCCAGAATTCG
Source organism: uncultured Clostridia bacterium (assembly GCA_964581275.1). Classification (GTDB taxonomy): domain Bacteria; phylum Acidobacteriota; class Blastocatellia; order UBA7656; family UBA7656; genus Onstottus_A. The sequence goes on from CAZOOE010000013.1 coordinate 12,003, forward strand.
GTCTTGGCGTCGGGCGCGTCCTTTTCGATTTGCGCCACGCCTCCCAGCGCAAACAGCGTGATGGATTTGACCGGCAGGCCGCGGCTCTTGGCGACGACAGAATGAGCCAGCTCGTGCGCGATGATCGCCGCGAAGAAGAGCACGCCGGTGGCCACCGCGGTGATCAAAACGATGCCGTCACCCCACTGCGAATTCGTCTCTCGAAAGTAGCCCGCAAGCGAGAACACGATCAGCAACGCGATGACGATCCAACTGTAGTGCAATCCGATTTCCACGCCGAAGATGCGGCCAAGCTTTATCTGCGAATGCATGTCTTTCTCCTGTTGCGTCCACTTGCACTCAGCGCCGTCCACTCGTTGCGGCATTCTTCTAGATCTCAGTATACTCTCTCACTAGAGGAATCACTTCTTCGGCAAAGCGCTCCATCTCTTCCATCATCGGGCTCATCTGCATAAGGAATATCTCGATGCCCGCTTTCCGAAACTCGATTATCCGCTCGGCGATCTGACCGGGCGTTCCGGTGAGGCCGGTCCGCAAACCGCGATTCGATACACTGTAGTCCCTCAACGACAACTCGCGCTCCAGCTTGCTCTGGGTCGTAAAATCCTTGAATCCGAAATACCCGGCAGTATCCTTCACATCACAGATGCGATCGATTTCCTTCTTGACCTCGGCGTCGCTCCTGCGGCAAATCACATAAGCCGCGATGCCGTACACCATCGGCTCGAATTCGAGATCGCACCTGCGGCGTTCCATCTCTTCAACCTTTGGACGGACGCTTCCCGTCGGATCCCCGTGCATCAAGTAGCCGTCACAAAAACGAGAGATCATCCATTTGGCGTCCTCAGATTCGCCGCCCGCCTAGAGCGTTGGCCACGGCTTACGCACAGGCTTCGGTTCGAGGTGCGCCTTCTCGACCTTGTAGAACCGACCCTCGTAGCTGAACTCGTTTTCGGTCCACATGCCACGCATCACTTCGAGGAACTCTCGGGTTCTTTCGTAGCGCTCGTCGTGGCCGACCCACGCGCCGCCGTACTCGCGCATCTCTTGCTCCCACCAGGCCGACACGATATTGAGGCTAAAGCGGCCGTTTGAGATCTGATCGATGTTGGCCGCCATTTTCGCGGTGATCGCCGGCAACCTGAAACCCGGCCGAATCGCGTTCATGAGCTCAACCCTATCGGTGACCGAAGCAATCGCCGCGGCAGTGGTCCAGCACTCGAGCACCGGTGCGGCCGCGCCTTTGATGTCGTTGAGATTGAGCTCGGCAAGCAGCGAGATATCATAGCCAATCTGCTCGGCGCGCTGAGCAAGGCGTTTGTTGTACTCGAACGTCGCGTGCATCTGTTCGTCTTCGACGTTTCGCAGCCAGCCGCCGAATATCGGCATCCAGAATCCGAATCGTACTTTTTTCATAAGCCATTTCCGTAAGATCATCAATCCGTGTGAATCCGTCAAATCATCGAGGTCCAAGGTCTATGGAAAGTTTCGATTAGACCACCGATGACACTGATCACACGGATTTGCGCGGATAATGCGCCTAGCATGCGCAGTAGTATTTCCGCTTTGTAAACAAGCTTTCGATCATTTGAACAAACGGCTCAGGATCATCCCTAGCAAACACCGCGTCGACTATTTCGCCCTGTGACTCCGCGCGGCCGGTGATCAGATCCAGCCAGTCCTGTCGTGTGAGCATGGTCTCGTCGACGCCTGCTCTTGCTCGCCGCAGCGCAATATAGTCCTTCAAATAGACCCACCGGAGCCCGTCCCGCTGCCGGCCAGCCGCTTCGACGTTGCCGTACACCGCGTCAGCATATGCCAGCCAGGGTAGATCGATCCCGCCGCGAATCGGTAATCCGATCCATTTCCACACTCGGGTGTTGATGTCGAGCAGTTTGAAGTCGCCGCTCGGTTTGTCGTAGATAAACTCAACTTCGCTGATGCCGTGATAGCCAAAGTCGCGAAGTATCTCAACACCGCGCTCCACGACCTCCTCGACCCAATGCGAATCCACCAGACAGGCAGTGCCAAAGTCGGGCGGGTATTGCTCGAGCTTGCGCCCGACAAATACACCCTTCGCCTGCCCGTCGCGGCTTATGTAGCTGCACAGCGAATAGAAGCTGTCAGCGCCCGCGCCGACGATCTCCTGGGCAAGCAACGGGTGATGGCGGGCGCGCTCGCACAGCGAGAGAAACTCTTCACCCGACTCTGCACGCAAGACTTTTTCGCCGAACTCATTGGTGAACTCGCGCTGCAGCGCGGGCTTGACGATGCAGGGGAAGCTGATCTCTCCGGCTATCTGCTCCGGGCTTTGTTCCCCAACATAGAACGTCCTCGGGATTGGTATCCGCCGTTGTTCGCATTTTCGATAAAGCAGATTCTTGTCGAGGATGCGCTCGACGGTTTCGAAGTCTGAGAATGGAAGAATGAAATACTCGCCGAGCTCACTCGCGTTGCGCGCGACCGCAAACACCCATTCATCGAGACACGGAAACAGCAAGGCCTTCTGCTTCAGCGCCGAGCCGATTTCCATCAGCAAATCAATGAACTCGCGTTCGTCGTCGAGCGGGTAAGGACATCGCCCTGAAACCATTGTGTAACACGAATGAAGACCGTAGCCGGCATCGTCGCGATCCAGCCCGATCACCGGCACACCCCGCCTTCCGAGCGAGCGCGTGACCGCGAGTCCGGTGATGTGGCAGTTGAAGACCAGCGCCGCAGGTTTCTCGAAAGCCTTGATCTTCTCCTGGATGGCGGCGATGAGTTCGCGGGGATCGTCGATCATGTTCCGCAATGTTAGCCCGTGAGGTCCGAAAGAATCGATGTTACTTTTTTTTCGCCCAATCACCGGTGCATGCGTGTGTCAACCGGTGTTCGGGAATCACCTCCGTAACAGTTCAATCCCCTTGTCCGAGACATAGTCATTATCTTTATAGCGCCGATGACAATCGATGCACGTCCGGATGAGAGGTCTGCTTGTTTCATCCCTGGCAACGACTATCTCCGCCCATTTCGTCGTATCGTACATTCTAAACTCCCAGGAATCCTCGGTCCTTCCTGATCGCACTTTTTTCATTACCGTAACGATCTGCACACTGTCCTCCGTCTTTAGCTCCTGTTTTTCTTTCACAATTATTGAGCCGATTGGAAACAGTTTGTTGTCTGCGTAATTCTTAATTCCAAGCCGCGCTATTTCATTGATGTAATAAACGACTCCCGGGTCATAATGCGGGCCATATGCCAATTGAGGAGGGGCGCACATTAGTTTCGTTTCCTCAACCATATCAACAGGCTTTTGGTTGACGCGGAACATGTGCCGATAGGTCCTGATTTCCTCAATGGAAAGTCCATTTCTGAATGTTTCTCTTTTCTGGTCGTAATGCTCTTGAGCATTAACCGCAGCAAAACAAACCAGCAGCAACGCGTATGACCTGATTCCCTTATTCATATCGGAAACCACTCCTGACACTCCTGCAGACATAGGCCACCCGGCACGAAGGCTAACCAAATCGCACCAGGTTGGACATATCGCACGAGTCGCACACCACAACTTTACTCTGAACACCGGGGTCGTAAAAGATCGTGCAGACATCCTCGCCACAGCCGCCGCAAGTCCATCGCACCGCGGGCAGTTCACTGTGGATCATCTTGATCACTTCGCCCTGGACTTCGAAATCGTAGTCGCTAGCTTCCATTTCTAAACCTGAAACTCGCGGTCAAACACCCGAGCGGAGTTCCGCGAGCCGCACGTTTGTCTCGCCTCGTCGCCCACTCTCCCCCTCGTCTTTCTCCTGTCCGTCACCTCGGCTTAGGCGTGTAATATCTTTTCAGCCAACTGCTCAAGCCATCGAGTCCAGGGAACAACACGCGCTCAGTTATGTTTGCCTGATCGAGTTTGTCGCGTACTTCCCACTTCAACGCCGCCGGAATAATCAGTCGTTTATACAACTCCGGATGCTCCTCGAGCCAGCGATCCAGTCTCGCCGTTGGGCTGGACATCATTGAAAACAACGCAAACTGATTCACAATTCGATCGTCCAACGACGGCGGCTCGAAGAAGACCACGAATTCGTCGGGCGAAACCCGATCATACTCGGCAAACGCGCCGGCGACGCGCTTGAGCATATCCACGGTGAAAGCATTAGATCCTTCCTCTTGCAATAGCGTCTTGAACCTCTCCGGCAGCAACCGATTTGTCTTAACGAAATCGACGCACCAAATCACTCCATCGAGGTTGTAGTCTTGAAGCTTGACGGTTGCAAAGTGCATCGCGACAAATGGTGAAAACGTCCAATCGATCAGCCTTGTGGGCAGGCCGTGATGCTGCGCCAGGGCAACCCAGTTCCACATCGAATCGTCCGGCACCGAGTCACGCCTCGCGTATTTACGATAGTTGCGAATCAAGTGCCCTTCGAGTTTTTCAGCCGCGCCTCCCAGTCGTATTAGTCCGGTCTTCAGGTCATACGACGAATCACCCAACCCGCGAAACGCCAGGTTGGATCGAAAGCGCGCGAGTGGCTCTTCCCACGACCCCTCGTAGAGCCGCTCGTTCAACTCGTTCCAACTTGCCACCCGAATGTCTTCCATTCTCTTTGACCTGCCAAGTCGTGCTCGTTTGGTAGACTTAGTCCCTTCAATAACAACGCCCGGCCAATGTCTGCCGACAAAGCCAGTGTCTGGCGGTCACCCGATACTGAAACAAACCAAGCGCCTGTTTCATTTGGCTGATTGTGTTTCCGATCGGGGTGGCGCAATCGAACAGGTCTGAAATCGAGTATCAGTCACTGCTGAACATGAGGCACTACGAAGCATGCGTTACGAACTTCCGCCTGAAAGGCCCGGACAACAAACTTTTGTCTACGGATAGTGTGCGCCGCTCAGCAAAGCCCTTGTTGCTCTCACTTCAGCAGGATCGAGTTCTTGGTCACGATGTCGGTGTACGAATCGCACTCGCCGGCAGCGCACTGCTTGATCAGATCATCGATCCGCTCCATCAACTGGGTGCTGAAGTGATTCGGCTCGGCTTGAGGATGCGCCGGCGCGTAGTAATTAAAATAGCTCCGAATGATCACGCTCCGGCTATCGATGGGCAGCGATTTGAGGTTCTCGACAAACTTGTCGAAGGTCCCTTGCCTTTGAAGGTAGAACTCGACGTTTGACACGTAGTAAGCCGACACGTGTTCTTTGATCTCCGCGATGTATTGACCGATCGCCTTCACCGCTTGCGGACCGGAGAGATCGCCCACCACCGGCACGACCATATCCTGGTCCTCGAGCCTCTTGAGAAACTGAAAGTCGTCTTCAGAGTTGAAGTAGTTTTGCTGGTTGCCCGCGAGATCGGTCTCGAGCAGCAAGTCTCGATACGGCGGATAGATTGAACGGGGAGGGCGGTGATAACTCGAGTAGCGTATGTCGAGACCGGCGCTGAAAAATGCCCGCTGAACCTTTCCAATTGATTCGAGATCCGATTGCGACAGCGGTATCCCATACCTTAAAACGTCCTGTCGCACCTCTTTCAAACTCTTGTCGAACAGCTTTTGATCAGAGGCGGTGCTGTCAACGTAATCAACCAGGTCTTTTATGCTGCGACTCTCCCATCCTTTCGTTCTTGGGAACGGCTTGCCGAAGAACTCGCAAAGATATTCTATCCGGTTTCTGGCGCGGCCGAACAGAGATTTGAACAGCAAATGCTGAAGCAGGTTGTCGCGGCGAATATCGATCATTATGGCGAGCCTGGGGCGAATCTTAGCGATATAGGAGAAGCTTTGGTCTGGACCGACCCCGATGTACACGCCGCCATTTACGCCGATCTCGCGCAGTTTCCCCATCACGTGCAGATAAGAGGTTTCATTAGAGATGAGGTTGTCGGAATCGAAATAGCCTCCGGGCTCGGACAACCGGGCGGAAAGAGCGGCAAACGACTTGTGGTCGCGAGAAGCATTTGCGACGCGACTCGCGGCCGCGCTCATAAGAAACACAACCAGCAGGTTAACCACTATCAGCCGCTTCAAGAATTCTCTCCTCTTCATAAACTGAACTCCGCTCATCTCAAGGTTTCGGCTCCGGCGAACGCGCCGACAGCCTTCGATAATAATCCTCGATCATCTTGCGATAGCGATCCGGGGCGTCGCCGTCGCTTAGCGCGCCGGGCCCGTTGTTGCCGAGTTTCGCCTGAAGCCTTCGCGCAAGCTCGATCTCTAATTGACGAAGCGGGTCGATCACTTCGTTCTTTAGCAACGCAAGCTGCGACGGATCCGCAAACGCATTCGAGTTGATACGTCGCAACTGATCTACTGCGCGATTGAGATCCTTTGCGAGATCGCTGTTATGCCCCAGCGCGCGTTTCAACTCTTCGGCATCGGCGAGCCGCTGTCGCAGCTCGCTCTCGAGCTGTCGCTGTCCGCCAACAGGAGGGCCACCGCCCATTGACCTCGGGTCATCGATGCTGCCGGTTGTTGGACGCCCGCCCTGCTGGGAACCCTGTGCGCCCTGACCCTGCTGGCCCCGCTGACCCTGCTGGCCCTGCTGACCCTGCTGGCCCTGCTGACCCTGCTGGCCTTGTTGACCCTGCTGGCCCTGCTGGCCGCGGCTGCCCTGAGACTGGCTCTGCTGGCCGTTTTGAGACTGTTGTTGTCCGGACTGATTCCCCTGCTGGCCTTGTTGATTCTGACCTTGCCTGCCCTGCTGTTGGCCATTCTGATTCTGACCTTGCTGTTCACCCGATTCCATCTTACGACGCAGCGATTCGAGGTTGTCAGCTAGTTCGCGCGCACGATTCAGCGCGTCTTCCAGACTCTCCCCTTTTGCTCCCTTCGCTGCACCTCCTTCTGCTGCTTGAATGTCCTTAAGCACCTCCTCGAGACTACCTTTGATGACCCGCTCGCGTTCGCGGGCCTGATCGTACCAGCCCTTGGCGACTAGTTCCTGGTTCTGTCGAATACGATCTGGGATCCGATTCTGCCGAATCGCGCCCGCGGCCTGGCGCAGCTTGTCGCTTGCCTGCTGACCGTCCTGCCCCATGCCTCGGGCCGCTTGATCGATGTCGCGCTCCAGGCCGGCGACTTGATCCGCAAGCGATTGCTTGCGATCGCTAATCTGTTGCTTCTTTTCTTCGCCGGCGTTTCCCGACTGTCCGTTGCGGGCCAGCTCATCTATGTTGCGTGAGATCTCTTCCTGACGTTTCAACGCCTCTTCGGTTTGTTGTCTAAGTTTCTGCACGTTCTGCTGCCCGCCGGCGCGTTGCGCTGATTCGAGCATTCTCCGGGCCTGTTCCATTCGGTCGAGTGCGCGAAGTTGCTGGGCTGTCGATTCCCCTCCAGCTTGTTGTGAAGAAGACGACTGCGATTGAGACGCCTGTGCGCGCTTCAATTCATCGGCAGCCTGCTGCATTTGCTGGGCGGCCTCGGCGAGCTTCGGGTCGCGGCGGTCGCGCGATAACTTTTCAAGCTCACGAGCCATCTTCTGCGCTTCGTCGATCATTTCCTGTTGCTGCCGCTGTGACCCGCCTCCGCCGCCGCCCTGCTGCTGCATTTGCGATCGCATCCTCTGCTCGAGCTGCTGTTGCTGGCGTCGCGCAAGCTCAGCAAGCCGCCGGGCGATTTCATCCTGCTGCTGGCTTTGACTCTCTTGCTGCTGGCGCTGGACGGTCTCGTACTGGTTCTTCATCTTGTCGAGCTGAAGCTCGAAAAGATCTGCCAACTCCTGCTGGTCTTGTTGGCTCTTGCCTTGACCCTGACCGCCTTGAGCGACTTGAATCTCTCGGAAGATCGCTTCGGCTCGCAGCAACTGCTGCAACGCCCGCTGCTCGGGCGGAAGCGCCTCTTTAGTCTTTTTCGCTCGCAGCTGGTCGATCGCGCTGGCCATCTCCTTGGCTGCTTGCCCAATATTCTCGACGAGCTTAGCGTAGTCAGGCTGCGAGTTGAGTTGATCCCCCAGTCTCCGCCGAATACGTTCCGCGAGGCTCTCTGCGTCGGCCTTGAGCTTCTCCTGGCTCAGCGTCACTGCGCCAAAGTTCTCATCCTTTTCCGGCGGCGTGTAAGTCGAAAGCTCGCGCTGAACCCGGAAGGTCGCGGCGATTATTTCGCGCTGCCGGCGTGTTAGTGCGTTGGATTCTTGATCGCCGCTCTGGCCCTGACCCTGTTGCTGTGCCTGTCGGAACTCTCGATCGAACGGCCGCACTTCCATGAAATAAATATCACTAGTCGATTCTTGCGGGCTGGCCGAATTGTCCCGCGCCTTTGCGTAGTACGAAATGAAATCTCCCGGTTGGAGCCCGTACTCCTCTAGGAAAAAGGTGTGCGCCCCGGACAGCGTGTGCGCGGCATCGCTCTTCAGGTCTTGCAACTGTACCTTCTTTTCCTCGCCTCCGTTCACCGAATAGTAAAGCTCGACCGACGACACGCCGAAGTCATCCTCCGCGCGCACCTGGGTGAAGACTTCTTGAATGCTGCTGACCTTCATGTCGCGCCCTGGCTTATCGATCACAACCGTCGGCGCGTGGTCATCGAGCACAGTGATGTCGTATTCGTTAGAGCCGTTGTAGCGCTCTCCGCCTTCGCTGGTAAGCTCGATCCGATATGTCCCGTTCTGCTTGACCGTAAACTGCCCGATGAAGTGAGTGTCATCAGCGCGGGTCATCTCGACTTTTGTGCCGTCGCTGATGACGATCCGGGCAGTCCTTGCGTTAGCGCTCAACTGAGCCGCGACCTCGACTACGGTACCCTTGAGCGTGGCAACCTCTCCGCCGTTCTCGATCTTCTTGTTCGCAAGCCTGGTGTAGGCTGGAAAGTTCAACACCAGGTCGATCTGCTTTACGAACGGGAGATCTACCACTTCCAGCGAGAATTCCGGCGACCGGACGTCTTTCGCTTCGATGTAGTAGCTGACCGAGTCCTGAATATTGAAGATGAGAAACTGAAACTCATCATTGTTTTTGGCGGGCTCCATGGTGTGGGCCTGCCAGTTGTCGGCGCCAGCTTTGCGCATGAACACCTGAGCGATCGTCGAATCGAAACCCGCAAGCGTCGCCTTTAGTTTCTGATCCGAACCGCGTGGGACGCGCGCGGTCCCGGGGGTCACGTTTATAAACATCGAGCTGGCCGCGACCGATTCGTCATCCGCCAAATACAACGCCGACAGTCCGCTTGAGACCGACCGAGCTGAGAGCACCAGAGTACATATCAACGCGAGGAGTATAAGCGTCGCGGCCCCACCGTATGCGTACGCCCGGCGCGGATCGACTACGCCGTCGAGATCCGCGGATGAGGATCGCCGTGATGCGTCCGACATCAGCCGATCGACTATCGCGGGCGAGGCTTCGCGCGGACCTTCGGCATACTCCACCGCGGTGACCAGCCTGTCTTCGAGTTCGCATTTCTCTTCAATCAGCAGGGCTATCTTGGAATCGCTTATCTTGGTGCGTAAAGGGCGAATCAAGAATAGCCACACAGCCGCCAAAGTCAGGATGACCGGCACCAGTCGAAGCACGATCAGAGCGGCGTGCCTCTGCTTGAGCAGCCCTGCTACCATGCCAACGATCAAAAGCGACGCAGCCGCAACAGCGAGGGTGACGGCCGCGCCTCGCAGCACCTGGCCGGTGCGAATTCGCCTTCGGACCTGATTGATAACTTCGCTGACGTTCTGCAATTGAGGACTCATCCCGCTATCCTCCTTGAAGCTAATGGACTGAGTATAACCCGGTTCCGCCACGTGACCAACGACGGAACCACGGGGAGTACAGGGAACGCTGCGAAGGAACAGAAACGCTAACTAATCCCGTTCACCCGGTCTGGGCACTCTCCATCCCTCGTCAAACAGTCTCTCTTGTCCCCGTGCTCCGCGTGGCTCTCCCTCTCAAATCAACTTCGGAACTCGAATTCGCCGAGCGATGACTGCTTCAGTCAGAAACAACGCGAGTGCCGTTAACAGCAGTGGCAGCCATAGTCGCTGCTTCGCCTCTTTTTCTTCCGAAGTCAGTCGAGACGACTGCGCAGGCTGTGCATTTGCATCTCCTGGCGCCAGAGTAATGCTGGCGATAAGCTCATCGACGTTCAGTTTGGTCAGATCCGACTCCTTGGTGTCGAGATTCACTGCGACGAATTCGTCACGATCCCGATAACGTAGCCGGTAGAACCCGATCTCGTTCGCATCCAACGACTGTTCGCCGGATGAATTTTTTCTGGTGTCATCAATTCGCTTTCCGCCCGGGCTATCCACCGCCGGCAGCGAGCCGTCTTGATCGGCGGGCGTCGTAAATGCCTGCCCGATGGTATAAGACGATGCCTGCTCCCGGCCTCCCAAATACTCGACCATCTCACGCACTAGCGGAAGAAACATAAGGGTCAACGGCAGGTCGTTCCGGGCGGTATCAAATGGTGTCTTGATAAGCAGGACCTTACCCCTTCACGCCCAGACCCTCACCCCCATCGGGCTCCCGTCATCCAGCGCCGCGATAACCAGCGCGCCCTCCTTCGCCGTAGCGCGGTGATAGCCGTAGACTCGCGTCGAGGTCAACCGACCGCTGCGAGCAAATGCTCCAAAGATCGGATGGTCGGTCTTCACCTGACTCATCAGAGCGTATCCGCGTGATTGAACAACTTCACCAAGCTGGGCGGGAGCAATCGGCCCAAGCAATCGATTGAAGTCGCCGGCGTCGGTGTGCTTTCCGGCCGCCACTATCAGTCCCCCGCCGCGCTCAACAAATGCAATGAGGCCGGCGGCGAGCCCCTGGCTGATCCCGGCCGCATCGTTCAGAATCACCACTCTGTATGGATCAAGCTCCGTCGGGTTCACGCTGCCCGCAGTCTTCAGCGTCAATGCATGCTGATTGTTTTCCCCCGCGGCGAGCGATTGCTGAAGAAAGAAACTCTCGCTGCGCCCGCGCGCCGCGGTTTCGATCGCCAGCACTCTAGTTTGATCTTCTCGCCGGATCGCGAGGAAAAACCTGTTGTCGAGCGTGAAGTTGTCGCCGGTGATGTCGACGGTCGCGCGGTTCGAGCCCTCCGGCACGTTGAACCCTGTGAACTCGACGTTCTGTATTCCACCGGCGTTCAACTTGAGCGGTTTTCGCTCGACCGGCAGATCGTTGAGCTTCAACTCGATGGCGGCGGTGTCTACGTCGTCTGTACCGAAGTTGCTGACGCGCGCGACGGCCTTACCAGCGTACTTCTGGGTGTAGACCACCGGATCGGCGATGACGCCGGACACCGCGAGGTTCGCGACTTTCGCTTCGGACACATCAATTGGAAAGAGCTTCACGTCGGGTGCCAGCTTGACCTGAGGCGCCGTGCGGTTCCAACCGGCTTCTTGAAAATCGGAGATAAGATAGACGCGGCGCTGGCCGCGACTCGCATCCTTCAAGATTGCGTCGGCGGCTTGAATCGCCTGCAGATAGTCTGTTGAATCAAGCCCCGGCTGCATTTGACTCACCGCCATCGACGCTTCGGCGCGATCCGCCTTGAGCGGCATTAACACTTGATAGTTTTTCGCGAACAGCACGACTGCGAGCTGTTCGTCTCCAGCGGCATCATTAATCATGTTCCGTGCGGACTGCCGCGCCCGATTGAACACCTCGCCGTAACGCATGCTGTAGGAACCATCGATCAAGATCACGGTGCTGGTGTGATCCCCGGCGGCGGAAACCGGAGTCGAGCCGGTGAAAAAAGGCCGCGAGAAGGCAACCGCGAGGATCAGCAGCGCCGCGCACCGCATCAACAGCAGCAATAAGTTGCGCAGCTTGCGGCGGCGAATAGTCTTTTGTTCGATCTTTCGGAGGAACATCAGCGAGGGGAAGGGGACTCTGGGGGCGCGTGTTCGTCGCACAAGATGGACGAGCACCGGTACCCCAGCTGCGATGGCTCCGAGTAAGAAGATTGGGTTCAGAAAAGCCATGTCACATTCAGTCGGCGTAGAAGTCAGATTGAAGCGCCTCGGAGAATGGCTTAACGTGTTTCCCCTTGATATCGGCAAGCAGGTCCACGTCTCTCGTGGACGGCCAATCTCCGAGCAGTGAGTTCGCCAATGAGCCAACTACGCAGTAAGGTATAAGGTGTCTAACAAAGCCTCATCCAAACTGAGACCGTCGAGCCAGGTACGCAAACAGCGCAGCATCAAGCGGCTCAGATGTCCGGTGCATCTCGTAGTCGATTCGGTTCCGGGCGGCTCCTTCGCGCAGCGATCCGATATGCGCGTCGACCGCTCGGAGATACTCATCGCGCAGGACGTCGGGCAATACGTGTAGCTGCTCTTCGGTCTCGGCGTCTTCAAGCACCACCGGCTCGACAAAGTCAAATTGCAGCTCCTGGCTATCCATCACCTGAAAAACGATCACGTCGTTGCCACGAAAACGAAGATGCTCGAGCCCTTCAATCACGCGCTCTGGTTCATCATAAAGATCCGATATCAGCACTACGATACCGCGCCGCGTCAGGAGCTCTGCTGTACGGTTCAACAAGTCAGCGATGGTTGTGCCTCGACCCGGCGCCAGCCGCTCGATCACCCCGAGGATCGTGCGGAGATGGCCGGACCGGGAGCCTGGCGGCACGTGCTCGATTACCGCTTCATCAAAAGCCACAAGCCCGACTGAGTCGTGCTGACGGACTCCAAGAAACGCGAGCGAAGACGCCAGATACTGTGCATATTGAAGCTTGGTTACTTCGCCGCTCGCGTAGCCCATCGACGCGCTCGAGTCGATGAGAATGTGAATCCGGGCGTTGGTGTCGCCTTGATACTTCTTGATGTATAGCCGATCGGTTCGAGCGAGTAGCTTCCAGTCGAGATGTCGCAGATCGTCGCCGGGCATGTATTGGCGATGCTCGGCGAAATCGGTCGAGAAGCCGAGATAGGGAGAACGATGCAGCCCGGCGATGAATCCCTCGACGACAGATCGCGCGATCAGTTCGAGCGAGCTTATCCGCGCAAGGATTTCCGGCGCGAGGAATCGGGTTCCGATTGGTTGAGCGTTGGCTTGAATCATAACCGCATTGAAACAGGACTCAGTTCATAGTTCGGCCTTCAGTCAGGCGGAAGTTTGCAGAATAGACGACGGTTAAAACACCTTACGAACTTCCGCCTGATGAAGGCCGGACTACGAACTACTCATATCTCGACCTCAAAGGCCAGACTTGGGCTCTGGAACCGTTTCGATCAATCGACGAACTACATCGTCCGGCTTCACGCGCTCAGACTCGGCGTGAAAGTTCAACAGTATGCGATGCCGCAATATTGGATAGGCAAGCGTACGTACGTCCTCGACCGAAACGTTGTAACGGCCACTCATCACCGCCCGGGCCTTTCCGCCGAGGATCAGGAACTGCGAGGCTCGAAGCGACGCTCCCCAGTTCACCCAACGCTTTATGAAATCAGGCGCGCCGTCTGACCCCGGCCGGCTCGCTCCGACGAGTTTCACCGCGTATCGGGTGACCGATTCCGCCACCGGCACCCGCCGTACTAACCGCTGAAACGCGAGGATGTCTGGACCGGTCACGTTGCGCTCGAAACTGATGTCTTGAACCGAGGTCGTTTGATTTACCACGTCGACTTCATCGTCTTCGTTCAAGTATCCGATTTGGACGTTGAACATGAATCGGTCGAGTTGAGCTTCGGGCAGCGGATAGGTGCCTTCCATCTCGATGGGGTTCTGAGTCGCCAGCACGTAAAACGGTTTTGGCAGAGTGTAAGTGGTCCCTTGAACCGTCACGCAACCTTCCTGCATCGCCTCCAGCAGCGCCGCCTGAGTCTTGGGAGGAGTGCGGTTGATTTCGTCCGCGAGGATGATGTTGGCGAAGATTGGCCCCTGAATGAACTCAAGCTTGCGATGACCGGTCGAGCGGTCTTCCTCGATGATGTCCGTTCCGGTGATATCTGACGGCATCAGGTCAGGCGTGAACTGAATTCGTTTGAATGACAAGTCGAGCACGTTGGCGAGAGTTCGTATCAACAGGGTCTTCGCGAGGCCGGGGGCGCCGGTAACAAGCGAGTGGCCGCCGACGAAAAGCGAGATGAGAGTCTGATCGATAACTTCGTCCTGACCGACGATAACCTTGCGCACTTCGCTAAGGACCTGTTCCCGCGCGGCGACGAGCTTGTCCAGTAACTCGTCTTCTCTTACGATCTCCTTGGTATCTATTGCCATTCTCTCTCCGGTTCGGTCTCTCGTTTCTGGTCTATTGGTTTGTAGTTTCTGGCTGATCGGCCAAACCAGAAACCAGGAACCCGTTTTCAGTGCGTCAACGCGTAGAACACATAGTTGACGCCGAATTTGTAAGCGCTGTTTGTATCATCGATCGGCATGAATGGGTCGTTGGACCATTGCCAGTAATCGCTAACGTCGTTGTTGTAGTTGATGACCATCATGAGCCGCCCGTGTTTGTCTTCAAACCCGAGAAACTCGGGCTTGTAGCGTCCGTAGGGCGGGCGGACGTCGAGCGACTTGATCGTAAAAAAGCAGTTGAATATCGGGTGAGTTATGTCAAGCGGTTTCATCTTGTACTCAGGCTCAGGGAATGCGCGTTTCAAGTGGTATTCCAGATTGCGCATGTCATATGATCCCCGGAAGTCGTCTATCAGGAGAAACCCACCGCGCAAGAGATACTCGCGCATTCCCTGGATCTCAGCATCGGTCAATTGCATGACGCCGACCTCGCACATGTATGCGAAGGGGTACTTCATCAGGTTTGGATCGTCGAAGGAAAAGATGTATTCATTTTCATCAAGCACGACTTGCAGTTTGGACAACTCCGAAAGAATCTTTGAGAAGTGCAACCCAGCTTCCGGATAATCGTGCGACCAATATTCGCCGCGATCGCCTAAAAACGCGCCGGGATACATTGGAGCGATCTTCACGCGAGCAAACTTGAACCTGTCCGATTCGTCTTTCTTTTCGCCGAGCCGATCGTCGTCGTAGTGAAACGGTTTTTCGGCGGTCGCGCTAGCTAGCGAGAGAGTTGCCGGGGTTAGCGCGACTGCTAACGAGACTATGATGAAGATGAGTGTTCTCATACAGCGATGACCCCAGGTTTCAGTCCGTCTCAGATCTCAGATCTCAGATCTCAAATTTCAAATTTCAAATTTCAGATAATTTCAGATTTCAAATAATTTTAGATTTCAGATTATCTGGAATCTGAAATCCGAGATCTGAAATCCGAGATCTGAGATTTGAAATTTGAGATCTGAGATCTGAGATTTGAGATACTTGAGAGTTGAAACCTCCCCTCATTCTTTAATTCGCAATTCGACATTCGAAATCCCTTACTTGCTCGCCCTCAGCTTCAACAACAGCTCTTGCGCTTTATCAAACCCAGGAGCGATCTCCAACGACCGCAATACCTCACGCTTTGCTTCGGCATAATCGCCCGCCGCATCAAGCGAACGAGCAAGATCATAGTGAGCTTCTGCCAGATCGGGGGGCGCAAGTGCTATCCGTGCTCGGAACTCACGAATCGCTTCTGAGGGGTTGCCAAGCTCAAGATAAACACCCCCCGCGAGCTTGTGCAAGCTTGCATCGAACGGCTGTATATAGAAGCTCTGCTTGAGTGCCTCAACTGCGCCCTTGCGATCGCCCAAGCCGAGCTTGAGCCGGGCCAGCCTCGGCAACGCACGGGCATCGGTCTCATTGTATCGAACAAAAGTCTCGAGCGTGGCTGCCGCTTCGCCCTTTTGCCCGCGCGATTCGTAGATATCGGCCAATAGCACGTACGGATTCCCTTCCCCGGCGTAGTAGGGAAACAACTCCGATGCGCGTCGCAAGTGCTCGACTGCCTTATCCGCGTCGCCTTCGTTCTTGTAGATCGCGCCAAGCCGCAGGTGCGCGAAGTAGTCATTCGGCTGTTCGCCGAGCAGAGCAAGCAACGCGTCCTTTGATGCGGGCTGAACCGCTGACGCGGGCTGAGCGGATGCTGGTTGAGCTGCCGCGCGACCCGGTCCGGTGCCGATTGCGTCGAGCCAGGCGCTCGTCTTAGCCTTGATGTAGTCGCCGAACGCGCGGTCGAAATCGGCGGGCGTAAGCTTCAGCGCACGGTTCAGCACATCGGGCGTCCCGGCGTTCTCCTTGTAGAGTGCAAGCATCTTGAGAATTGCGTCGAAGCCGAACTTCTCGTCCACGAACTCGCAAACTTGCGATGCTTGAAAATAGGCAAGTGGCACTCCATCGGGTCTTTTCGGACGCGTGAACGCTGCGTCAAGATCGTTGATCTTGACGAAACGGCCGTCCTTTATTGCTTTCAAGTTCTCGAGCGACCAATTGTCACCCCAGCCCGTCCGCGCCCGCCGCTCTTCATACACCGACAACCCCTCAGAGAACCAGCGGGGTATCCGATGGTCAGTTACCTCAAGCGTTATCACGTGAGTGAATTCGTGCCAAAGTGTGCTTCCCCAATTGAATTCACCTGTGTTTCGCGCGGATGGACTGTCCATCGCGATGACCTGACCAAAGCAGACCCCGAGAGCGCCAAGACCGGGCAGTCCAAGCGAACGAACGGCAAAGTCTTCGTGGTTGGCGAAGACCTCAACCGAAATCGGCGCGCGTGGAGTGAAGCGGTACTTGGAGGTAAGCTTCCTGTGCGCCTCGTCTACAAGATCCGCCGCGTACGCCGCCAACGCGCCGCTCTCCTTTGGCGAAACCTTGATAAGGAAAGGACCGCGGATGGTGTCAACGTAGTCTTTGATTGAGTCAAGCAGATCAAGTGTGTTCTTGGCCCACACGTTGAATGGGTCGCCCTTAAACGCTCGCTCGAGCTCAGCGCGGCCTTCTTCAACCTTGCCAACTCGCAGCAACTGAATGCCAAGCTGGGTCCTTGCGCTCCAGAGGTTTGGTGATAGCTCTACCGCCCGGCGGCCAAATCCGACTGCATCGGTATAGCGTCGGTTGTTGACTGCGTATTGCGCGAGCGTGTCAAACACCTCGCCGGGACGCGGGTTGATCGCCAGCGCGCGGTTGACCTCTGAGTCAAAATCTCCCTTTTTGTCGCCCAGATAGAACATCGCGGCGCGAACTGCAATGGCGTCAAGCGCGTTTGGGTTGACCTTGAGCGCCCGATCGATCACCTGCGTGGCCGCTTCGTAGTTGTCCGACTCAACGTCAATCGAAGCCCGAGCGACAAGCGCGCCGACGCAGTTCGGGTTCACTTCCAGCGCTTTGTAAATCGAAGCCAGTTGCGCCTCATTTGACTCGAACCGCTTACTCTTCGCTAAACCGATTAGCGCGCGGGCCGAGTTCGGATTGATCTTGAGCGCATCCTGGAAGAGGCTCGCCGCATCGCCGTAGTTGTATTTTTCGTTTAGCAGGTCGCCCTGACTGATGAACGCATCGACGAAAGTCGGATCGGCCTCTCGCGCATCGATAAACAGCTCGTTCGCGTCTTTGTACTTCTCGAGGATGACCAGTGCTTCTGCGATGAGCGTGAGTTCTTCCGCTGAGCGCGGCGAGCTGTTGTTGTAATAGCGAACGAATTCCTGAGCCAGCGTTCGCGCTTCGTCTTCTTTTCCCTGAATGAGAAGCACTCGCGCGCGGCCAAGCATCGCGCGTAGCAAGGTGGGTCCCTTTGAATCGCGGGCGGCGCGTTCATACTCAGACGCGCCTTCTGCGTATCGCCCTGTTTCTACTTCGATCTCGCCAAGCTCGGCCCGCAAGTCCCCTTCGGCGGGCTGTTCCGCCCGAAAGTCTCGGGTTCTTTTCCCTGCGCTCGCATAGTCGCCGGTATCGGTTTTCGCACCAACAAAGCCCCGAACTGCGGTGGAGTCTTTCC
>CAZOOE010000014.1:0-29465 GCA_964581275.1 uncultured Clostridia bacterium
GCTGCATATCCAGTGTCGAGGCGCGAGGCCGTGGGCCTGACCCCAGCAATCCATTTCGGATCGAGGGTTGGAAGGAGATGCGCAAAAGCTTGGAAGGGTATCTGCCGGCGATTGGGAGCATGGCGATCAACATACGCCAGCCGATGGTGCAAGTCTACGGACGGCTTGCAATCGTGACCTGCCACTGGAGTTTCTCCGGCGTCGTTGGCGCCAAGCCTCAGATGGGCAGCGGGCGCGGCAGCTATGTCTTTGAAAAACGCGACGGAGCCTGGGTCATGATTCATCTACACGAGTCGGCGATGCCAGGAGCAAGCAAATGAAAATGCGAAGAGATGCCGGCATCGCTTGAGGCGGCGGGAGGGAGTCTACTGATGCGATTCAACAGGCAATTGGCCATCGGCATAGCGATCTTTCTTGTCACTATCATTGGTCAGAATGCATTCGCTCAACAAGGCGCGGACCAGATTGTGGCGATTCGTTGCGGCAAGCTAATCGACGGGCGCACCGGTCAAGCTCAGGATGGGATGGTGATAATAGTTCGCGGTGAGAGAATCGAGGCCGTCGCGAAAGCCGAGAGCTTGACCATTCCGCCAGGCGCGACGGTGATTGATCTCAGTGGAGCTACGGTCCTGCCGGGCTTGATCGATGTGCATTCGCACATAATTCCGGATGCCGGGTACACGCAGGACTCATATCTCAAACGATCGTCCGCGCTCAACGCAATCGAGGGGCTCGTCAACGCGCAGAAGGACCTCGATGCAGGATTCACGACAATTCGTGATCCTGGTGACATGGATCCGTACTACGCACACCTCATCGTGAGAGACGAGATCAACGCCAGGAGAGTGCAGGGGCCGAGAATCGTCGCCGCCGGCCATCTACTTTCGATAACAGGTGGCCACGCAGACAACAACAACACCGCACCGGAGTTGAATATTGCAGGATTTGGCGAAATCGTCGACAGCGTGGACGAAGTTCGCAAGGCGGTGCGTAAAGAGATCAAGTGGGGAGCCGACTGGATAAAGATAGCCGCGACTGGGGGGATATACACTGCCGGAGATGATCCCGGCAGGGAACAGTTTTCGTTCGAGGAGATGAAGGCGGCGGTCGATGAGGCGCACAGGTTTGGGCGTTACGTCGCGGCGCATTCTCACGGAGTCGATGGGACGAAATCGGCTCTGCGAGCCGGAGTCAGGTCTATCGAGCATGGCAGCGTGCTCGATGATGAAGCGGTGGCGTTATTCAAGCAACAGGGCGCGTATCTCGGGCCGACGATCTACACATCGGAATACACGCTGGTCCAGGGCGAGAAGAGCAAGACACCCGCTTATGCGATTGAGAAAGCTCGAAAGCTGCACGAGATCAAACGCGAGAGTTTTATCAAGGCGGTAAAAGGCGACGTTCGCATCGCCTTTGGCACGGACACCGGCATCATCCCTCACGGCGCAAATGCTCGGCAGTTATCGCTGATGGTTAAGTGGGGCATGCCGGCACAACAAGCCATCATGTCGGCGACTTCGGTTGCGGCGGAGCTGTTGAACCTATCAAAAGATGTCGGGTCCATCGAACCCGGCAGGTTCGCTGATGTGATCGCGGTCGCCGCAAACCCGCTGACCGATATGTCGGTTATGGAGGATGTGAAGTTCGTCATGAAGGGAGGGAAAGTTGTGAAAGATACAATGGGCGCGGCAAAGAAACACCGTGACTAGCGGGAATCGCGTTTAGCGTCTTGGGTTTCCATCGAGAGGGGACGACGAAGAAATGAAGCGAGCATATTGGGCTATTTTTGTGATGACTGCTGTTCTCTTGTTCATGCCGCGTGCGTCAGGACAGGGGAAGCAGGAGAAACAAGACGGCAAAGAGAACAAAATCATCTCGTACTTCCCAACGAGCACCGGCAAGCCGACAATCCCCGACCAGTACAAGGTAACCTCAGTCGAGCAGTTGATGCCCGGTACTCGATACTACATTGAGCACGGCTCCAAGCTTCAGAAGGGCGAGCAGGTGCTGATAGTTGATGATTCCAGGACCGGCGATCCCCTTATCACCGAAGCCTGGGCACGAGCAGCAAGAGAGCGCGGCGCTATTGTCGATGTCGTGACACTCGACCTTACGTCGCATCGCTCAAGGCCCGAAGCCGGGCCGATGGGGTCGGAACCGACAAGCTGGTGGCCTACGTGGCTGGACTCCGCGATTATGAAAGCCGATGTCACACTTGTGCTCGCTCCGATTAATATAAATCACGGCATCCGCCGGCAGACGGTTGAAGAAAAGTGGAACCGCGGCCGTATAGGATTGCCGGGCAATATCTACACGCGAGAGCAACTGGCTTTTACCAAGTGGACGACTTATCCGGCAGAGCTCGATGTGGCGCTCCAACGAAAGCTATACGAGCTGACCGACGTGGATGGCGGCGCCAAGGTCATTCGCATAACTAACCAGCTCGGGACAGACCTTACCTTTACCGAGGATGTCGACCGCGACTGGATACGCCAGCACTTCGCGTACGATCTGAACCGCATCGAAGTCCCACTCACTCACCGCATGGAATACATGTTTATCCACAATAAGATTTCGCCCGGGTTGTCGAAGAAACCGGATGCTCGCGGCGTGATTGTAACAACTTCCCTGGCCACCGGCCCAACCGCGCCATTGAAACTCTATATCGAGGGCGGTCAAATAGTGAAAGTCGAAGGTGAAGGCCCTGCAACAGAGGAATGGCGGCAAGGTATTGAGAAGTACAAGGCCGTAGATTATGGATTCCCGCACGGTAAGGGCGTAGCGTGGGTCGAGGGCGTGTACTTCGGCACCAATCCAAAAGTCATTAGACCGGACTTCTTTAACTCCAAGTATTTCATAGAGCAGGGCTCATACAACTACTGGTGGTGCGAGATCAAACGTTCCGGATTTATGCACATTGGCTTCGGTAAGGGATGGTCTGGGTTGGATGGCCTTAAAGAGGATTTACCCACGTGGCACAACGATGTCTTTCTTGCCTTCCCAACGGTCTATGTAAACGGAAAGAAGATCGTCGAACTTGGGCATCTCATGCTGCTCGACGATCCGGAGATTCGCCGCATCGCCGCAAAGTACGGCAACTCGGATGAACTTTTACGCGAAGAGTGGATTCCGGAGTATGACGCGGACCCTTCAATAAAGGGTTACTACACCCGTTCGCAGTACGATGAAATATTGAAGGCGTTCAAGCGGCGCTAAGAGAAGGGATTGATCGTGATTACCAACTGAAAGACGTGCAGTGAAGGGGGTCGAAATGTTCACCTGGTGGAGTCTGCATGGTTCTGGAGCGTCTGAAGATGTCCTTGCCGAATTGCGAGAGGAGCTGCTGGCTATTGCCGATAAGTCTAGGGTCTGTGCTGAGGCGGACAACGAAGGCAATGAAAACCTATCGCAAGCTCGCTTCCGAAATTCGGAGTTGTCTGCATCTGTTTTACCAACTGACCGTGAATAAGGAGGGATGAAATGTTAAGAAAAACGCTGCGCTGCATAACTCTCATGTTCCTTGGGTCGTCACTCGTTGTTGCGTCCATCGCCATGACAGGCGATGACAAGGGTGGCCCGGAGGTTGGCCAAAAGGCGCCAGACTTTAAGTTGCCCTACGCAACCCAGGATGAGTTGAAGTACAACGCCCAAGAGGGGATGAGTCTGTCACAGTACGCCGGCAAGACGGTAGTGCTGGCTTTCTATCCTGCCGACTGGTCGTCCGGATGCACGACCGAGGTGTGCACTTTGCGAGATACGTTTAAAGATCTAGGAGAGCTTGGGGCAGTGATATTGGGTATCAGCGGCGACTACGTTTTCTCGCATCGAGAATGGGCCAAGCATCACAGCCTGACCTTTGCTCTGCTCTCCGATCACGATCATGCGGTTGCAAGGGCGTACGGTAGCTTCGATCCAAAGTTTGGATTCAACAAGCGAACCGTCTATGTGATCGATGGCGACGGAATCGTACGGTACCGCAATCTCGATCTTAAGCCCGGCAACAAGCCTGACTACGACGCGGTGCGCGACGCCATCAACAAGACGAGAACGAAACGCTCGTAAATCATGGAGCCAAGCGGCTCGGGGGTGAATCATGCCAGAAGTGAGGAACTATGACGTTGTCATAGTGGGTGGGGGGACGGCGGGTTGCATACTGGCTGCCAAGCTGTCCGAAGGCGGAGTTGACCCGGACACCGGGAGGCGGCTGAAGATCGGTATGATCGAAGCCGGCGCGTATCTGCGGGGCGACCCAAAGCCAGGCTACGGGATAGCGCTCCGCAGGCAGATGTATACCAATATTCCTAAGGACATCAAGTTCGGCCGCAGCTATGTCACGCCGCACGGGCGAGGGCGAGGCGTTGGCGGCAGTTCGTTGATATTCGGCAGCGGCGCGTGGTTCCCGTTTGATGAGGACTACGATGATTGGCAAGCGGAAACCGGGGTTGATTGGACGAAGGAGAATTTCAAACCCGCTGTCGAAGAGGCCAGGAGAGTCTTCAATGTCTCTCCTCAGGCTGATGAAGTTCTCTCGAACCGCCGAGCCTCGGAGTTGTTCAAGAAAACAGCTGAGGAGATGTCGTACGAAATCAGGCGTGGCGATTCGCGCGCCGCAAAGAACTGTATATTCTGCGGTCATTGTGCGGATCGTCAGATTTGCAAGTATGACTCGAAAATGTCCACTCTAATCACCCACGCTCCCATAGCACAGCGAAACGGCGTCGAGATAATTCCAAACGCACGGGCGCAACGGGTCATTATCGAGCGCAGCGGCGGGAAAGCAATCGCGCGTGGTGTCGTAATAAAGAAGCTCGACCTGCCCGATGAAGCATACCCCGGTGATGAATTCGCCGATTGGGCCAATGCAAAAGAGATCACCGTGCTGGCGAAGAAAGTGATCGTCAGTTGCGGCGATCTCGAGACGCCGCCGCTCTTTTATGCCTCGGGTTACGGATCGAAGGAAGACTGCGGCCCGAATTTGATAGTCGAGAATCCGAACGTCGGTAGCAACATCGATGGTCACTATGGTGAAGGCGGGCAGGTCGGGGTGGTTGGGATCTTTGACGAGAAGGTATCAGGGATGGATGGTTGGTGTGGCGTGGACGCGTTTTACCACTTCCAAACACGCATCGGACAAGACCGCATTGTGCTGCTAAACGGCTACGGCATGCCGCCTCTTTACGGCTTTTTCAACGGCCTTCCGGATCGTGTGGCGCTCAATCCGCTTGCTCCGGCGTTTGGACCGGCGCACAAGGATTTTATGCGGCAGGTCAGCAATCCATGGGCTAAGCCGAGTGAGGCTTCACTCAAAGTGCGCGAACCAATGCATCACATCGGCCGCATAGCCGTTGATACCAAGCTGCCGAAGGCCGCGCCGCGCGGGAGAATAGACAAGGAGAGTCGAGTCCAGATATTTGGACCCGAGATCATCGCATACAACCGCGAGACGGGCAAAGAGGAGCGCATTTATCGCAGCTTGCATCCCGAAGTCAAGCGGGTGTTCGAGGCGGGACAACAGATCGCAGCGAAGATCCTCGAAAAAATGGGAGCGAAAAAGATTATCCCCGAACCCATCATTCCGCGCGGCGGGCTGACCTTCAAGTGGCTAGTCGGCGGGTGCCGGGCCGGTGTTGATCCAAAAAACTCGGTCATCGATCAAAACTTCGAGTCCCACGACGTCAACAACTTGTTTGTAGTGGATGTGGGATCAATCCCGCGCTCGCCGACCCTTGGTTTGTTCCTGACTGTCAGCATAGTTGCGATTTTCGCATCGGAGCGCATCATCGCGCATCATTTTTCAAGGAGACCACAATCAAAAGGCTGAGGCCCGAGCATGATGTGGGCTCTCAGAAGAGAAAACAGGGGGAATCATGTCCAAAGCAGAAGAAAGCTCATTCTTGAATGACTTGAAGGCCGCCAGAGACGAGCGGCATAGCAAAGATCATCCGTTCATCGACAAGTGGGCGAAAGGCGAGTTGACGAAACGTCAGACCGCGACGTACGTCGTACAACATTATCACTTTGTCACGGACTATCTGAATTGGCTCGCATTTATTTGGGCAAGTTGTTCAGAGAAAGATGTCAAAGACAGCATACTCGAGAATCTTAAGGAAGAAGAGGACCCACAAGACCGCCATCTGGAGATGCTGGTCGATTACGCCGCGGCGTGTGGGCTTAGTCGAGACGAGATTGTTAACGCGGAGGTTCTGCCGTGGACTCAGGCGCTCAAGGACTGGGGTTGGCGCTTTGTTTATCAGAATCCCTGGGAAGTATCGTGTGCAGCACTGATGATCGGGCTTGAATCGCAACCGCCCCACATCTATCCCCGAATCATTCCCGCTTTGCATACGCATTACGGCTGGAAACCGGATGATCGCGAGATACGTTTTTTCCGCGGTCATGTTGCCGCCGACGAAATTCACAGCGCTCGCGGCTTTACAATGACTGAGAGATTCTGTAACACCCCCGAGCTTCGACGCCGGGCTATTGAAGGTGTCCGAATTGCCGCTCGGAAGCGTTGGAATCACATGAACGGAATTTACTCGTACGCGGTGCACGGAAGGTCGGACGATACGCCGGAGCGTTAACGGGAGACCATCGGAAAGAATAAAGAACCCGAATGGCCTGGTGGAGACAAGGAGGACTATGTCATCTGACCTTAAGCTGGAGCGGATAGAGCAATGTTTGCGAAAGGGAAAGGCGAAGGCAATTGATCTTGGCGTAGATGCGGCGATCGTGGTCGTTGACAGCGCCGGTCATCTTGCTGGCGCGCTGCGAATGGACAACGCTCTTTGGATAACGCCGGAGATTGCGCAGGCAAAGGCGGTGACCGCGACCGCTTTCCGAGCCTCGACTGCCGAGCTTGAAGAGCGCTGGAAGGCCCGGCCGTTGTTTGCCGCGAGCATTGTTGGGCTGGGTCCCGGTCGCTTTCTAGTCGGCAAAGGCGCGGCGCCAATTATCGAGGACGGCAAGGTGATCGGCGCCGTCGGTGTGAGCGGCGGGATTCCTGCAGATCTCGATCACGAGATCGCTTTAGCCGCAGTGGCTGAATAGATGGGACACTCTGGCATTGACCCGAGTGCCGCATCGATGCCTCAACATTCATTATGCGAATTGGACTGATTGGCCTTGGGACGATCGGAAAGCAGGTGGCTTACGCCATCCTGGATGGGCGCGGCGGCAACGCTCAGCTAGCGGCGATTCTCGAAGGGGATGCCGCCAAGATCCACGTCGCCCGAACTGAGGGACTAGCCGATATAATAACCGCGGATGTTGATGAGTTCTTTGGTGCCGATACCGAAGTGATAGTCGAGGCGGCCGGTCACGCGGCGCTAAAGCAGTGCGCCGAACGGGCGTTGCGAAGCGGACGCGATCTGCTCGCTGTGAGCGCCGGAGCGTTCGCAGACCGAGACTTCTTATCACGCGTCGAACGCGCGGCTGAAGAGTGCAAACGGCGCGTGGCCATTCCCTCGGGCTCGCTTGCGGCGCTTGACGCAGTGTCATCCGGTGCTATTGGCAATATCGAAGAGGTAACACTGGTCGCGCGCAAACCCCCCGCCGCATTCAAGGGAACGGTTGCTGAGGACGTCGCAGCACGGGTGGTCGATGAGCCGGTTTGTCTTTACGATGGGTTCGCGCGCGAAGCAGCGGAACTCTTTCCGCAGAATGTAAACGTCGTCGCGTCGCTGAGCCTTGCGGGAGTAGGGTTCGATGGCACCGCGATCAAGATGTATGCCGATCCGACGATCTCTCATAACACATTCGAGCTGTATGCTCGCGGCGAATTCGGCGAGCTCAAGGTAGAACTAAAGAACATACCCTATCCGGAAAACCCTAAAACAGGTCATCTGGTTGTTATGAGTCTCATCAAGGCTATTCGCCGCCTGGAAGAACGATTCATCGTCGGCTTTTGACCATGAGTCATTGGTTTGGTGTGGAGGTGAAAATCAAACGATGCAACCATCAGTGACAAAGACACCAGGGAATCTAATCGGGGGGCGATGGGTCCAGTCTTCCAGCGGTGAGACGCTTGCGAGCCTCAACCCGGCTGATTCATCCGACGTCGTCGGGTACTTTCAAAAATCAACCGCAGACGAAGCGAAGCAGGCAATCGATGTAGCGAAGGCATCTCAACCAGCATGGGCTCGAACGCCCCCCTCGCGTCGCGCGGAAGTTCTGTACCGAGCAGCGCAGTTGATTGAGGGGAGGAAGAACCAAATTGCCGAACTGATCACGAGGGAAGAAGGGAAGACCATCGCCGAAAGCATTGCCGAGGTTTCGCGAGCCGCCGCAAACTTTAAGTTCTATGCCGGACAGGCGTACTTGACCGGCGGCGAGACGCTTCCCGCGGATGAGCCATCGACTTTCCTTTATACGCTGAGGCAGCCGCTGGGAGTCATATCGGTCATAACGCCGTGGAATTTTCCGTTCACGATCCCCACGCGCAAGGTAGCGCCGGCGCTTGCCTCCGGCAATGCGGTCGTTTTCAAACCAGCATCGCTTACGCCGCTGACGGGGTTAATGCTGGGAGAGGTTCTTACAGAAGCGGGTTTGCCTGACGGCGTTATCAACGTCATAACCGGTCCAGCTTCAACCGTAGGCGCCGAGCTGGTTGCGAATCCTCACATAAATGCCATCACTTTTACGGGATCATACGAGGTAGGGGATAAGATACAGCACGTGGCGGCGACCACGTGCCGGACTCAGCTCGAGATGGGAGGAAAGAATCCGATCATTATCCTCGAAGATTGTGATCTGGATCTTGCGGTGGCCTGCAGTGTCCAGGGCGCGTTCGGGATGAGCGGACAGGCCTGCACGGGAACTAGTCGGGCGATTGTCGCAAAGGGAGTTGCGGACCAGTACACCGACAAGCTCATCAGTGCGACCCGGCGACTGACTATCGGCAATGGAGTGATTGACGGAGTAAAGATGGGTCCGCTCGCCGATTCCGAGCAGGAGAAAACCGTATTGAGCTACATTGAGATCGCAAAACAAGAAGGCGCTGAACTGCTCTTTGGCGGTGCAAAGCTCAGCGGTGACGGCTACGACCGAGGCTATTTCATCCAGCCGTCGATCTTCGGGCGGGTGAAAGGGGATATGCGGATAGCTCAGGAAGAGATATTCGGCCCTGTGCTCGCAATCATCGAGGTGGAAGATTTCGATGAGGCCATCGCGATGGCCAATAATGTAGAGTATGGATTGTCGGCCTCGATATGCACCCGAGATCTAGGTCGCGCACAGCTTTTCGCTGAATTGATCGACGCCGGAATGGTTAAGGTCAATCAGCCGACTACCGGCGTCGCGCTCAATGCTCCCTTCGGTGGACTCAAGAAATCGAGCACCGACACATTTCGAGAGCAGGGTGCAATTGCAATGGATTTCTTTACACGGTTGAAGACCGTCTCAGTAAGGTATGGCGGCTAGCAATTCGACGCGGCGCGTCAAGAAAGCGGCACTGTTACTATTGGGTGGCTTGTTTGTAGTGTATCCGCATGTCCTTGAGGCGCAATTGAGCCTAAAGGAACCGGACGCGGCACGGATTCCCGAAGGAAACGCGACTACCCGACAAACCGCACAGTATCTGATCAATCGCGAGAATCTGGCTCGCGATGCGATCCAAATTGGCCGCAGTTTGTTCCACCACGATTTCGCCAGGGACAAATCGAGCGGTTGCAACGGCCTTCCCTGCGAGCTCAGAGACCCGCTGGCTACTCGATCGGCGCCCCAGTCGCGGTTTGAAGCTAGCAGCTGCGACACCTGTCATAGCACGCCGTCCGGTTCTGCTGGCTTCGGCCCAAAGGCGCAAGATATCTTCACCGCAGGGAATAGGATCCGCACGCCGGATATGTTTGGCGCGGGCCTCGTCGAAGAGCTCGGGCGGGAAGCGACGGAGGACCTCAAGGCTGCGGAAGCGGGACGCCGGCGCCATGTGACCGCAAACGGAGTTGACTATGATCAGGGGCTTGGCATAAGAGCGGGAGGGACTGTCAATCGCGATCTTGTGCTAAGGCCACTCGGGCGCAAGGGCGTTGAGTCTCATGTGCGGGCCTTTATAAGCCGCGTCGCTTTCCAGCATCTAGGTATACAAGCCGAGGATAGATTTCAATGCCCGTCCGGAGACAAAGATGGCGACGGTCGCTGTGACGGACCCGTAACGCCCGGTCTTGACCCGGACAACGATGGCATCAAGGACGAGCTGACGCAAGGTGGTCTTTCGCTGCTCGAGCATTACCTGGTTAACTACCCGATTCCGGGCAGGAGCGCAGTAACGCCCGATGTCAAGGAGGGAGAGAGGATTCTCAAGAGAATTGGGTGCGCCGAATGCCATCGTCCTGAAATGCGCGTAAGACATGACCCGCGTATTGAACATGTCGCGATCTTCTGGAACGATCGAACCAGCCGCTTTGAAGCCGAGCGCCGATGGCTTTATCACCTGACTGAGGATGGATATATCGACCCGCTGAGGCAACGTCCGGTCGCACTCGTGGTCCCGAACCGTCAGCCGTTTGTTGTTCCGCTCTATGCTGATCTGAAGCGGCATAATATGGGTTCGCGGATAGCGGATGTGGGCGATGAGGAGGGTGTATCCAAGAGTGTGTTTATCACGCGACCCTTGTGGGGCATCGGAAGTTACACCGCTTTCCTACCAGATGGAAGCGCCGCAAATCTCGAAGATGCGATTATGCGTCACGGCGGAGAAGCCAGGTCGTCTAGGACGAAGTTTGCGGCGCTGGGTCGCTCGGAAAAGCAAAAACTTGTCACGTTTCTCAAGAGCCTGGTCCTCTTCAGCGTCGAAGACGTGCTCAATGCGAAAATACCGATTACAAGAGGCGATTTGCCCTAGCACGAGGGTGCGCGTTTCAGAGGCCGCTGGAGTATCACTTCACGCCGAGGGTGCCGGAAGGTCTGCCGCTCAAGGACACAGCCAAACAGGAGGGCCGTCATGAGAAGAGATTTGGTGAGAGGGGGAGTCGGCTTTGCTCTCGGAGCCTTGATCGTAGTGCTGGCTCAGGCGACGCACACAGGATTGGGGGCAATTTCACCACCCGCTGCGAGCGGGGCAAAGCGAATCTTTGTGCCTTTCATGCATATGCGCGACATCGGGGCCGGAACCGGTCACGACAAGAAAGCCGGCGAAGACCGACTTGATGGTGGAAGCGAAATAGAGATCTGGAACATCGATGACACCCGCCGGCTCACGATTACTGAAATCTACTTCACAGCGCCTGATGGATCGACGCGCCTTGAAGGATCAAAGTACGGGTTACCTCTACCGCTCGAAATTCGGCCACACACGCACTATCACTTCAACTCATTCTACGAGCACTTCAAATTGCCGGTCCCGCCGATCGCCAGGGAGCGTGCGAACTTCATTCACGGCTACTTGGCGGATATACGCTGGGAAGGTCCTGCGCCGCGGGTGCGAGGGTGGGATATCGCAGTCAAGAACGGGCAATACGTTTCATCCACGCCGATAGCAGTCTTTGAGCAGTAGAAACTCGCAGGGAGGATTGTCCAGCCGGGAGAGATAGTGTTTGAGGAATGCGGTTGAAATGGAAGCGAACGTGATCAACAAAGGCGCGTCTCGGAAGTGGATGTGTTTTCTGTGTGTCGCAATCGGTACATTCGTCGCGTATTTGGACTCGAGCATTGTCAACATAACGCTTCCTACCCTTGCTCGATACTTTGAGGCGGACCTAACCATCATCGAGTGGATAGTCACGTCATATCTGCTGATGATCACCGGGCTGGTGGTCATCTTTGGGAGAGTGGCGGACATATACGGAAGGAAAAAGCTCTACATCTTCGGCTTTGTCGTGTTCACGGTTGGGTCTGCGCTTTGTGGCGCGGCGCCTAGCGTCTGGCTACTCGTCACATTTCGGTGCATGCAAGGCATCGGCGCAGCATCGCTGCTCGCAAACGGCGCTGCCATAGTGACGGAGACATTTCCTCCGTCAGAACGAGGCAGAGCCCTTGGCATGATCGGATCCGTTCTTGCGCTTTCGGCAGTCATAGGCCCGCTCCTCGGCGGCGTGTTGGCAGACAACGTTGGCTGGCGCTCGATCTTTTATGTGAATATCCCGATCGGGATCGGGGGCGTGGCGCTTGCCGTGAAAGTGCTGCCGAAGAGCGGTGCCCGTGGAACCGGAGAGAGATTTGATTTCGGCGGTGCGATTACACTCTTGGCAGCGTTGAGCTGCTTTTTGTTTCTGGTCAACACCTTGTCGAAGCCTGACTGGCGGACCTCTATCTTCGTCAGCTTGTCAATCGGCATAGTTGTTCTCGCGTTTGTCTTCTTTACGATTGAGGCTCGTCTCGAGCAACCGCTGCTCGACCTCAGCTTGTTTCGGCAGAGGGCCTTCAGCGCCGCGGCCGCGAGCAGTTACTTGAGTTTTTGGGCATTGGCATCGGTTTCCTTTCTGCTGCCTTTCTACTTGGACCGCGGTCTAGGCCTGAGCCGGACAAAGTCTGGCTACGTCATGGCGCCAATACCAATTGTCCTTGGCGTTTTTGCGCCGCTGGGCGGATACCTCTCTGATAGGCTCGGCGCGCGTGCTATTTCGACTAGCGGCGCTCTGATCAATTGCATCGGTCTCGTCTGCCTGAGCACGCTCGGCACCGAGACTACTCCTCTCGGCGTAGTGTTGCGGCTGGTTCCGTTTGGCATAGGGATGGGACTGTTTCAGCCTCCCAACAACAGCGCGATAATGGGCGCGGTACCGGCAACCCGCCTGGGGATAGCTTCCGGCATGATCAGCGCGATAAAAAACCTCGGGTCGATGAGCGGGGTTGCGGTGACCAGCCTTGTCTTCACTGTGGCGCAACTTGCCGCGCGGAGGCAATTGCAAGCCCAGGGCGCCTCGTCTGCGGCCGTAGAACAGGCATCATTTGTCTCAGCCGTTCAGGAGATGTATCTTCTATCGGCCGCGATCTGCTCGCTCGCGGTAGTCATGTCGCTCGTCCGAGGCCAGAAGCAGGTTGAAAGCCTGGAAAAGAGCCCGGCTACCGTTGAATCCTAAGGCGTGGATCATCGCATTCCTAAAAGGAGTGAATATTGTGATGCGAGGACTACTTGCAGTTTTGCGCATACTAATCGGGTTATTGTTGGTCTCTGCTTCTATCAGGAAGTGGACCAACCCAGCTTATTTTCACCTCCAAGGCTTCGCAAGCATATTGGCCCAAAAAGGAGCGCCATTTCCATTCTACAAGGTGCTACTTGACAATTTCATCTTCCCTCACGCAACGACGTTTTCAACGCTTGCGGCGGTGGTCGAGTCGGTTGTTGGGGTGAGCTTTTTGGTGGGAGCCTTTACGACCCCGGCGAGTATAGCGGGAATGCTGTTGATGCTAAACTACAGTTTCGCAACCGACTACGGCAATCCCGCCAACGTTGTCGGTCACCTGTTCTTAATCGCTCTAATGGGGGTCGTTGGCTTCTACTTAGCGGGAATGACCTGGGGCGCGGATGCGCACCTTGCTCGCTCGATTTCGCCGCGTCTAGTCTTCTTCCCGTTTGAGAGGACTCGCAATGCGCCCGCGAAGAAGGCAGCTTCCGCGTAGCTGCAACCAGGACTCGTTGGACTGGGCTGCCTTGATGGTAAGCCAATTCACGTTGCGAAGGCGAGGAGTTTCTTACCTGGCAAATACGAGCCCGCGCCAGTACCCACAAATACCATGCCGTGAGCAATCGCCGGGCCGGCGGCGATGGGTTCCCCTGCCGATGATTCCCAAAGTTGCGTTCCGTCTCTCGCCCGCCAGCTCCTTACCTTTCCGTCTGCCAAACCCATATAGACGACCCCGTTGGCAACCGACATAGGGCCGAACTGGAACGCTGGAAGGCTGTGGAGCCAACGAATCTCACCGGTGGCGGCATCCATCGCCGCAATTAAGCAGCTCTTATCGAGGTGGTTGTTCGACGCGAAGAAGATAAGGCCATCGGACACAGCCGTCGGGCCCGTCTCGGGTCCGGTGGTTGGCAAAGATTCTGTTCCACTTGGCGGAAGGGCGGGCGTTAACTGCGCGTGCCAGATCCGCTTCCTCGTCTGCCGATCCCAGGCTCGGATGCCGTCCTTCCCGCCGACAACAATCAGATCACGGATTCGGCCCTTGTGGGTGACCGACAGCAGCATTGGCGGACAGTTGAGGTCGAGGTTGTGAGCGTCATGTGGGTGAACCTGATCGGCCCAGCGTAGCGCGTGTGTGTCAGCGTTGAGTGCGATGAGGCTGCAGCTATACGGAAGCGCTCCGCGTCCAACGTGAAATGGGCTTCCGGTCGCGGCATAGAGCGTTCGCGTCCGTGGATCGAGCGACTGGGCCGCGAAAAGCGCGCCTCCGGCGACACCTGGAGCAACCGTAAAGAAAGTCCATCGCAACGCTCCTGTTGTTGCATCAACGCAAACGATCCGACCTCGTGTTTCGGTCTCGCTTCCGTCTGACGCTCCCGCATAGAGGTTGCGTGCATGCACAATGGGCGGCGCCCAGAAATACTCGAACGTTTTTTCCGGCTCGCCTACAGCCCGCTCCCAGATCCGTTTCCCAGTCTCAAGGTCCAGGGCCAAGAGGCGATCCGCAGCAATGTAGACTCTTCGGTCTGCTACTGCTGGAGATGCAAAGATACCAAGCCGGCGATCCGGCGGGTAGGCTCGCACTCCCGCGTCGAATGTCCAAAGAAGCCTTCCTGTCAGGCGATCCAACGCGTAGACGCGGCCATCCCACGATCCGGTAATCACCCGCTCCCCGACTACTGCCGGCGTTCCGGTGATTCCGGAGCCCGCCTCGAACTCCCAACGGAGGTTTAGACGTGAGACATTCTCCGTGCCGAGCACTGATTCATACGAGTTGCAACGCGTCTGCTCAATATTCCAGCCGTGCGATGGCCAGTCGGCGGAAAGGCCTTGCGCGATGAATGGCGAAGAAGAGGAAAAGACGCCCGCGGTTGCCATCGCCGACGACGCGAGGAACTGCCTTCTGGAGGTTGGTTTCATGCACAACAGGGAAAGGCAAACCGTCGATTGGAAATGCAGAGGAACGATTGGCCGTAAAGGCTTAGTTTCGGATCTCCACAGAGTTCAATGCGCCTTCATGCTAACGACTTTGTTTGGGATCATCGCAGCGAACCACAGCGTGTCGTCTTTATCAATTCGGAAGTCGCGTATCTCCAAATCCAGGAAAGGCACCGGATATGTCGCAAACGTCCTGGTTTCAGGATCGAATTTTATCATCGAATCCTGGTGCCAAGTAGAAAGCCATATCTTGTCTTCGTGTGTGATCTCTAACGCATACGGCTGCGGGCGAATACCCGGCATCAGGTACTCTGTCATCTTTTCGGTCGTTGGATCGAACATGCCGAGTCGGTCGACCAAGAACTCCGTAAACCAGACGCGGCCTTTCGAATCTACTCGAACGCGACGAACGCCAGAGTTTTTGGTCGGCGTAGCGTAGTCAATCACCTTGCCGATCCTGGGATCGAACTTACCAAGACTGCCGCTGCCGATCTCGGCAATCCAGACGACGCCATCCTTACCAACATCAATCCCATATGGCTTGGCACCTTTCGTCGGCACTGGGTACTCGGTGAAAGTGCCCGTCTCGGTGTCAAAGCGCGCAAGGCGGTTGCCCTCATACTCCGAAATCCACAGCGAGCCTTGCCGATCAAAAGT
The DNA here is from genome assembly GCA_964581275.1 of uncultured Clostridia bacterium. Taxonomy (GTDB): domain Bacteria; phylum Acidobacteriota; class Blastocatellia; order UBA7656; family UBA7656; genus Onstottus_A. Next base: position 15,657 of record CAZOOE010000014.1, read on the forward strand.
CAGCGTGTGCGGTCCTGAAACATTTTGAGGCAACGGGTATTCTTTGAAGATTTCCGTCTGCGGATCAAATTTGACGATCTTGTTAGCTGGTTCAAACTGAAGCCGCTCGGTAAACCAAATCGTTCCCTTCTTATCCACTGTGATGCCGTGCGGTGCCGAGTTGGGGGTAGGCACCTTCCACGTTTTGAATTTTCCGGTTCTCATTTCGAGTTTACCCATACGCGAGCCGAACGGGTCAGTGAACCAGCCATTCCCCTCCGCATCTAACGCGACGGTATGTGGTAGCGCCTTTTGAAGAGGGATATCCCACGCGTTGTACACTACCTCCATCGGCTTCACCGGCGGCAAATGAATCTTTTCGATCGCCTGTTGGAGGCTCGATTCCGGCGCAAACGACTTCGACAAGTAGTCAACCAGGAGGTCATCATTGCCATCGGGCACGGAGGCGCCGAAGACCTTCTTCATATTGTTAACAATTTTGCGCCAGCCGTCCGCATTCCAGCTACCAATCACGAACTTTTGGAGGGTATGACAACTGGTACAATTTGAGAGGAGAATCTGCTTGCCATCTCCGTCGGGCAATAACGGCAACAACTCTGCGCTGGTTAGCTCCGATGCATCAATGCGATCAGGCTTCACGTTGAGATTCACTGTCACAGATTCGGTGCCGGTCAGTTTCACTCGCTGCACTTGTCCTTGCCAGCCACGATCTGAAATCTTCACCTCGTAGTCTCCGGCTTCGAGGTCAGCAATGCGAAAGCGACCCTGTGCCTGCGCAAGAGTGTACGAGGTACGTCCAGTGGCCGAATGGCGCGCACTGACAAACACGCCGATCACGCTGCGTCCTTGAGGGTCCGTGACGCGGCCCGATAAAGCATTGCCATTCGGCGGGGTGGCTGCTCGCGGACTACCGCTTAACCCGGGCAGTAGACAGACCAGGATCAATATCAGAAGCGCGCGTGCCGAAAAGATCGTTCGCCTCATTGGATTCATTGTCGTAGTCTCCCTAAAGCAAGTAACCAGACCTCGCAAGTCGTACTTGCGAGGTCCGGATCCGATCATTGCGCTTGACCGGCTGATAACGCGGCCAGCGCAAATCTTGCTGAGCCCTTTCTTTGATCTTGAAGGATCAAAAGATGAACTTGACTCCAAATTGCAGTTGGCGCGATGTTGTTGAAGTCGCCGTAATCTGCCCAAAATTGGGGGGAGTGACGCCGCCTTGCGTAAACACAGTCACGACATCTGGCAACGCAAAGTTCGCGCGGTTAAATAGGTTAAAGGCTTCGGCTCTGAACTGTACGTTAATGTGCTCTCGGATCCGATAGGATTTCAACAGCGAGAGGTCGACAGTAAACAGTCCCGGACCGATCAATACATTTCTGCCAACATTTCCAAATTGTCCCGCCGGGGCGATTGCGAACGCCTTCGGATCTATGAAGTGCTGCGGATCCCCGGTGATCGCACTCCCTGGCGTCGCGGCCCCCACCCAGTCGGGCCTCTCCACGTTATCCTGATTTCCGTCTTTGGAGTTATTGAAGCTGATGATCGGGTTGAACGGAGGACCGGAATGCGCGGTGATGATGGTGTTCGCCTCCCAACCTCCGAGTAAGAAATCTGCCACCCTTCGCCCGCCGTGAGCGCCCGATTCGGTGTGATAGGGCAGTAGGTAAGTAGCGTTGAGCGAGAAGTTGTGCCGAACATCGAACGCCGAAAAGCCTTTCTCGCCTTTTAAGTTAGAAGGGTCCTGGGCCAACTGCACGGCCGTCAGGGTGTAGATACCGAGACTGTCAGAGGCGGTGTCGAGCGACTTCGAAAATGTGTAGGCCGCTTGCAGCTGCAATCCATTGGCGAACTGACGCGCCAAGTTAACCTGCAAAGCGTGATAGTACGAGTCGCCGTTATGCGTTTGCTGACGAATAGGCCCGAAGGCAGGGTTGCGCGGTGGGTTTCTTCCTACGGTCGGGAACTGTTTCTCACCGTCAGGCAGTATCGTAAAATTCGTTGCCGTGTTGCGGTTCCCATTGGTTGGCAGATGTACGCCTCGCGATCCGACATAAGCCGCAGTTGCGGTGAAGCCGCCAATTAGCTCCCTTTGAAGGCTCAGGTTCCATTGCTGCACATAGGACGTGGCCGGGTTGAATTCGTATACCGTAGCCGCAATGGCGCCGGGGACGTTAGCAAGCTTGGAGAATGAGTTGGGGAAGGACTCCGGGGCGCCGAACACCGAGCCAAAAGCCAGACCTATAATAAAGAATGGATCTACGCCTGACATTTCGAATCGATAGGCATATGGAAGAGGCTGGGCATAGAAAATTCCATAGCCTCCGCGCAGACTTGTCTTACCATCGCCGGTGATGTCCCAGGCGAAGCCGAGCCGCGGAGCGAAGTTTTTGAGCGTGTTATTCTTGAAGAAGGGCGGCCCCAGCGTCGAGCCCTTATCGTGAACAATATCACGTACGTTCGCTAGTTTGCCGTTAACCTCATCCGGACTGGTAATGGGCTCGTAGCGAATCCCAAAATTCAAAGTGAGATTGGTTCGCGCCTTCCAGTCATCCTGAAAGTAAAGCGCAGTTGACCAGGTCCTGATTCCTCGATAGGCATCATTTGCGTTTGCCAATGGCGCGGCGAAGATTTGTGTTTTGCCCTTGAGGAAATTCGCATATGACCCGAATATATAAGCCCCAGCATTGGCGTCGGTCGATACCGCGTTGAGTTGTGTTCTAAGCTCGCTAAAACCGGCCTTCATGCTGTGGGCGCCGCGAGTGTAAGCGAGCTGTTCTGTCACCTGAATGTTGTTCTGGATCAAAAAGCGGGGCACCAGAACTCGATCGGATAGCGGCGAAAGACCGCCAATATCACGAAAAGTTCCGAGCACCGTTTGGCCCGGCACCCATACGAGAGACTGCGGAACCTGGGTTACATCTAATAGGTCTCCGAAGACCTTGGATCTGTCATACGCAACCCGCACATTGTTCAGCAAGTGTGGATTGAAAATGTGGGTCTCCCCAAGCCCAACGTATTGATTGCGCCCTTCCAGAATCGTGTTTGAGATCACATGATCAGGCTTGGAACTATTTGAATTATCAAACGTGTACCTGCCGAAAAGAGTGTCCTTTGCAGATGGGTTGTGGTCGACCCGGACGCTAAAATAGTCTTCGTTTGTTTGGCCGCTATCACCGCGTATGAAAGCGCCGAGGCCACCACCTATGTCGCCGGCATTTGGCCGCGGATAGAGGGCAAGATATGGCTTTACCGAAGCAGCCACAGTGATCGGTCCTGCTGGGTCCACTCCAATGCCATTCCTGGCAGCGTCCGTTGGCACGAAGAACCTCTGTGACTGAGAAAGGCTCTCCCGTAAACCCTCGTAGGCGCCGAAAAAGAATGTCTTGTCCTTTCGTATTGGACCCCCGATGCTTCCCCCAAATTGATTACGGCTGAAGGGGGGCACGCTCTCCTGGTCGAAGAAGTTGCGGGCGTCAAACACAGAGTTGCGCGCGAACTCGAAGGCAGTGCCGTGAAACTGATTGCCTCCTGATTTGCTGACGATATTCACAATACCGCCGCCGGCCCCCCCGAACTCCGCGCTATAGTTGTTGGTCAACAGCTGAAATTCCTGAACAGCGTCTACGCCTGTGAAGCCTCCGGCTACCGATCCCGGCGTGGTGTTCTGCACTTCATTGACAGTGGCTCCGTCAAGCAGGAAATTGTTGTAGGTGATTCGGCCGCCGTTGATCGACATTTTTACCGAGCCAGTCCCGGCATTAAGCGGATCTGAGGTCAGGCTGCCTGCGTTGACAACTCCTATCTGCAAGGTTGCCAACTGGAGAAGGTCGCGTCCGTTGAGGGGCAGCTCTTTGATGGTGCGCTCGTTGACCAGCGCGGAGATCTCTGAGGATGTTGTATTCACCGAAGGTGCGTCCCCGGTAATGATCACCTGATCGGTGACGGCCCCCACTTTCAGGCTAAAGTTCACAACCGCTTCGCGGCCGACCGTGAGCACGATGCCCTGTCGCAGCTCTTTGCTAAACCCCTGATGTTCGGCGACGACCTCGTATTCCCCGGGAGCAAGCTCGCCGATAAAGAATCGGCCTTCTCCGTCCGTAGTTGCTGACCGCGTCCCGTTGGTTTGAACATTCCTAATGGTGACCTTCGCATCAGAAACGGTAGCCCCGTTGGGATCTGCGACTACACCGAGAACGCTCGCTGTTGTGCTTTGGGCGAGTGATGCAGGAGTAAGCGAAAGGAGAATAGAAAACATCACGAAAAGAACCAGAGCGTGCTTCCTATTCGTAAGACTGATTTTCATAATCACCTCCGGGCCAATTTTCGGGCCTCATCTTTGATGAGGGCAGTTATGCCACACTAAGGCGTGATTGCGACGCGAAACCCAGTGCTGGCGTAGCGAATTGATGGATAGTTCCACAGCCTCGCAGCGCACTGCAGGTGCTGCGGTCCGCCGAACCACGAACCGCCTCTCAGCACCCGCTTCTCGCCTCTTTCCGCGCCTTGAGGGTTTGCGTCAGGTGAACGGGAGTAATAGTTTTCATCGTAGAGGTCCGCGCACCACTCCCAGACATTTCCGGCCATATCGTAAAGTCCGAATTCATTTGCGGGATAAGAGCCGACTGGTGCTGTATAGAGAAAGCCGTCCTTCTCACGAACGCGGTCGTTGTCTGCCTCAGAGCCGCAGTTGGCGCGATAGCGGCCATCGGCGTTGTTCTCTTCATCGCCCCAGGGATATTTCTTGCCTTCCGAATGGCCCCGCGCCGCTTTCTCCCACTCGGCCTCAGTGGGAAGGCGGTACTTCTTACCGGTCTTTTGACTCAGCCATTGACAATAGGAAACAGCGTCATCCCAAGTGATGTCGACAACCGGGAAATTTGGCTTCTCCAAGAGGTAAGATGCCGTGCTCTGGTGAGAGTGGTGTGTCCAGCGCGCTTCCGGGTAAGGGTGACCGGTAGCATCGCAGAAAGGCTTGAACTGAGCGTTGGTAACCTCGAACTTGCCGATGTAATACTCGTCGAGATAGATGCGGTGGACCGGTCGCTCTGCAGCGCTTAGATCGTTGCTCCCCATTAGAAAAGAGCCCGCCGGTATAAGCACCGTATCCGGCTCGCCTTGAGAAGGCGCGATGCCTGGGGGCGCAGTGCTAGCCTGGTTGCCGCTTGTCTCAGAGAGTCCGTCCTTACTGTGACCCATATGGCCACACGCAAGTGACAACGTGAGAAAAGAAAACAGGATAATAATTCTCGGCATACTCGACCCTGGAGAGCAGATCGCTCCAACAGCGAAGAAGAATTACCACCCTCGGGGTTTTGGCGCGCGAGATCGCTTATGTCGCGTGCCGGCTCCGTGCAATCGCGTTCGAAGTAGCCCTGGCCGAACAATTAATGACGACAAGATTGAAGCGTTTGTCCAAGAGTCCCGACGCCCGGTCAGCACTCCGATGCTATGTAGCCGCCTCTCTTGACTCCAGAACGCTCGGCGAGAAATCTCGCCGCGTGCGCATAAAAAGATCGTAATTGCAAACGGCAAAGAAAAGAACGAGAATGACGCCACCGATTGCGCCCTCGATGTCTTCGTTCAAGGCACGATAGCCAGCCACTACAAAGCCGACTAACAGCGCCACTTGAAGATAAAGGGTCAGCAGCAGATCCCAGAAGTGGAATCGTGACCTGACAATGAGAGCAATGTAGACCAGACATGCGCTTGTTATGTAGAAATGTATGCCCGGAAGATAAGGCTCAAACCATTTTCGTTCTTGATAGACAAGCTCCTCGACGATCATCGTTTTGAAGGCGACCGCGAGCGAGTTCATCGCCATCCAACAGATGTAGAAATAAAAGAAATGCCAGAGCAGCCGCAGGGCCTTACGGGGTGTTCTGATGGAGTGATTGCGCCGCACTCTGGAGAAAACCCAGCCGTATAAGCCGATCGCCGGGAGGGTCATTACCGATAGAAATATCGGCGCGTTAAAGAAGCCAATTCGATGCAGCCAACCCAGGACGGGGCCGAAATGTCGGGCGAACTCCCAAGTGTAGTGGAATTCCACGCTATCCCTATCCTTCTGAGCCCCGCAGTTGAGGCAGTCCGCTGACCGCCAATCGCTTTGTAAAGAGAATCGGCTAGCTCTGCTCTAACACACCGATCAATCAACCACCTATTAAGTGCCGGGAGTATTTGAATTCTAAGCTATTCTGCGTTGCCCAAGCGCCCTGACTGACTAATCGGTCGGCATCCTAGCACTACGTTCTTTGTCTGTCAAGCGTGAATCAATACCCAATAGCACAACCGTCTTTACGTGGGTCTGAGGCGCCCTGAAGAGTGTCCTCGGATATCAGTATAAGTTGGGCACCTCCGAATCCCTCTTCAGTGGTGTCCTCCCTGATCTCATGGCTCATTCGGCGGAGACCATCCCTCACATGCCCCGAAACACTCTCTTCCAAGCCCAACCGCCCGTCTTCAAATATTCGAAATCTTGGCGCATCGAGTGCGGCCTGTGGATTCATCTCAAAATCCACTAGATTGCAAACTAACTGGACGTGCCCTTGGGCTTGCATCAAGCCGCCCACCAGACCGAAGCACGCCCACGGCCGCCCCTCGCGAAGGATCATCGAAGGAATAATTGTGTGGAACGGCCGCTTGCTCGCCGCGAACGTGTTGGGATGATTCGGTTCGACACTGAAACAGGCGCCCCGGTTTTGAAGCAAGAGTCCGGTGCCCGGCACGGTTATCCCTGAACCGAAGGACTTGAAGAGACTGCTTATCATTGACACTACATTCCGCTGCTCATCAACAATCGCAACGTAAACCGTATCGCTAAGGTTGTCTGACGGCCGCGGCTGCTGACTCGCTGCTCTGATTGCGCTGATCTCCGCGCGGCGCTCACCTGCGTATAGCTTTGATAGAAGACGGGGTGTGTCGATCGGTTCCCCAGGGTCGCCAACAAAGGTTCCGGTGTCAAGCAGACCGACCTTCGTTGCCTCGATCAAACGATGAAAGTATTCAGGCGAGTCGCGCCTCATCTCGGATAGGTTATAGCCCTCGAGAATATTGAGTGCGATGAGCACCGCCAAACCCTGAGTGTTGGGCGGCATCTCGACGATTTCGTAGCCACGGTAGGAGGTTTCGATCGGCTCGACCCAGTCCGACGTGTGCGCGCTGAGGTCTTCAGGAGACATCTCACCGCCGAGGTCCCTGACCGCTCTGGCAATAGAGTCGGCGATCTCGCCTCTGTAGAATACGTCCGGACCCTGTTCGGCTATCACACGCAGGGTGCGCGCCAAATCTGGGTTATGAAAAACATCGCCAGGCGCGGGCGCTTTGCCTTTTGGCAGGTAAACCCTCGAAGACTCTTCGTTGTGGTTAAGCTTAGCCGAACTGCGCTGCCACTGCTGAGCTGCAACTTCATGAACAGGAAAGCCGTCTTGTGCGTAGAAAATCGCCGGTGCAAGCGCCTGTGCAAGGGTTATTGTCCCGTAAGTTGTGAGGCATCTTGCCAAGCCATCAAGCGCGCCGGGCACTGTAACGCTCATTGGCCCGTCGTGCGGGATCTGTTTGAGTCCAAGATCACGAAGTGTCTCGGCGGAAGCAGCGCGCGGCGAGCGGCCGCTGGCGTTGATGCCGGTTAACCGGTGCTCCTTTGCCGAGTACACGAGAGCGAAGCAGTCTCCTCCGAGTCCGGTCGACATCGGCTCAACAACTCCGAGCACTGCCGTGGCGGTGACCGCCGCATCGATGGCATTTCCGCCCGCTTGTAGCACGTTGATCGCCGCCTCTACTGCTAGCGGCTGACTCGAAGCGGCCATCCCACGTTTGCACATGACAACCGAGCGGCGAGAAGGGAAGCTGTGCCGAAAAAAATTCATAAGCCCGATCCCCGGAACTTTATAGAAGCAATTTAACCGGCACATAGATATACAAGACTCGAGTGTTGACTTCAAAGGAGACGATAAAGTAAGATGTGACCGATCAGTCGGTCACTTTCAACATTACGCGAGAGGGTCATCGGTTTATGCGGGTTTTGACGCACGCTCTCTCGTCCGTTGCATTAGTCCTCGCCGTCTTTAGATGAGGCGGGGAGAGCTTGAGTTCATGAAACTACGACCCACCCTTTGGGTTATATCTGCAATCTATGTCTGTTCGGTTCTCGTCCAATCGGCATCGGCGGCGGACAGGGAAGTATCTTTCAAGACCGAAGATGGCCGAGTCATTCATGGGAGATTTTGCGTCCCCGACAATCTGAAAGAAAAAGTGCCGGCGGTAATGCTTCTTCCTTCAAAAGACCACGGCCAATCTGTCCTTAGCGGTCCTCGCAGTGTTCACCAGTATTCGCTTTCAGATTTTATTCCGCTTCTCATCGCTAAGGGAGTGGTTGCTCTGAGTCTTGATCCTCGAGGACGGGAAACAGGCCTGAACGTTAAGGGGTTGCATTCCGCCCGCCGGCAAATATCGCTGCCGAGTTACATGGATGTTCGGGCGGCGATAGGGTTTCTGCTCGAACAGCGGGAAGTAGACTCAAACAGACTCGGAATCGTGGCAGAGGAAGATGGGGCAGAGGCAGCGGTAGGGGGTGGTGGAGGGGATACGCGCGTCAAGGCGATGGCTTTGATTTCCGGAAGGCTTAGCGGAAGAACAAAGGAATCGATTCGCTCGGAGTCTCAGATGCCAATCTTCCTGGTGGTGAGCAGCGAAGATAGAAGAGGGTTCGCCGATATGACCGATGCTTACTTCTTATCTACGAACAGAGAAAGTGATATAGAAGTCTATAGCGGTCTGGGCGTGGGCTCTGCGATCTTTGGCGCGTACCAATCCAAATATCCCAAGGAAAGACCTTTGCAACAGGCTATAGGAGATTGGATTTCAAATCAGCTCTTGTCAACCGGTGTCCTCACCGAAGTATCTTTCCAAACCGAAGACGGCTGGACGATCTACGGCAACTTTCGGGTGCCTCAAAATGCACGGGCGAGGGTCCCAGCGGTGATCTTGCTCCATTCCGGTCTGAGCGATCGAAATGCTTATCACGAGCTCGAAGCCGCCCTGTCGAGAGCCGGTCTAGCGGTTCTCAATATTGATTGGCGGGGGAAAGGAAAGAGCACTGGGAAGGGCAAGTACTTCGAGTTATCAAAAGCCGAGCGCGACAAGGGGTATCTCGACGCAAAAGGCGCTGTCAGCTTCCTCGCAAAACAGCCCGCGATAGACGCAGATCGGTTGGGGATTATGGGCACGGTGATTGGAGCAAAGTACGCAATGGCCGCTGCGGTCGAAGAGCCGCGCATACGCACGGTTGTTGTGCTGACGGGGTATATCCCCACCGAAAAAGAGAAAGCCTATGTCAGCACCAAAAAGCCGCCTATCCTCTATGTCACCAGCAGCGGTCACAGGGCTGTTACCCAGGCGATGACCGAGCTTTACGGTGTCGCAAAGGGTGAGGGAAGCGAACTCGTGGTGTACAACGGGGGAGAAATTGGATACCAGCTCTTCGAGCTCGATAAGGACTTATTGCCGCGTGTCGTACGTTGGATGAAGGATAAGCTGAGCAAGTAAAGTCTTGATTTCTGGATTCGGCGCGGAGAATCGGAGATTCAAACCCCACACAGGTTGTCATGAATAAGAGGCTCTTGTTGGATGTCGCAGTGTTTGCGTTGCTTTATGGAATGGCGGCCGCCGCGCCGTCTCTCGCTTGGGAAAAGGAGGTGTCCTTCAAGATTGGAGATGGCTGGACCATCTATGGCATGCTTGGTGTCCCCGAGGGCTCAAAAGGGAAAGTTCCCGCCGTATTGTTTCTTCATACGTTTGCACATGATCGCGACGCCTACGGACAGTATCTCTATCCCGGACTGGCGCAGATAATTGGCGCCGGTGATGTTGCGACGTTGAGAATTGACCTCCGGGGCCGCGGCAGGAGCACCGGAGTGAAAGAGCTACACTCGTTCAGCCGTCGGGAATTGGAAAAGCTGTATTTGGACGTCCGGGCAGCGATCGACTTTCTGAACACACAGCAGTCCATAGATTCGTCGCGGCTTGGAATAGTTGCGGAAGAGGAGAGCGCGGAAGCGGCGGTGGTCGGGTGGGGCGGTGACTCGCGAGTGAAGGCGATGGCTCTGATCTCAGGCAGGCTTGATGAGACGGCGAAGAAGGTGATCGCGGCAAAGCCTGGGTTGCCGATGTTCCTTGTAGTGAGCAAGGAGGATAAAGAGGGCTTTCGTGATATGGCCGCTGCTTACAAGCTCACTCGAGGCCAGCACAGCAGCATCAGCGTCTACAAAGACACCGGCGTCGGTACAACAATGTTCAGCGTCTGGCGCTCGGAGCATCCGAACGAAAAGCCTATCGAAGAAGGCATTGCGCAGTGGATGAAGGAGCAGTTGTTAAGGTGAGGAACCTTACGCCAAAGGAGAGAATGCTTGGCAGCATCCTGGAGGAGCAGGCTGTGATTCACGGCGATCGTCTCTTCCTCGACTTCAGAGGCCAGGTGCAAGTCTCCTATAAACTACTCAATGAAAACGCCAACCGCTTTGCAAATGGCTTTCTGGATAAGGGTATTGGCAAAGATACAAAGGTGGCGCTGTTGCTGCCCAACTGTCCCGAGTATCTGTACTGTTGGTTTGGCCTCGCTAAGATCGGCGCTGTGATGGTTCCAATCAACACGGCACATAAGGGCGAACTGCTGAAGTACATAATTGACAGCTCTGATGCCGAGGCGATCGTCACAGATGCGGCGCTTATTGGCCGCATTCGCGAGGTTGAGACGGACCTGAGCAAAGTAAGGTGGATTCTATTGCGCGGGAGCTCGGCCGAAACGAGGTCCGGGGAAATCAAAACAAGCGCCCTTGCTGATCTGATGGAAGCGTCGGACGAATCCCCGCCTGCCAATGTCCGGCACAGCGACCCAATGAGCATACTGTACACGAGCGGCACGACTGGCCCGTCCAAGGGCGTGGTAATGTCCCACAGTTACTACTACTACGCAGCAAGGACCATCGGCCAAGGAATGGAAGATGGCCCGGACGACGTGCTGTACACGTGTTTGCCACTGTTTCACGTCAACGCGCAGGTGTGCACGGTTCTTGCGGCTTTGTTATTCGACGCACGCGTTGCGATGTACGAGCACTTCAGCGCAAGCACCTTTTGGGACGAGATTAGTCGCTCGCACGCAACGGTGTTTCTGGCGCTTGGTGCGATGGGCAATATTCTTTACAAAGCGCCGCCACACAAGGATGACACTGACCACAATACGCGTCTTGCGATGGTCGTGCCGCCACCCGAAGACCTCGAAGGATTTGAAAGGAGATTTGGGCTGCGGGTTGTGTACGAGACTTTTGGCTTGACCGAAGGAATAGTAGCCCCGCCCGCGATCATCGAGCCACGCCGGCCGGGCTGTTGCGGGCGACCTGCAGACGGCGCGGAAGTGCAAATAGTCGGTGATGACGATATTGCGCTCGACCCATACCAAACCGGCGAGATTGTGATGCGCCCTCAAGAGCCGTACACAATGATGTCCGGCTATTACAAGATGCCGAACGAGACTCTCCAAGCATGTCGCAATCTCTGGTTCCACACCGGCGACCTTGGCTACATGGATGAGGATGGGCTCCTGTATTTCGTGGGGCGCAAGAAAGAAGCAATACGCCGGAGAGGTGAGAATATTTCTGCGTTTGAGGTCGAGAGGATAGTTGATCAGCACCCCTCCGTGCTTGAATCGGCGGCCATCGCCGTCCCTTCGGAACTGAGCGAAGACGATGTCAAGATCGTAGTCGTACTGAGGGAAGGCGAGGTGGTGACCCCGGAGGAACTTATCGGGTTCTGCGAGAGTCGGATGGCTTATTTCATGGTGCCGCGGTTCGTCGAGTTCCGTGATGCCCTACCGAAGACTCCGACGCAGCGAATCGAGAAGTATAAGCTTCAGGAAAAAGGAAACACGCCTGAAACCTGGGATCGAGAAAGGGCTGGTTATCAACTGAGTCGCTAAAGAGCGGCCGCGGTCTGGACTCTGTCATCGACGGGTGGCCGGCAGGCATAAGACAATGCATTTGACTGTAGCACACTGGGTTTACGCAGCGTTCGTGTTGATAGTGATTGTCACAATGGCGATGCGACGCGACGCGCTCGTCCCTTGCATTTCGGGTGCGTTCGCTCTTGGATGGATTACAACAGGGTCGCCGCTCGGCGCTATTGAAACGGTTTTCAAGTCGTCGGTTATTGCGACTCGCGAGTTGTTGGACATCATTCTGGTCATCTCGATAATCGTGGGACTGGCATCGGGGCTCGAGGCGATGGGAGCGGAGCAACTCATGGTCGCACCCGCGCGCAAGCTAATGAAATCGCCGCAGGTTGCTTTCTGGGTCATAGGCATTGTGATGCTCATCGCTTCCTATTTCTTGTGGCCCTCGCCCGCTACAGCTTTGGTGGGAGCGGTGCTCGTCCCGGCGGCGGCATCGGTAAGACTTCCCGCCATTTCGGTTGCGGTGGCGATGAACATTTTCGGACATGGCATCGCGCTTTCGACCGACTACGTCATTCAGGGAGCGCCGAACATCAGCGCAAAAGCTGCAAACTTGCCGGTTGAATCCGTAATGGTGAGCGGAATTCCGCTGATAATCACGATGAGCGTTGTGACCGTCACCGCGTCTTTCCTGGTTGCCCGCCGGGACATTGCGCGGGCGGCAGCCGAAACGGGGGAGCAGGAACCCACATCAGAAGGCGCGGCCGATTCGGCTGCTGCTTTCGCCTCGTCGACTGCAACCGTCGTGCGACCAGTCGAAGGAGCGGATGCTGAGAACGCGACTCCTGCAAAACCTGCGATGCTTGCGCGGGTGGCTGCAGTCGTCGTACCTCTGACTTACTTCTTTGTTGTTGTCGCTCTGATTGCGTTCCGAATCCGCGGGGGAGAGGCGACGGCCATAATTGGGGGAGTTACCCTGCTGTTGCTGTCGGTATTCACGATGATCCATAGCGGGGCAGATGGCTTTGATCTCATCACTGAACATCTGATCAAAGGGTTCAGCTTTGGCATGAAGATTTTTACGCCTGTGATAGTAATCGCGTCATTCTTTTATCTTGGCTCGCCTGATATTGCTCAGCAAGTGTTCGGAAGCGAAGCGCGAGGATTGCTGTTTGACCTGGCCGGTGCGCTCTCGAACGTGTTGCCGCTCAACCGTGTTTCGGTCGGCATGATGGAAACGACCATCGGAGGGGTGGTCGGACTGGTGGGTTCAGGATTTAGCGGACTCCCTCTGACTGGCTCTCTCGCCGGGGCGTTTTCATCGGTTGCGCTCCTGAAGGCCGGGACGGTTGCGGCGCTGGGCCAGATAGCAACAGTTTGGGTAGGCGGAGGCTGCATCATTCCGTGGGGCGTAGTTCCGGTTGCCGCTATTTGTCGAGTGTCGCCGCAAGAATTGGCGGTAAAGAATTTCCTCCCGGTGCTTCTCGGGCTGGCAGCGACCACTCTAGTTGCGATTATCTTGATGTAGCTCGCATTTGCGGGGGAAGCAGGATGGTCAGAGGACCCTTCAACAGAACGGTGGCAATCGCCGGGGTCGCTGAGTCGGAGTGCGGCAAGGGCACCGGCCTGACGGTTCTACAACATCAGGCGCTCGCCGCAAGGAGAGCGCTCGACGATGCGGCGCTTACCTTCGCGGATGTTGACGCGGTGATGACCGTCGACTTTCTCGGGTTGCCGAGCCTCCAGATAGCGGAATACCTGGGCATCAAGATCAAGTTCACAGACACCACCGTTACCGACGGTTAGGCATTCGAGCCGCTCGTGGAACTTGCCGTTCGGCGGCCACGCATCGACGACGACGCTCG
>CAZOOE010000015.1:0-28998 GCA_964581275.1 uncultured Clostridia bacterium
GATTCGCGAATTGTCGTTCTCGATTTGAGCTCTGTTCAACACAACGAATTCTCCTTGTGAGTCAGTGGCGTACGCCTTCTTCATCAGTGATGAAGACGGTGAAAGGTCCTGGATAAGGCAACCGGTCTGGAATGAGTTCGGGAAAAAGCTTGCGTAAGAAGTCGTCACGGACGGCAAGGTACTGCTTGCTGGTGACGATGACTGTCTCTTCCCGGTCCTCGCGAGAGAAGCTGAGATTGTGGCTAAACCGACAGTTGCTCATAGCCGGAGTGAGAAAACAATTGCCGTTCCATGACCATTTCTAGAGAAACCGCGCACCTCCGGCTCGGAACCGTTCGACAGCTTATCGGTGTGATCTGTGGGATTGAATGAGTCGTTGAGAACCTTCCGCCGCAGTATGGTTGTAGATGGCGGGTACCTTGACTAAACGTGCGTAGAATGCTGGCCTTTAAGGCGACCTGGTCTTCTAAGAAGTGGTTACAGGATAACTCTCTAGGATTGAAAAAAGGATCGCAGACAGCCGAAAGCTACAGTCGCTATTTTTGACCATTCCGGGTAGAAGTCTCTTCTATCGTGCCAGACCCATTAGAATTGAGAGACAATCGAGAGAGAGAAGGAATGGCCTTGAGTGCCATCAGATAATAAGTTTTGTTCTTTTCCAAACCAATGCTCTTGAATCCGAGAGATGTCGCCGCCGCAATGGTCGAGCCCGAACCCATGAACGGATCCAGAATAACGCCCTCACCGATGGGAAGAGCCGCCCTCACGACTTGACGCAAAAACGCTTGTGGCTTGAGAGAGGGATGAGGTGCAAGGGATTTCTCAAGTCCTCTTGCCGGCCTGGAATTTATGAGGTCACGGAACGGAGTATTCTCTTCGGGCCGACGTAGGGCTCCAGTTTTCCACTTCTTCAGATTATCCTTGACTCTGCCTTCGCAGGGTTTGCGCAATATGAGCCACGGCTCCCAACAAGATCGCGGGACGACGGAAATTTCAGCATACTCGAGGTGCGCCCCTTTTGGTCTGTCCCCGCCGCGCAGCGTCTTTACTACTCGAGCAATTTGTCCTCGCATTTCGAATCCTGCCCCAGAGAACGCAGAGGCAACAATGTACGAGAGTATGGTCTGTGAGGATATGATTACATGTCCGCCGGGCACCAGCGCTCTAAAAAGAAGGATAGCTAACTGCTCATGAAACTCCTCAACACGTTTGAGATCTTTTTGCGTTAAAACTGTAAACCGTGGTGTGGGGCTGCGTTCGTGGCCGTCGTAGTTAACTGGTAGTCGCCAGATTCCCCCATTCCCGTTCTTCCGTTTTTTTAACTGATCCATGGTGTATTCGATAAGGCCAAATGGCGGATCTGTGACAATTGCGTGGATGCTCTTAGGTCTGCGGTTCTTCAGCCACTCGAATGCATCTACGTTGAACAACGAATAGCTCGGACGCTTCGTTCTTACGCTCATTTCCGACCTTTCTTTGGAGAAAAAAACTCGGTTATGATATTGAGCAAGGCTCGATGTCGCTCGGCGCGACGTGCTTTATCGTTTGCGCCCTTCTCCACAGCTCGAACGTAAGTCACTGCGTCTCCACTGACCCTTGCACGTTCGTCGGACAGACGAAGATTGATTTCTTCGGCGAACTTATTCAAGGCCGACGCAACGCGCGGATAGTTCTTTTTCGGTAAATCATGAGTTTTAAGCAACGTGGCTAACCCGACAAAGAGTGTGTAGAAGTCAGTCTTGTTACCCCATCGAGTGTCTTTGATATTCGGGAACACCTCCCTTATTAATTCTAAGGTCTTTTCAAAGAATCTCCTGGCTCGTCTCTGCTCAGGAAACTCATCATCGTAATCCTCGTAAGTAAAATAATATTCATCGATGACTGCAGCGCTTCCTGCTTGTGGGCCATGTAACACTCCGATAACCAGTTCGCTGATGAACTCGAAGTCTCCCATTCGTCTGATCAGTTGCGGCGAAACAATTCGGTTTTCTGCCCAATACTCGTCATTTGCAAGAGCTTCAACCATCTTGACTAATGGTCCTGAGAAATGTGCATTCCGCAACTCTTGCGGTTTCGCCGGAGTGAGGTACTTGTTCAACCGCTCGAACATATCCCGCAACTCAACCTCGCTCTCAGTCTGCAAGAGCCTTACGGCTAGTTGATAACTATAAAAGCTAGACTTTTCCGTGGTTGTTAGGTCCGCGAAAGACTTGTTCTTCCATGGAGAGGTATTGGGCAGCTTATCAAGAACGAATTTATTGAATTCATCTTCTTGCGGATCACTCTCAACGCCTATGAATTGAAGGATCGCCCTTATTCGTTGCTGGCCGTCGACTATTGCAAAGCTACTGCTCCCTTCCGCGGTCGTTGTACTCTGCACATAGATTTCCGGGATAGGAAAACCGAGAAGTATGGACTCAATTAGGTAGCATTTTTGTTTCATCGCCCATACAGGACGCCTTTGATAAGGCGGTTTGATGGTGAGTGAACCGTCGAGGTACCGATCACGAAACCAACTAATCAACTGAGGCGAAGGCCCAAACTTCATTGTTCCTCTCCTTGAGCAAGCTGAATCTGGATTCTCCGGAGCCCGCTCGCTTGATACAAAAGCGCATGTTCCCACGTCCTATATAGTCGTCCGTTAACTTCCCTCCCGGAGAATTCAGGATATAAAGATAGGCTCTTAAATGAGCTAAACCAATTCGCTTTGAGATCTCTCAAAGGCTTAAGCACATCGGGGAAAGTGAGTCCTTCGTAGCCAATCTTGTCTGGATGAAACCACCCCCAGTAAAGATCTTGTCGCCTCAACATAACCCAATCCCAATCAGATTGCGGTAGTCGCTCGGGCCGCCGAGGGTAGTGCCACCTAAGCATTGTATGCCAGTAAGTATCAAACAGCGTCTCACTCACAACAAGAACATCGATATCGCGATTCTCGGAAAAGCTACGCGGAAAACTATTGGGATCAAGGCTGAATCCCATCTTGGCGCTTCCGACTATGATCACATTTTCCTGTTCAAGCCCAAAACGTGGGCACAAGTGTCTACGGAGGGTATTCAGCACGTACGGGTGTTTTTGGGCGATGTATACATCGCCTCTAAGAATATGGTCTTCAGCGATCTTCTCTGGCGTCTCTTGACGCAACAAGTCTTTGAACTCTTCGACTGAAGGACAGGCCATACGGGTGTTCACTCGTTGCTTCGGAAAAAACTGCCCGCATTTTACCCTAGTTGTTGCGGTCGTCAAAAGAAATTGCCTAGTGCCGCTTCTTTGGAGTCCTTCGGGCGTAGCGCAGGGTCACGATAAGGTAGTCAGCAGGTGCGGGCCTGTGGGATAGAGATTCCCGAGTTGAAAACGCTTGAGAAGGTTCGACATTGACTAGGCAATTTAGAGAGCAACTTCGAAGACATCCGGGCCGTGATTAGACAAGATCGACATTCACGTATAACCCGTCCGTCGTGAAGTTCAAGAGCTACGCGCCAGACCCACCGAGAAAATAGCCATTCCTAAACGATTCAGGCGAGGGTGGCGATTCCAGATTGAGCCCGAGATAGGAAATCTTTCGCTGCCAAGGGAACAAAAATAGACCCCCAGGTCGAAAACTGTACCCCATGAGGTCGAAAAATGTACCCCCGAGGCGGCCTCAAGTGTGCGCTGCCCGTTGAGGATTGAACAGAATGCAGTTCGAGCTCGCGGTGACGTGTCTGCGAAGGTGATTTGAGTAAGTTCGGCTTACTGGCGAAAGTAAATAGAGCGGGTGGACTGGGTTCCCGTGGGAACAGGTTGATACCGGAGTGCCGAAGGATTGGTGGAGGAGACAGTCTCTTTGGCTTGAGGAGTTCTAACATGCAGACCCGGCTCGAGAGACAAGATGTTCGACTGAGTTATGCGCCTGAAGACCGATACCCCGCGTGTAACGTAACTTCGAGTCTCCCGGAAGCTCGGCACTTTATAGCCTGAGTTTATGACTGCATTCTCACCCGCGTTATAGCCAGCCAGCACCAGGTCAACCCTTGCATCAAACATCATATTGAGGTCTCTAACATACCTTGCGGCAGCATCGATCGATCGAAGAGGATCGTGCAATTCGCTGCGAGTTAGTAATCCATACCTACGTCCGGTAGCCGGAATGAACTGCATCAATCCGCGGGCTCCTTTGTGCGAGACGAGCTGGGGGCGAAAGCGCGTCTCAAGGTAAGCAATTGTCCAGAGAACGTGAGGATCTACAGAGTAGCGAGCCGCCGCAGCTCTGAAAGCCGGATGATATGCAATAGCGCGCGTAACAGTAGCAGAGGGATCACGGATTCTGTCCGCGCGGCCTTGTGCTGCTACCGAATTCGCAACATTGAGAAAAGCGAAAAGCATAATAGCGAAGAGCAAAGGAAATCTCATGAAGATGGCAGAAGGCAACGGCAGTGCCCACATCGTTATGAGTCATCCTCACTACGTACGACCGCTGTTTTGGATTAGCCCCCTCATGCTCATGACTGGTACCCGCTGTTTCGAATCCTTCGCGTGGCACGCGCTTTGAACTGAGCTGTTCCGCCGAACAGCTTGGCCGCGCGGCTCAGCCGGCATTAACTGAACTCTCCAAAAGGAAGGACTATCGTTGGGGGCCCGGGCGGTCCCCAACTTTTTGATCAGTGACTCTGAAATCAACGGAGGTTGGTATGTGGGAGTTGAATCGTACTAGAAGTCATTTGAGAACTCGTTGCGCGCGACCCATTGTTGACAAAGAGATTCTGGAGCAATCGCAGATCGCGCGAGCTGGTGAGAAGCTGATTCGCGCTGCGGTGATCATAAGAGTTGTTGAGCCGGTCCTTGTGCTGGCTGCGGTGATGATCGTGATAGCGGTAGGTCCGGCGCTAGCCCAGGCGCCAGGCGGCAACATCTTCGGCGGGTCAGACCAGACGGTGGGCAACGGCGTGCGCGAAGCCATACGTTGGGCGAGGAATATTCTGTTCTTGCTCGGCATCGGAGCAGTCGCATGGGGAACCGTGAATATCTTTCTCGAGAAGCCCTATGCGCGCCAGTTCATCGGAGGTGGAGCGTCGATGGCGTTTGGCGGGATTGCGTCGCTGGCCTACAGCTTTGCGAAAGGCCAGGCCGTGGATGTCGACACTGATGTCGGTCAGTGATTCCCCTTGGGAGAAAGGAGTTTAACCACTTATGTTGCGGCCACGTGCGGTTCGATCACAGATATACCTGCCGGTGACGGTATTCGGTGTTGTGTCGAGCGATTGGAAGTTTGTGCTGGCGGCAGGACTCTTGAGCTACACAATTCCATACTTGCTCGATCTCAAGCTGTGGAAGATCCCGCTCGAATTGATAACGACAGTGCTGGCGATCGTACTGACCCTCGCTGTCCTGAACCTGATTCGAGTTGGGAAGAAGCCGCACTGGCTGCAACACCACCTGCGAGCGCTGTTGGAACACGCTGACCATCGTAGGCGACTGCCCAGTGATTTAGTTCGCGGTGGTCGCTCGTGGCTCAAGAACTGATACGGAACAGGGGGGCGCGCAACGGCGCCCCTTTGTGCTGATGCTTCAGGAGGTGCGATGGAACCGGGGCTGATTATTGCGGGGGCCGCCGGAGTTGCCGGGTTAGGAGTTGGCCTGGGAACTGCCGTGCGCCTGATTCCGGTGTATGGAGGGGGTTGGGGGGTATTTAAGGGTTTCAACGCTGGACTTCGGGCCGCCGGTATGAAAGAATAGAAATGGTAAAGACGTGGGCGTGGCTGACTTCAATGCCGGCCCGGCCGCAAGCGTGATTCGTCAATCGTAGGGATATATGAATCGGCGCTGCGACACGCGGATGGCTCATACACTATGGGGTACCGGCTCGAACTCGGGCCTACTGTGTTCGGAGATGATCACGTAATCGAAGCGCGCGCGGATGCGATTGCGCGGCTGCTTGCAGTGAGAAAGCCGCCCGGTACCGTACTTCAGTTTCGGCTTTCCGTTGGAGCTGATCCGGGTCGGGCGGTCTTGCGACACGTCGCGACAAGAGACGAAGGAAGGACGCACGCGGACGCCGCACTGTTTCATAGCCTGGGTGTGCAGTATTACCAGGAAGCTGCTTTGAGGAGTGCATTCAAGCAATCAGTGCTGACGCTATGGGTACGAGTGCCGGTCAAGCACAAAAGCGATGCGCACGACAGAGGATTGAATAACTTCGTGCCGTCAGTGAGTCGTGAGATCAAGAGACACGGATGGATGAAGTTTGCCGCCGCCATTTCAACGGGCTGGGAGAGCAGCTCGGATGAGGGGATCATTCGCCGAATCGATAACGATGAGAAGGAAGCGCGGATCGAGGCGGAGCGAGTGTTCCGTCTGATCGAGCGTGAATGCCCACTAGAGATGAAGCGGCTGAATCGGGATGAACTATGGGAAGCGGTGTATTTAGGTCACCGACAGAATGCCGAAGGATCGCCATCGTTGCCAGAAGAGCCGGGACTAGATCTCAGGGATTACCTGTGCGGTGAGACGATCTCTAACCAAGGTCCTTTTTTGTTGCATGGGTCGCATCCCGTCGCAGTAGTCAGCGTGTTCGTGCCGCCACAGCCGGTGATTCAGGCGAACGTGCTGCGTTCGCTGATGCTCGACGGCGATTTGAATTTCCGTCACACGCTGGTCGCTGAGTTTGTTTATCCCGACCAACGGAAGGCAGTGAAGCTACTGGATAAGCGGATTCGTCAGGTACGTCGAACGCGGCTGCGCGCGGATGGGCGATTGCGTGAGACTCCCGAGGCGCGTGCCGCCATGGTTGATCTTGAAAGCGTGAGAAGTGAATTGACTGGTGAAAGAGAGCCGGTCGTGAAGACGAGGATGTACGCGATCGTGTATGGCCCGCCGGCGCGCACCGAAGCTGAGCTATCGGAGTCGGTGTCGTTGCTCGATAGTTACTGTGAAGAGATGGTAACCGCGATGCGGAGAATGCCAGGAGCAGACGCGTCCAGAGAAGAGCCGGCAGCATTGAGGGCGATCTATCACCGAGCGCTCGTAGGCGAGTGCGACGACCGGCCAACCGGAAGAGAGATAACGGAGACGGCGCATTCGCTCGCGCCTCTTGTCCCTAGCGAATCAATCTGGGAAGGCTCATTGCGTCCGCACACCTTGTTCTCAACTCCGAGCGGGCGGCTGATCGGATTCGATCTCTACGATCGCGCTCAAGTGCCCTCGCCACTAGTGCTTATAGTAGCGTCTCCCGGAGGCGGGAAGTCGGTGCTGATGGCGCGAACTATAACGGACGTGCTTGGAAGCAGGCGCGAGGCGCGAGTTCGAGCGGTGGATTTTGGCGAGTCGCTCGGACCGTTGGTGGATGTGCTGAAGGGAAGGCATCTAAGGTTTTCCCTGAGTGAGTCCCGAACGATCAACGTGTGGGATTACGACGGCCTTGAGAAAGGCGACCCACCTGATGAAGTGCAAATAGGTTTCGTGGTCGGAGACCTGATGCAGTTAGCGCAAGCTCGCGAGACCGACTCGCTAGCCGAGGACATACTCAACACGCTCGTCAGCGAGGTCTACAAGAATGAAGCGCCACGCAACGCGCCTGGCCTGCCGAAACACGAACCAACGCACGTGCATCTTCTTGAACTCCTGAAGAGCTATCCATTCAAGCATAAGGCAGCACAGGAGCGCGCGGAGTCTCTCAGTCTGGCGTTGGAACGTTTCCGTGATCATCCGTGGCTTGACTCGCCGACACATCCTGACTTCGCTGTGGATTCGCCGTTCGACGTGTGCGAGCTGGATAGTCTCGAGATGTTCCCGCCGAGAGTACAGGAGTCGTTGGCATACCGAGTGGCTGCGAAGGTGACCCGCTCGATCGGACGACTGAATGAAGATGGCACGCGAGCGCCGACGCTGCTGGCTTTTGATGAGGTTCATAAAATCGTCGACCGTTACCCAGCGATCCTGAAGGTCATCAAGAGGGGCGCGCGAATGGGTCGAAAAGAGAATGTCGTCACTATGCTCGCCAGCCAGGGCTATCAGGATTTTCAGGATGTGCACGATCTCACGAAGACTGCCGGTGTGAAGCTCATTGGAAAGCAGATCGGCGACTACGACAAGCTTGTTCAGGATGCGGGATTGTCGCCCGGCGCCGTAGGTGCAGTGAGCGCGATTCGAAATGTGCCCGGATCTCACGCCCAGTTCTTACTGGTGCTCGGCGCGGGCGACGACAAGATTGTGGAAATCGTCCAGGTAGATCTATCGCCGATGGAGTTGTGGACGTTCACCAGCAATCCAGACGAGCGAAACGCGCGAGCGCGAGTTGCTACGTTGAAGCCGCAATGGACGCTGACGGAATGCATAGCGTGGCTGGCTGCGCGGTATCCGCGCGGGCTGACCGCTGAGAGGCTTGTTGCGATAGATGAATCGCGTCTCTCAGAAGATGAAGTGGAGCGGATCAATTGATGGACCGATACGACGACAAGATAACAGGAGGTTAGGCGATGAACACGATGAGAGTGATCAATAGAAAAGGGCGGGCCATGGTTGTGGTCGCGGCGATGATGATCACGATGATACCTGTGCCTGCGCGAGCCCAGATTTTTGGTGGCATTGTGTACGACCCTACGAATTATGCGTTGCAGGTTGAGAAGAGAGTAGAAGAGGCAGCTCGGTGGGTACAGACGATCGACCACTACTTAAGGATGTACGAGAACGCGGTGCAGCAATTGACGACGTTGACAGGCGTTCTGAAAACGGCGGAGCAGCACCTTGGGTTTCATCGGCAGACGCTGACGACGATAAGCAGTATAGGTAAGACGATCCGAACATCCTTTCGAGTAAAGCGGCTGGTTGAAGGTCTGGTGGTTGGTCAGGTAAGAGCGCTGAAAGAGATCGATGACCGCTTAAGGAACGGGATATTCGATCCAGAGGCGGATCGGCGCGATCTCGAAGACTACTTGAGAAACGGAATTGGGCGTACGAGTCAGGATGCTCTGGCGAACATGGAGCACCTGGAGAAGATGGACAACACAATCGCCAGGGCGAACTACGACATCAAACGCCTGAGTAACAACCGCGCCGAAGCGGAAGAGCACATAAAGGCGATGCAAGACGCAGTCGAGCAGTTGAAGAACTGCGAGGAATGCACCGAGAAAGATCGAGAGATACAGGCGCTGGCAGTTCAGATCTTTCAGGCGAGTCAACAACAAGAGCAGACGAACGCCCAGATCGAGCAGCTCAGACAGCAGATAACCGAACGGACCGAACGTATCGCGGAGCGAGAGGAAGCGCGGCTGCGGTTTGGCTCACAGGTGACCACGCTGAAAGAAGGATGGAAGAAGCTTGTAGAGGCTAAGCAGCGAGTTTGGGACAAGATTCATGATGGGCAGTGAGCAGTCGGCATTGCAAAGAGGGCCTAGCATAGCGGGGCGACGGTTAGCGATGGGGCGAACGAAAGCAATGAGGGCAACCGATAGTCATAGAGCGTATGGCATCCTAGCGAAGCTACTGCTGGCGGTGGCGATCATGGGGTTGGGCGCAACGACCGCGCGAGCACAGGCACCATCGCCAGCAGGCGGGGGAGACTTCGCGAGCGAGATGGCTCGACTGGTTGAGCGCGCGTCGGAACTGGTGCCGCTGATACGCGACCAGGTCGAGAGCCCGTTGATGGGAGAGTTTGAAAACCTCTCGATGTGGATAGCCGCGATCGTGATGATGCTGAGCTTCGCGCGCGTGCTCCGAGAGAACGACGGCGGATCGAAGGACTTGTATTACTGGGTAGGCCGCTTGGTGTTTTGCATGATTCTGTTCGGCACGGGTCCGACGATATTGAACGCGATGGAGAAGATGGGCCGGGCTGTCGTCTGGGAGACGCCGATCAAATCGGCTTACGACACGCAAGGACAGAAATTTGAAGAGAACTATAGGAAGTTCCTGGAGGCCGGATTTACGGTTCAGGGCGACAAAGGGCCAATCGGCGTGCTGACTGACAATGAATCGCCAGTAAAGTCCATCGACAAGGCATTGAATCCCTCGTCGTGGAACATGCCGCAAGTCTTTACTGTGGTGACCGTGGCGCGCGGGCTTATGGAATTTGCTGACTTGTTTCTTCTGTTGCTTGGGCAGTTCATTATGATAGCCCTGCGATTGACTTCTCCTTTCATTATCGCAATCGCAATCGACCAGAGGATGGCGCACCATGTCGCGTATCCTTATATAAAGGGTGCTGCAGCGTTCACATTGATAGCACCGGCAGTGGGAGCGATCGTGGGGATCTTCGCGTACGCTGCCGCGAACGTTCCATTGAGCGCGATCGATTTCAGTAGTCCAATATTCAAGCTGAATCCCGAGACTCTGATGATAGAGGGAGACCCTTCACGTGCGGTGTATCCAGCATTGATAGGAGCTGCGATTATGCTTGTCGGCGCGCTGGCGTTGTTTGCATCTCCCTACATTAGTTACCGCGTCGCGTCTGGTCAGGTGTTTGAAGGGATGTCGGGTGTAATGAGCGGATGGATGGCGGCTCTGACAGGAATGGTGGTCGAGGTAGCCGGTGTACGACAAGCAGCAAGCATTGAAAGACAGGCGCAAACCATCCAAGCTCACGGAACCTACAGCGGAGAAGTGACGCGAGCCGGGGCGTCATTCGAGGCGGGAAACCTCGGAGTGCAAGCAAGGAAATTATCAGCTCTGGCGGCTGTGCGTGGGTCTTTGACGGCTACTGTCGGACAGATTTACGGAGCTAGGACACAAGCAACGCAACAAGCGCAAGCGGGCCAGTTGTTTGGAGTGAGTTCCGCTGGCGCTACGGCTGCATTGTCGAAGAGTGATGTTGGAGTTCGCTTGGAGCAAGGCGTAGGAGATCTTAATGCGCGCCGGCAAAGGGATCTTGATTTCACTGAAGCGAATCGCTCCGCGGACACAAAGAGGTGGTTTGGCGATAAGCTGATCATGGGATCGAGCTATGGCGCAGACGTTGTTCGCGGTACCACGAAGGACAGTAAGAAATTTGAGACGGCAGGCAAGATAGTAGGCGCGGGGGTGGAGATCGCTGGCGGTGCCGGAGGGCTGTACTTGCAGCACAAGTCCATCCAGGATCGGGCGGCCGGTCAGAAGGGCGCAGTGAATACTTCAACAGACAGGATGGTTGAGAACCAGGAACGCGCTGCCGCTGGTTTCACGGGTAATCAGGATGTCTATGTGAAACAGATGACTGAAATCCACCAGCGATACTCCCAGGATCAGATCGCAGCGATTCGAGCGGGAGCAGATCAAGCAGCGGGCGGGGCTACGCGAGGTACATCCATTACGATGGGTGGAATCAGTCGAGGAGCTTCAATTGAAATGCGAGCGAACAAAGCGATGCTTGAAGGCTCGATTGCAGCGGCGGGTCAGATGCGAGACGCTTCTTTACAAGCAGCAAAGCTCCACATGGCGGCAACGATTGTGCACCACATGACTCGCGATGCGGCGCGTCGGATTGAGCAGGGTCTCACCATGCGTTATTGAGTTGCGTAGCGATGGGAGTGGAGCTATATTCGCGATATGGCATCAACAAGCATCAACGTCGGAAAGTTCGGCAGCGATTCGGTAGGCAGTGATAGCAGTCTTCTGACTGCCCGACCGGATATGCGAATTGTGAAGATCGGGTTTATTGCAGCGGCTCTAATCGCGGTTGCGGGCGCCGTCGTCTATTTGTTGCCAATCTCTGAATCAATTAAAGTCGCCTTCCTGCCTTTGGCCGTGGTGTTTATTGTGATCCTCGCTTATTCCGCGATCTTGTTCGAAGGGCTGGGGAACGCCGTCTTTACCGTCACGAGCGAATATATTGAGGAGCAAGGCGGAGTCATTTGGAAAACGCAGCATCGCATCCCGCTGGCCTACGTGCGGGATGTGACTTATTCCCAAACTCTCCTTCAGGCGATAGTCGGAGTTTCCAGTGTCACAGTCTCTCCGACAAACGGGAACAAGATAGTGCTTACCAACATACCCGATGGCGAACGTATTCGATCCACTATCTGGAAACTTGTGGTCTCGGCGTTACCGCGGTGAAACTCCGATCGAGGGCGCAAGGAGATGATGACTCGTGCGAAGTCCGCTTAGGTATAAAGTCTTGGTTATCCTACCACATTTTTCCGGCCTGATCACCTCTTCTTGTCGGTCTCAGTTACCTTCTTAGTGAATATCCAACCCTTGTCTTTAACGCGCGTGGTCGTTTTTGAACCATCGGCAACATTGTGTGTCTCGGCAACGTGACGCGGAAATATGATTCCTTCCTCAACCATCTTCGTACGATGGGTTCTTTTTCTTGTCTTAAGGTCATATGTGTCTGCGGTCCTCTTCGGGAAAATGATCCCTTCGCTGCCGTCTTTGGTCTTCGAGAGCTTCTCTCTTGACTTCGGATCATACGCGACCGCCACGCGGTCGACGAAGATGAATCCTTCGTCATTCATCTTAACCTCAGCCACTACCTGGCCGGTTCTCTTACTCTTCACTACGGCGACCTTGTCAGTGAAAATCATGCCTCGTTGTTCAATCGTAGTTTCGAGCGCAAATGGGAACTGATCCCTAAGCGCGCCGACTGCTCCTTTGATTAGAAGGGCATCGTGCTTGCACTCTTGGCATTTGTTTGGCAAGTCCCATCCACGCTCTTTGCATTTCAGTTGGAGGCCTGTTGAGACCTTGAAATACTTCCCGCATTGAGAGCACGCAATCTCCTTTGGAGCAAACCGGTCTAAGCATTCCCTATGACTGCGAGGAACATTGCTCCAAGCGCGGTGTACCTTGATGTCGTTCTTACATATCTCGCAAGGCTTTTCGTACCAGATACATTCCTTGTGATAATCGGGCGGGTTGCTCCAATCCTTATGAATGCGAAGCGCACCTCCGCAGTGCTTGCACGACTTTTCGTACCATTTCGCAGCGCGCGCCGCGATGCACTCTTTATGGGCTGTGGGTTGGTTCTGCCATTCACGGTGAATGCGCATCGCGCCATGACAGATGTCACACGACCTTTCGTACCAGGCGCATTCCTCGTGGTAGTCGGGAATGTTCTCCCAATCCTCGTGGTATTTGATTGACCCCCCGCATTGCTTACAGGATTTGTGATGCCACTTGGCAGCCTCGCGCTCGCGGCATTCTTTGTGGACTTTCGGGGGGTTCTCCCAGTCCCGGTGAATCCTCACGGAGCCCCCACAGATTTCGCAGTCTCGCTCGTACCAGGCGCACTCTTTATGATACTCGGGGATGTCACTCCAGTCCTCGTGCACATGTATGTCGCCACCACAATGCCGACACGATACGTCATACCACTTAGACATCTAAACCTCCGCACTTCGGACTAAAGTTTTGGCTGAGCATCAACGCCATTCCGGCGCCTGCCAGGATCGAGTTGAACCAGATAAGAATCGCAAGACCGCAGTAGCAATGCTGTTCTGATGGGCACTTAGCTAGGACAATCGGAATGGCTCCACTGGGCGGCGACGATAGGTACCGTTTGAGACGGCTAAATGACGACGCTTGGATGAAGTCGTTGTCCATGTAGCAAGAGTCAAACATGTATCGCTCGCATCCAAGTGTCAGATTGACTCCAGGCAGAATGTCCCCTTGGTCTTCGAGTGCCCCAGTCGGCAGGTCTCAGATACAAAACGGATACCTGTAGCGGTTTGGAAGGCTCTTCGATGCCGGAGGTGTCTAAGGGCCAGTGGCGGACGGAAAGATCTAGCTGTTTGACTGAAATAACTCGCTGTTTATTCAAAACTGACACCTCTTTCCGAACGGCTCATTGTCTAATCTAACAGTTCGCCTCCGCTCTGCGAATGCGAACGAATTGAGGCAAACGAAGACTTTTATTGAGACAAAGGTAGAAATCAAAATGACGCAACAAATCAAAAAGTTTAGTGTTCTCATAATTGCTGTTGTCCTGCTTGTGGGCCTAACATCGTGCAAATCAGGTAACAAAACCGCGCAACACCATAGGGTCACAATCGGGATGGTAACCTTCCCGGGTTACGCCCCTCTGTATTTAGCGAAAGACAAAAGCTTTTTTGGTGATTTGGATGTGGAGCTAGTCAGAATTGAATCCGTTGGCGATTTAAGAGCGGCATTAAGTTCGGGCAAGATTGATATGTATGCTTCGACATATGATATTTTTCAATCCAATCAAGGCTCGGATGTTCCTGGCATTGGGTTTATGCTCATCGACGAGTCACACGGTGCTGATGGGATCGTAGCGGGAGCAGGCATCAATTCAATAAGGGACTTAAAAGGGAAGAAGCTAGCTGGCGAGCCAGGTCTACCCCCCTATTTCTTGCTTCAGTTTCTCTTAAACAAAGAGCACTTGTTGATGTCAGATATTTCCGTGAAAGACATCGCGACACAAGATGCGGGCGCCGCGTTCACTTCTGGGAGTGTGGATGCTGCTGCGATATACGAACCCTTTTTGAGCAATGCAGTCAAGGCGCGTAAAGGAAGCAAGGTGATCGTTTCAAGCGCACAAGAACCTAATATATTAGCGGACCTTTTGTTTGCCTCCGAGGCACTGACGAAAAACAACCCCGATGCCCTGAAGTCAGTTGCAGACGGATGGTTTAAAGCCCTGGACTATGCGAAGAGCAATCCTGACGAGGCCTTTACCATAATGGGGAAAGCCTTCGATGTTAGCAAACAAGAGATGATTGATTTCAAATCGGTTATGACTTGGTATTCCAAAGAAGACAATATATCGATGTTCAATCGTAACAACGGAACCAACGTCTATCAGATTTTCCAATTAGTAGGCGATGTCTTAGAGGCAAACGGTTCAGCGAAATTGAGGTTCAAGCCCGAAGATAAAATCACCAATGACATCATCAATCGGTTCAAACAATGAAGCATCAAAACAAACTAAACGTTCCCTTTCTCATTTCGCTAGCGATTCTAGGTTGCTGTTGGTACCTCTCAACCTCCGGTGGCTTTATCGCAAAGCTTTTCCTCCCAAGTTTTAATGATTTGCTCAGTTCGTTTGGGACCTTGTTCAAAGAGAAAGACTTTGCGTGGGATATCGCGATATCTACGTGGCGCATCTGGCTGTCTTTCCTTCTTTCATTTGCTATCGCTGTTCCACTCGCATTAGCAATGTCGGAATCAAGACTCCTTTATAGTGTGGTTTCGCCTTATATAGACTTCATTCGTTACTTACCTGTGCCGGCTTTGATTCCGCTCAGTATCTTATTCCTGGGTATCGACGAATCCGCTAAGATCGCTCTGCTCTTTATCGGCACGTTTTTCCAGTTCATATTAATGATACTTGATGACCTGAAGGAGATACCGAGAGAATATTATGACCTGGCATACACACTACAGTTCAATAAGCTGCAGCTCCTAACCATGAAACTTAAAGCGATCCTGCCCCAACTGTTTGACAATAGTAGGATCTCCATTGGTATCTGTTGGACATATTTGGTCATTGCAGAGCTAGTGGCGTCAGAGAGTGGAATCGGTCACATGATAAAGGAGGCACAGAGGTTTTCTAAGACACCCGACATATATGCAGGTATCGTCACGATAGGGTTGGTTGGTTTCCTTACGGATTATACCTTTAAGCGAGCCTACCCGAGGTTGTTTAGATATAAGAATGGAGAGAGTGGAGTTTGAGCAAGAGGGGAATGGATAATGGGTATGGAGCAGAAACTAAGCGTAAGTTACGCGTTAACGCTACGCCATATAAGCTCACTCTTAGCAAAGAGTCAGGAGTTTCCGAATGCATCCTATTCTGTCAACAAGGCCGGGCTGGATATTGATGTTTTTAAGAATGTCTTCTCGCCTGGCTACTTCGAGGATTCTGAATATTTCGCTACTCACTTACCAGATGTTGAGGGACTTGCAGTTTTGGAGATTGGCACGGGTACAGGGTTGATCGCGCTAAAGTGCGCGCTCGGGAACGCAAGAAGAGTAGTCGCTACAGATATCAATCCCGATGCTGTCGCTAATGCTAAACAAAATGTAAAGCTTCATAAGCTGGAGGCAGTGGTTGATGTGCTGGAGGGTGATATTTTCAAAGCGATAAGAGAGGATCAAGCGCTGAGAGACCAGCGGTTTGACCTCATTTTCTGGAATATCCCCTTTTGTTATCTAAATACCGATCTTAAGAGTGAAATAGGGTTGACTGAAAGAATCACAGCGTTGGAGAAATCGGTTTTCAACCCGTACTACAGTTACTTATATGTTTACCTCAATGAAGGATTTGATTACTTGGCTGAGAAAGGCAGGCTTCTCCTCGGATTCAGCCCCACAATTGGGAAGGCTGAGCGACTGGATGATATAGCTTACAACCTGGGCTTGGTCAAAAGGGTGTTGGTCGAAGAGACGATTGAGATAGAAGGCAGCTCCGAAATACTTCAATTGATTGAGTTCACAAAGAGCAAATGATTCAAATTAATAAAGTATCAAAGTCATTCGAACAGTTGAAGGTGCTGGACAATATCAGTTTTTCAGCATCGTCTGCCGAGATCACCTCTATTATTGGTCCCAAGCGGTTCAGGGAAGACAACCCTTCTAAGATGCATTACAGGGTTGGAAAATCATTTCACCGGTGAAGTATTGTTAAGTGGGTTAGCCCAAAGCGTTTATTTGGCAGATAGAAGAATTGCTTTTGTAACCCAGCAGTACTCCAACTTTCTATGGATGACCGTGACACAAAACATTGAAATTGGTTTGAGCAAGCAAAACAAGAGCAAGGGCGAATCAAAGGATATTGTTACGAAACTCATCAGCGATCTACAGTTAGAGGGCTTTGAAGACTATTACGTCAACAAATTGTCGGGTGGGATGAAACAAAGAGTTGCGATTGGCAGAGCGTTAGCGCAAGACACCGAGTTTCTTGCAATGGATGAACCGTTTGGAGCATTGGACTACCACACCCGGGAAAGTTTGCAGCTTCTAATCAAGAGAATCAATAAGCAGTATCATAAGACAATCCTGTTTGTTACTCACGACATCGAGGAAGCAATTTTTCTCTCCAATAAGATTGTGCTGTTATCCAAACTTCCGAGTCAAATCATAAAGCAGTATGACGTGCCGAAATACGGTGAGGCAGATACAGAACTACTCCGCTTCAATGAGCGTTTTGTCTCTCTACGTAAGACAGTCGAATTGGATCTAAAAAGAGAATACTAACGAGAACGAAATCATGGTACCAGAAGGACTTGGTGAAGCTCATTACGCAATGGGGTGAATTCAAAGACTCTCTTCGCGACACATTAAGGCTCATCCGCTTGCTCTCCCAGTCAGCAAACAATGACGATCCCGAAATTGTCCAACTGGTTATGAACGCGCTCGACCCGTACGAGGCGGAGCATAGCTTTTCCTCACAAATGGTTACAAAGATATTTGAGGAAACAGAAAGGATCCATAGAATCGCGCAAGCGCCTCCAGATTCGCAAGCAAGACAGGCGATTCGCAACATTCTGCACGGCAAGATCGAACAATTTTCGTCGGTATCTAATGCGGTGAGATTTCTTATCAGTACGATTCCTGAGCTCATCCGAGATTTGTCTGCACTGCCCGAGCTTCAACATTTTGGTTTGCGGCTTGAAAGAACTCTGACAGAATATTCGGAATCAGAACCATTACTACCGTTCCTAACCTTGCTCAAAAACAGAATAGCAGAGTCATTGTCGGGCTTACCTGAGTTGCCCCCCTCCCTATCCTCTTCCCAAACCAAATCTGACGGTATAAGCCTCGTCAATATCGTCGTTGTTGAAGATAATGCGTACTGGCGGAACATTATTGTCAGTGCGGTCGAAACCACAAAATTAGGATTGGGGAACAAGTTCGACATCAATCTCCAACTCTTCGATAACCCGGCAGACGCGCTGGCGGCAATCCCATTAACAACTAGATCATTTGCGATCGATGGTAGCGGACAGGACGAACTTAGAACTATTGCGATCGTCGACATCTGTCTGCCGGAAAACCGAGAGCACGCAGAGAAAATCCGAGCCGCCTTGGAAGGAAGAAGCGAGGAGTTAGCCATACCAGACAACACGCACGGTCTTAATTTGATTCGCAAGCTGTGCAGCTACGTCTATAACATTCCAGTAATCGTCTTCAGCACTATCGATTCCATTGGAACGCGCAGAACGATAGGCAGCTGGGGAGTTCCTGACGAGGATTTCTTAGCCAAGGGCGTAGATAACGAGAATGCGATCGTGCGATCCTTGATCCGCAAGATTGAAAAAAAGACTAAGTATCTAATTAGAACTTTCGATGATCAGGAGGATAACGTTCGATTCTCGATCAACGGCATTCGAATTCCATTTCCGAAAGAGTTGGCAGAAACCTTCTTGGCGATTTACAGTCTATCGCAATCAAGCGGACGAAATGAGTTTTCTATCACGGAGATTTGTGAAGCCCGCGGGACGTTCGCGTCTGAGGAATCAAAAAAGACCATCCAGGATCAGATGTATAGGATTAGGAGCCTCATTCTGGAGACGCTCCAGGCTAATCGTGTTTACGTAAACGTCAGGGAGTTGATAAAAACAAATCGATCGCCTCAGCATGGAGACGAGTACAGCTATCAGCTTAACGCCGAGGTAATGCCGCTAGAAGACGAGGACTACTATGAAACAGACCTTCAACAATATGAAGAGGAGACTTGCAAAGTCTTGGTCATAGAGAACAATCCTCAAACGCTAGGTCAAATCATCGAACCTCTAGAGAGTCTAGGGTACGAAGTTCGCTACGCTACGAATGTCGAGGACGCTGTAGAATTAGCAACTGACTTTCTTCCGCATATTATTAGTCTAGATCTACAAATTCCATACAGTCAGGCGGAAGCGGAATCGCCTGACACCATTGCGGATGAGTTTGCGGGACTAGAGGCGTGGCAACAAATCAGGATGGCTCTAAGAGCTAACAGCATAGGAATTGTAGTGGCTACAGTAAATTCCGATAACAACTACTTGGTGGCGCGAGCGGCGCAGATGGGAATTCCGATTCGCAACTTCATTTCAAAGACCGATGCTAGTTGGATTAACTTATTTCTAAAGAAAGTTGCAGACGAGAAGCGGCGGGTGTTCTTGGGAGAAGTAACCGACGCCGCCGGAGACATCAGCGAACCAATAGTTGAAATCCTCGACGGAAGTGATTTGGCCGGGGGCGTTCTACGACTTATTGTAAACAATGAACCGGTCAGAATGAACAAAAGTCCAATCGCGAAAATAATCGGACTTTTGCTTTCAAATCCGAAAACCTTTTTAGATTTCCAAGAAATCAAAAGAGGTATCGGAAGCCGTGGACCCGTAACCAAGAATGATTCCAAGAACTGGACAAAGCGTATTCGAGCAGTTATCAAAGAAAAATGGCTAGAATCGGGCGGAGATATTCCTTCGAAGGGACTGGTGGAACAAATTCTCGAATCTTCCTCGAAAGGTGTGAAGCTTAATGTTCACGTTATTGACTTGAGAGGTACTGTTAGTTCAGCGGACGATAAAAAGCATCCGTAGGACGTTTGTTTTAATGTGCTGGAGAACCCAGCCTCCTAGCCCTCGCTAGCGACGAGTTTGAGTACCCCGCTCATAGTGTGTTTACCCCAACGCTCTGTTGTAACCCTACCCTGTTTAGAACCGCCTAACTAAAAGACTTCAGCCTTGTGGGGTTGATAGAACTCGGCGGCATTGACTCTTGCTTTGTCTTACTCATTGGTGCATTTCGGTTTGCTTCAACCGCACAACTTGGATTTGACACTTTCCTGCGAACAGATTGCCATATGCTCCCGCTAATCGTAGGAACGAGGAGTTGTTTTATAGCTGGGCATGATTTCGATCATGGTACAGCCTCGTAGTTGGGAGTGGTCTGCCTGACGCTCTTACTACTGTCTAATCTGGATCCCAAGCCTTAAGGAGCTAAATCGAGTGACCGCGAGCAAAACTACTAGGCGCCGTCGAAGCAAGAAGTCCCGCTTTCTCAATGCGACAGCGCGGGACAGTCAACGGACCCTCCGTTTCGAGTGGGACAAGAGAATCGTGAGCTGGCTTTCCGAGATCAACCGACGTGGCGCTGCCTTGCGCGCTAGCGAGGCCCCGGATATTGCTTGCGGGCAGGTGTTTGAGGTCGTCGAGATGGCTGAATCGGTACTCGCTTCTTGCGATACCGCAGTGGTTGAGTTGGTGGGGGATGAAACGCGGGATGTCCTAATAAGCGAATGTTGCAAGGTGGTCGCCCGTATTTATGGGGCTGAGTTGTACAAAGTGATAAACCACAGATATCCAAAATCGAAGGTCTGATTTAGCCGCTCCTTTCTTAGGCCAAGATAATACTCTGAAGAACCCTGAGGGCGAAAGCACAAGCATCCATCACCGTGAATCCGTCGCAATGCGGAGCGGGTGTTCTATTCGAGCGCTCAGAAGTTGGACTCATTGGGGACTGGAGACAAAGGAACGCCGCTTCGGTGAGTCCTGCGAAGAAACATATGAGAAACAGCGCCGCACAAATCGTGGAAGAGAAAGACTCGCTCTTACGTTTGAAAGGGCTCCGTCTTGACGAACGTTTCGAGATTGTTAGGCGCATCGCTCTTGGCAGTTACGCCGAGATCCACCTGGCGGACAACCTAGCGCCCCGGGCAGGTGAACCGGAAGAGGTAGTCATTAAGGCCTTGAACCTCTCGTTGCAAGGCGCTTTAGAACCGGACTTAGAGCAAACACTAATTGAAAACATCGCGCTTGAAGCCCAGACCATGGGGAGCTTCAATCACGAGCATATCGTCCGCTTGTTCGGCTATGGGAGGGCTTTGGACCATGACGGTAGGCAGGTCTATTATCTTGTTCTCGAATACATGCCCGGCGGCAGCTTGGCTCAGTTCTGCCGGGCGCAGCCGCTCTCTCTTGAGCAAACCGTAGACTTTGCAACGCAAATCTGCTCCGCCTTATCTTATGCACATGCGCAGGGGAAAGGTGTTCTTCATCGCGACGTGAAACCAAGCAACATTATGTTGTCGTTGAATCGCCGAACGGCGAAGCTCCTCGATTTCGGAACTGCCCGGCTCCTGAATGCGGGCGGCTCAATTACAAGAGTCGGGACAGATCTATACTCTGCCCCAGAACAATACTCCCTGTCTGATGTCACTCGAGATGAACTAACGCCCGCGACGGACGTCTACGCTCTGGCGAAGACGGTTTATTACATGGTCTCCGGTGCGTCGCCGGCGCCGTTCAAACAAAAGCAAATTACGGTGCTTCCGTGGCACGTTGCCAATGGTCCATGGGGGCCGCGA
Organism: uncultured Clostridia bacterium; assembly: GCA_964581275.1. Classification (GTDB taxonomy): domain Bacteria; phylum Acidobacteriota; class Blastocatellia; order UBA7656; family UBA7656; genus Onstottus_A. Next base: position 21,203 of record CAZOOE010000015.1, read on the forward strand.
GTTTTGCGTGCTCTCCAGAAGGCGACCGCTGAGATTCCGGCAACGCGCCATCAGTCTATGCGCGAGTTTGATGACGATCTCCGCGCCGCATTGGATCTAACTGCTCACTCACCACGCAAAGCGAGTGAAGCGACACCGGTGAACGGCCGTCAACAGTCTCGGATAATCATCGAGATTACTCCTAGGCGTTCCCGCGACTACGGGATGATTGTGACGAGTTGTTGGCTGCTAAGTGCGAGGTGTGCGACCTACTTGATGACGTTTATCGCGCAAAGTTCCAAGACAGGATGGGACTTCGTATGTCCGTGGCTGCGACATCGTCTAGCCCTTATCGGGAGAGTTTGCCACCTCCCATTGGAACGCCTCAGCCGGCCGACCGCAAAGCAAGTCGCTCGATTAGCCCTGGTTGTTGCGCTTTCTGTCGCTTTATTGATTGCGACGACAAGAATCGTGAGATGGTGCCACTTGCGACGCCTATCGAATGCGCAAGAACGGGGAGAGCCGAAAACTGCGACGGTCAGCCAGGCTATCGCAAGTGCAGACATCAATATCCGCTCAGGGCGGCACAATAGGGCGCAGAGAATCGGGTTAGTTGAACGTGGCTCGCTGGTACGCATCCTTTCGCACAGCAAAGACGGGAAGTGGTGCGAGATCGAGGTGATTCAGCACGGGCGGGATAAGAAGGATTCGACCTCAGCCGACCGCGGCTGGGTAAGCGGCAGGTATCTCAAGCCAAATTGATCACGGATCACTTGTTCGAGAGAGACATTTGATGCGCCCGCTTGCAGGCGTTGCTGACCGCGAAAGGAGAGAATCCGATTGTTCAATCAACGATCATAAGGGCCTCAGGATGAGTGGCACGCGGCATCTGAGATCTTAGTAGGATTTGCAGTTTCAGCCTCCCGCATCCATGAAATAGGTAGAGCTTTAAGGTAGTATCTGACGCTCCAGCGCAGATAGACGCGACATCCGATTTACCTTCAGGAAGAAACTATGAGATTGAAGATCTACCAGGCAGGTGCTCCGGTTCTTCGAAAAAGAGCGTGCTTATTATCTGTTGAAGAAATAAAAAGCCCGCCCATCCAACAGCTCATTGAGTTGATGCGTGAAACGATGCGAGATGCCCCCGGAGTTGGTTTAGCCGCTCCGCAGGTGGGTGAGTCGTTGCAGATTGCAGTAATTGAAGATTCGAGTGAAAGGATCAACGGTCTGCCGGACGACATCAGAGACGATCGGGAATGTGCACCGGTACCGTTTCATGTAATCATCAACCCTGTATTAACATTTGAACAATCTACGCCGGTATCGTTCTTTGAAGGTTGTCTGAGCATCGCGGGCTACGCGGCCGTAGTTCCTCGCGCGCATTTCGTAAGGGTTGAGTGCTTGAACGAAGACGGCGATTCCCAGGTAATCAAGGCTCAAGGATGGTATGCCCGCATTCTTCAGCATGAGATCGATCATCTACATGGAACACTCTATGTGGACAGGATGAACACGCGTTCTTTCATGACTCAAGAAAATTACCTCAAGAACTGGCATACAAAGACGTCTGCGGAAATCGAGACAAGTCTTCATGCAGACCATTCTTGATGATTTTCAAAGCAACCTACCGCTGATTGGCGGGCCGGCACATTCTATCAATTAGCGTATTTCTTACGCTTGCCGAGAGTAAAAGACTCCGAGCGGCTTAGGCCGGAGTTTCCCACTATTCTCTCGGTCATATGGCCTAAGCCTTAGTATCGCCCATGATCCGGGAAAAACTCACGAAAAGCGTCAACAGTTCCTATCGAGAGTTAGTTATGCTGCATATGATTTCAATCGCGGCAAAGCTTAGTTGTTCGGAGAGTCAGCCTTGTTGGGTTAAGAGAAACGCGCGTTAATCATTCCCAGAGCCTCGCTCGGTTTTTGATTCATTGCCCCATTTTCGGTCCTGCTTCGATGCACAACTTGATTTGACACTGTGCTACGAACAGGCTGGCGTAAGCTCACCTAAAGGTCGCGGGAAGAGGAGTCTCTGTAAGGAGGGTTATGTTGAGAAGATTCGACATGAGACGTTTAGGTTTGGTGATTGCCGGGCTTGAGATTGCCCTATCATTTCTTATCGTTTTCTTATTCCTGGGGAGCATCCTCGGCAGGCTCAAGGATCGCTCCTCACGGATGTAGAGGATATCCAAACGGCCGACAGCCATTGTACTCACAGTGTTTTCGGAGAACCGATACTTCAACTCGGAGGTGAATGAATGTATCTGAATGGTCTGAGCCGAAATGGTTATCGCGTTAGCAGGATCGTGTTGTCTGCTGTTACCGCAGCCTTGGTGATCCTGATACTGCTGGCGGTGCTGAGGATCGGGCTTGTCTACTGGCTCTACTCAACCGCGGAAGACTGGGTGACGGTTCGGCTCGGCTTAGACTATTACACGGCGCAACTAGCAACGACGATTTTCGTCTCCATTTTCGCAGCTTTCTTGCCGACGCTCGCCTGGTACGTGCTAATTGGAAGGAAACGACTTTGGGGTGCGGTCGCGATGATTGGCGGGCAGGCGCTGATCTGTCTTCTCGTCTACACAGTCGGCTGTAACGTTTGCTTTGACCGCCGGACCGGAGCACCGCTTTGTTACTACGCCGACACATCGAAGGGGCGCGTCTGGAGTTACACTCCGGGTTTTGACCCCGAGTCTGGCCAACCATTCAAACTGTACACCAGAGAGATCAAGGAAAAGGAAGACGCCCAACATCAGAAACAGACAGAAGAAAATCAGAATAGGCAGAAAGAGGAGCAGCGCCGCGACGCGATTTCGAGAGAGCAGCAAGCCGAGCAGAAAGAGCGGGAAGAAGCCGCCTCGCGCAGGGAGGAGATTGAGAGGAAAAAGCAAGAGCTCGCGGGGCAGCAGCAGCAGCAGATAGCTCAACAGAAGCTAGACGACGAAGCGCGACGGCAGCGAGGGCTCGACCAAAAGGAGCGAGAGATTGAAGATCAGAGGCAACAGGAGCTTGAGCGGCAGAAACAAGCTGGAGAGGCTCTTCACCTCCAACAGATCGAGCAGAGGAGACATGAAGCGGAAATCCGCCGGGAAGAAGAACTAGAACACACGCGTCTCGCGGACCAGCAACGGCGACAGCGTGAAGCGGAAGAGCGCTACCGCGAGGCGGAGGCGAGAAGACAGCGCGAGGATGAGCGGCGTCGGAAGGATGCCAGAAACAGGGCGATCCTAGATTTGATAAACAAGGCGGTTGAACGAGTCGCTCGGCCCAGATACTAAGATCCGTTTAGCTAACAGAAGATGAACCATAGATCACAAACTGACGTTCCTTCTTTATTCGCGGGCGAGCACGAGCAACCGATCCTGCCCCTTATGCATACCGCTGAAATCGCGATGGAGCCCGAGCGGAAAGAGCTTCGGGAAGAATTGGTCTGGTCTGAATCCAAAGATCTTCCGCCCATTCTCCTAAGGGAGCAGTTGGACCGAAAGGGAATCGAAGCTATTTCTGCGATTAGGCTTGCCGGGGTTGCATGGAATTGTGGGAGAACTCGAGACGAGGCCTCTGCTCCTCATTCAAACCAATCCAATGCACTCGAAAAGCAACTTCTAAGTGTGTTCACCGCGATCAAGACGGAGCAAAGACTGGAGCTGACCTTCACTAGACGACCAAAGGAAACGGGCGCAGCGTCCTTTGAATGGAGAATTGTTAGCAGGATCTTTTCAGATGCTTCCGCTTTGGCGCAAGAGAGGTCAGAAGAGTTCTGGCTGAACGCAAACATTCTCTTGAAGGGCCTTTCCGGCTCTTACCATTTCATCGCCGTCACAGCGAAAGAGGAGTTGTCCTCTGAGAGCGGAGCCCCCTGGCAGGTTCAGTTTTCTCCCGGTTGCGTTGCGGTAGGGGTAACCGCTCCCTCGCAGATTGGTTTCGTCCTCAATGAAACTCACTCCGGTCGTGCGGAGAGAAGCCTTCTAGTTTCCGTCGATGCCGGAAACATTAAGGGCTCTCGTGATTCACTGATTCGCGCGCTGGGCAACTCTAATCAAGAGTTCGAGTTCGTTTTCTCCTGTGAGTTTTTCCAGCTTTCTGAGAAGGCCCGTTGTCAAACGGCGCGGGCTCTCGAGTGGCTGCGCAACGGCTCTCCGAAGAGAATCAAATATGCTGATGACGTAAACATAGATCAGGACCAGACTCTTGGTTGTCTGGAGAAGAATCTAGAGGAATGGTGCAGAAATCCTAGAGGCTACAGGATTAGCTGCCGAGTAAGATCCGGGGGCCCGGTTCCGCTAGCGTTTCTCCACAGCTTCGGCAGTGAAATCTTTTCCGGCTCCTTTGCGATCCGGAGTCAGACAAATGCGAACCGGCCCGACTCTCGACTTCCCGAAGGGGGCTCTGATGAGCTTGATCTCCGAGACTGCTACAACACGATGGCTCAACTGCCCCCGGTGTTTCCGAGCGCAGCTGCCCTCTCTAATGTTGGCGTTAGCCGGTTCTACGCACCTCCTGTGGACAAGTTCGAAAAAGGTGGGGCGCTTCTGGGTTGCATCGACGGCTGGAGTAGCGGAGAGAGGGAAGTGCGTATCGCTGAGGCTGATCGCCAATGCCATGCAGTCACGATAGGAAGCACAGGCACCGGGAAATCAACGCTTCTAGCAACGCTAGTGAAGCACTCAATTGAGAACGGCGAGGGCGTGATTCTGTTGGACCCGCATGGCGACCTCTACAGGCAGGCTCTTGAAGCGATTCCCGCGCACCGAGCGAAGGATGCGGTGCTCGTGGACTTCACCGACTTTGATCGCGCTGTTGGCATTAACTTCCTTGAATGCCGAGGCTCCCATAGGCAGATGCAAATGCATTTCGTAACTAACGAACTCATCAAGATCTTTGATCGTCTCTACGACCTTCGCCTCACTGGGGGGCCGTTGTTTGAAACGTATATGAGATCGGCCCTCCTTCTAATAATGGACAACGAGTTTGAAGGTGGGACGCTCCTGGACGTGCCCTTTCTCTTTGAAGACCGAGATTTCCGACGCTTTCTTGTCGAGCACTGTCGAGATCCATACATCAAGAAGTTCTGGTCCAGTCAGGCTGAGCAGGCCTCTGGCGAGCTGAGCCTTTCAAACATGGCGCCTTACGTAACCAGCAAGCTTAATCAGTTCACTTCCAATGCCTTGCTGCGCTCGGTTATTGGGCAGTCCAGGAGCACCATTGACTTCCGCGAAATCATTGACCGCGGCCAGATCCTCCTAGTAAATCTCTCCAAAGGGCTGCTCTCGCAATTGGATGCCCAACTTCTTGGTATGTTGATTATGGGCAAGGTCTTCTGTGCTGCGATGGAGAGGGCAACAGACCGAGGCTCCGAGAGACGTAAAGCGTTTATGTTTGTAGATGAGTTTGGTAACTTTGCGACCGACACCGCTGCCAACATATTGAGCGAGTCTCGCAAATTCGGCCTTCACATGACTATGGCTTTTCAAAACCTGTCGCAGCTGAGTGCGAACGAGGGAAAGCAGAACCTATTGGAGTCTTTGCTGGGCAATGTTGGCTCGCTGATGCTTTTCAGGATGGGACCGCCAGATGCTGAAAAGCTTGTGGCCTATACGCGCCCTGATTTTGAGGCGAAGGATCTGCAGGACCTTCCAAACTATCACGCCGTAGCCCGGTTGTTGATCGACAATCACCCGAGCCGACCGTTCGTGTTCAAAACGATTCCTGTTCAGGGTGCTTCAAATTCTGTAGAGGTCGAACGAATCGCGGATTTATCAAGATCAAAGTACACCGTTCCTCGCAACGAGGTCGAGGAATCCATTTTGAGACGCAGAAACTCCTACTCACAATCCTAGGACTAGTTGTCCGAGTGTCCCGCCAAATGATTACGCAGATGAGCACGAGATTGCAAAGAGGCTGACCACTTTAATGATGAAAGGGATAGAAGGAAGTGCTTCTCAGCGGCGACAATGAAATGGGAGTATGATTGCGCCAATTGGCGAGATCGAAGATAGTCGTGATCGACAAGGGGTAGAAAACTCAAATTATTTCGCGGGGATAACAGTTAAGAATGAAAGATTCTTGTCTGAGATCTGCTCATGACTAAGAAGTCGATCATCACAACAGCGCGGTTGACGTTCAATGTTCTTCTGCCGTTTATCGCGGCGGGTTTCGGAGCAGAAGCGTGGCGCGTGCTCCGAAGCGCATCACTCGCTACGAACCGGTGGCCGGCATTTTTACTTGCCGGTGCGGTCTTCGTTCCCGTGTGGTTTATTGGCAGTCGCTTCGTGCCCAGATTAGTCAGCTACCTGACGACCCTTGAGCACGAGTTGACACACCTCCTTGTCGGATTGCTGTTTTTGAAAAGGCCGTTGTTCTTTCGTGCCACGTCGTCGGAAGGCGGCCAGGTGGTACTCACGGGCGGAAATCTTTGGATCACGCTCGCGCCGTACTTTCTTCTAACCTTGACACTTCTGTTAATGCCCCTCGCACTCATCACGAGCAGTAAACACGAACGAGCTTTGCTTACTGTGCTGGGCGCGAGCGTCCCTTACCATCTATTTTCAACATGGAGCGAAGTTGGAGTTGTACAGAGTGATTTTCGCAAGGCAGGCATCCTGCAGAGCATCTGGTTGCTGCCCATTGTTAACCTCGTCTTTTACGGCTCGGTTTTGGCGTATGTTGCAGGCGGATACGGCGAGTTCGGCCAGTTTGGAGCAGTGGTATAGCCAGCTCATATCTATATTTGCAAAGCGGAGTGCGCAAAATCATGGCGCTTATCTCATAGCTGCCATACGCCCTCGTATCCGTTCAGCTAGGGGAGCTTATGAACATAGAACGAGCGAATAGAATCTACAATTCGATTCGGATTACGAGTAACTTAATGCTCAAAGAAGACTTAATCAAAGCTGCCATAGTATATGCGCGGATCAGAACGGATTGGGAGCTAGAGGGTAAGAAAGGCCGAAAAGAGATGGATGTCAGCCGCACAATTGCGCATGACGCTTTGATTGACTCATGCAATGTCCTAAGTCGGAGTATGAAAATGTCTGGAGAGGATATCACTTGGAGAGAACTGCTAGGGTTAGAAAGGAAGAGATAGGTGATTTTGCCTGCTTTCTCCATTGTATCCTTGGCATATTAGCTCGCTGAGACCGTTTCATCTCGATCTAACGATGAATTGCAATCCTCTCGACGCCGCATCTACGATACGGAAAAGGACTCTAGTAATCTTGCCGCTAACACCCGGGGCGAGGGGACAACGAAAGAACGCTGCTAGTGTCAATGTAATCACGCGCATCTCGAGATTGCATCTTGGCCATCCTTAGCTGTGGTCAGCCATGGCGACAGCTTGTCGCTCGAGCTTCTTCTCCGGGAGTCTGTGAAATGTCTGTTGGGCATTTCGAGTGGGCCCTTGGGCTCAACCTGGCGGACGCTCGAGGTCTAAGTCAGGCCCTTGGCATCGGTGATTGGAAGCTAGAGATAGTCGCCGTACTCAATCGTGGCTTTGAGTCGTTTCGGCAGCCTTAAGCATGTCCATCAGATCTGTACCGTACCGCGGCGGAGATGCCAAATTCCACGCTGCGCAAGATTAGGAACATGGATACCGAAAGCGAGCCTGCCTAAATGCTTCTCGCCACTTTATCGGCCACGTGAGAAAGTATTATCACGATCAGACCGACTAGTGTCCGATGTCGCTTGCGGCGCTGATTGTTCTCTCGCGCGAACGCCGGGGTCTTGAGTGCGGACCTCCTGCGATTCTCGCGATACCTCGCGGGCCTCTCTCTCTTGAAGTCCCCGCTCAGCTTGTCGGGCGGCTTCACCGAATT
>CAZOOE010000016.1:0-9147 GCA_964581275.1 uncultured Clostridia bacterium
CAAGCCGGGGATGTAAGGGTCACTGATCGGCCGGCCGGTTCACCCTGGCTGAGGCTTGGCGTTCGCGCTCGGCAAATTGCCTTGATCACACTGCTTGTGGCACTCGTCGTCGTGGTAACTACCGCGGTTAATATCGCCAATCTGACGGCCGTGATAATCAGCCGGACCGCGAAGGAAGCCAGTCAGGTATCTGACCAGATTAACTATGCTGTCAATCAGGAGCTTGCGCACAACAGCACCGGCGATCGTCTGGATGAGTACACCGCCTTGGTAAGCGAACACTCGAGTGTGCGTGGGCTGATGGAATCGACTCTCGTCACGTCGCACACAATCGCCTATCTCTATCTCACCAACGTGAGCGGGCAAATCATCACTGACTCCGAGGGGGGTCGCGAATTGGCAGCAAACCGGTACCTGATCGGCGATGTGCCCGCCGAGCGACCGCGACTCGACCAACTGGCGGATCAGAGTGGCTATGTCCAGCTTTCGCGTGTGTTGCTCGGTCCGCCGATCTACGAGTATCAAAAGCGGCTGGGGAGTGACGGTCCTTTTGCCGCCGCGCTTCACATCGGCGTGTCAGCTTCGGCTGTCGGTAAGGAATTGCTCGGTCCGGTTGCGATGAACCTGATCATCGGACTGGTTGCGATCGTCGGAGCAGCTATTGTGGCGATCGGTTCCGCGAACCTGCTTCTGCGGCCACTCGAAGCGATATCGACCAGCATCGATCGATTGGGGCTTACCGGCCAGCCCGGAACAATCGGCGATCTTCCTCAAGACCAAATGGTGACCGGTGTTACGTCGCGGTTGAAGCAACTGGGTGAGCGGCTGGCAGGAGAGCGAAGCGAACTGGAAATAATGCGAGGCCGATTGCGCCAAGTAGTAAGCCATCTTGAGGAACGTCTGCTTTTGATAAACCGAGAAGGCCGGGTAATCCTGGCAAGCCCCGACGCTGAGCAGATCCTGGGACTCAACGATGTTGAGCTCAGCGGGCTGCCAATTGACGAGACCCTCGGGGCCGACCATCCGCTGGTCACGACGGTTGAACGTGCCTTCAACGAGAGAAGGTCGATCGCGCGAACCACTCTCCACCTCCCGGGCAAACTACGTCCTCGCCAACTTCTTGCATCGGTACAATACATCGAAGACGCGGGCGAGCCTGTGGGCGCGCTCGTCAGCATGCGCGACTACGAGTCGTTTCAAAGGTTCGAATCGCAATGGGATCTGTCGAAGAAACTTGCGGATCTTGGGCGCATCACCTCGGGCATCGCTCACGAAGTCAAAAACCCGCTCAACGCCATGGTGATACATCTCGAAATCCTTCGCTCCAAGCTCGAGTCGGGCACATCTGATCCTCACCCTCAACTCGAAATACTAGACTCCGAAATCAAACGGCTCGATCGAGTGGTCCAGACCTTTCTCAACTTCACCTGGCCGGTCGAGGTGCACCTGCAGCCAATCGACTTGAATACGATCGTGACCCAGGTAACCGCGTTAGCTTCCACTGAAGCCCAGGAACGCGGCGTGACCATAAACAAACATCTGGATCCTTCAACGCTGTTGATCAAGGGCGACGCCGACCTTCTTAAACAAACGTTGCTGAACGTGATCATCAATGGATGCCAGGCGATGTCCGAGGGAGGACCGCTGAAGGTAGCTACATCCAGAAGCCAGGACGGTTCGGCTCGAATCACAATAAGCGACCGGGGCATCGGCATCGCCGACGAAGATCAGGAACGAATATTCAACCTGTATTACACGACCAAGAAGGGCGGAACCGGAATTGGTTTAGCGCAGGCGTTTCGCGCCGTGCAGCTTCACGGTGGAGTGATACGCTTCGACAGCCAAATAGGAGTCGGCACCACCTTCGAGATCATCCTTCCCTCGATAGCATGATCTACAGCAGAGTAGTTTTGATGCGGCAAAGATCCATCGGTTGACGCGATTCTGAATGCGTTTCGGAACAGATTCTTGACATGAGAATCCGGCTATGTTTGAATGCGCGCCGGTTGGCAAGCTTGGAATCTAATATCCCGGCGACTCTATGTATTGCCCTAAAAGGTTGGTTGTAGAACTGTTGGTTCCAATTGGCTGCCTCTATAGATCCTCGATCAAGACCAACGGTTTGAGGAAGTCTGTTGTTGTTCCGTTCACGAACCGAAAGGCTGATGTGTATGAAGCAGTTTCTCAGGACCATCCCACAACTGGTCTTATTCGGAGCGTTGGTTCTAGCCTTCTCTCGAACGGTCGAGGCGACTACCGCAGTGATGCTGACGGACACCGAATTGATCGTCAACTCGCGCTTCATCGTTTACGGCAAAGTGATCTCAGTGACGAGCGATTGGGACAGTTCGAGTTCTATGGTGTGGACGTATGTTGAAGTGCATGCAGACCGCGTGCTGAAGGGGGACTTACACGAAAGGACGATTGTCCTCAAGCAACTCGGCGGTACGGTCGGTGAAAAGTCCGTCCGCGTTATTGGACAGCCTGGGTTCGCGGCAGGGGAGCGCGTGCTTCTGTATTTGAATACCGGCGCGGACGGGAGCATGCATTCTGCTCACAACTTCATGGGCAAGTTCTCTGTCATCGACGATCCGGGGGGCGCAGAATTCGTACAGCGCTCGGTTGACCCGAATGAAGTCGACATCCTCGATCGAACAAGCGCCGGCGAAGTGACCAACCGGGCTCCCTTCGGCACCTATCTCAAAAAGATCAGGCGGACCTTGAACCGAGAGGCGGCTCTAGTAGAAGAAATCGACGCATCTCGAACCGGACAGCCCTTCGTTGCCGTGCCAAAAGAGTTCTCGCGCAATCTCAAACACTCGCGAAGCTTCTCGCCCGAGTTTGTGCTTTTCGACCCTCCGGTGAGGTGGATGGAAGCGGACTCGGGACAGCCGATACGCTACTTCGTCAATCCGAATTCGTCGCCGATTGCCGGAGGAGCAACCGCGGAGATCGCTCGGGCCATGGCGGCGTGGCCAAACCAGAGTGGCGCCGCAATTCAACTTCAGGCCGCCGGACAGACCGGCAATTGCGGGATCGTGATCGACAACAACAACACCATCTCGTTTGGAGATTGTTTGAATCAACTGGATCCTCCGATCGGCTGTGCTGGTGTAGTAGCCCTGACCTCGATCAGCTGGACAAACGAGACGAAGGTGATTGGTGGAACGACTTTCAACAGGCTGCTCGAAACCGACACAGTATTCAACAGAGGAATGGATTGCTTCCTCTCCGTATCCGCGAATCTGGCAGAAGTTGCCTGCCACGAATTGGGTCACTCAATAGGACTCGGACATTCAGCGGATCCAACCGCGATAATGTGGGGAACAGCTCATGGGCACGGACGGGACGCCACCCTTGGCAATGATGACAAGGCCGGTGTTCTGGCGATCTATCCTGGGTCCGGTGGGCCCGGTCCCGGTCCCGGAGGAGGCGGCCCGGTCAGTATAACAACCCTCAGCGTGAACGACGGAGTTGCGGGACGAGCTTATAACGTGACGCTGACGGCGTCTGGGGGAACTCCCCCTTATCGATGGGTACTTGTCGGCGGGGCACTGCCCTCCGGGCTTAGTCTTTCAATAAACGGGACTGTTAGCGGTATTCCTAACTTTGCAGGTTCGTCAGCCTTCGTTGTCCAGGTAATAGACGCCAGTAATCCATCTCACGTGGACTCGAAGTGGTTTTCGGTGACGATACATCCGAGTGGTGGAGGCTTCCCTGCAATCACTGGAATCAGAGTGAAGGGCGTAAAGAAGCTGTGGGTTTTCGGCGACAACTTCCGCGCAAACTCTTTCATCCAGGTTAACGGCCTGGTGTTTGAGCCTCTAAGTTTCTCGCAAGACGGATCCGGTGGAGAGCTCTTTACAAAAGGGAAACTCCACCTCGGCCCGGAAGGAACAAACGTCGTGGTCGTTATCAACAGCGACAACAGGTCCGCGCCGTATGTCTTTTAGTGCGCAAAGGCCAGCGCAAGACTGCGCGCCTCTCGGGCGACAACACAACAAAATTGAGAATTGATGAAGAGTAAGAATGCCGGCGTGGTGGAAATGTGTATCGGCATCTGCTAATCTTTCTCCCCGCAAGGGCGCTTAGCTCAGTTGGTAGAGCACTGTGTTCACACCGCAGGGGTCACTGGTTCGAGTCCAGTAGCGCCCACTAGACCCGCCTGCGCTAGGATTTTCAGATACGAGTTTATTAGCTATGATGAGACGCCCCACTAAAGTAATCAGCAGAAAGACAGACTCGGTTCGGATCATTAAGATAACCGGGCGTCTTGACCCAGGTGACGGACCAGATCAGCTTTTCGAGATGGTGCAGCGCTTCGTGGAGGAAGAGGAAGTCAGCTTTTTGCTCGATCTGCGAAGCGTAACTTACATAAGCAGCACAGGTGTGGGTAGCCTCATCAAAGCCTACCGTGCGGTGCTAAAAAAGAAGGGGCACGTAAAACTGCTCTCCCCTTCCCAGTCGGTGAGAAATATTCTCGCGATTTCGAAACTCGACGGCGTGTTCGAGATTTTCTCGGACGAGAGTGAAGCTCTCGCCAGCTTCCAGGACAAGAAATCCTGAGTCCTCACGGCCTCTTATCTTTCTTTGGGGGAGGTCCCTTCGACTTGTCCTGACTGCCCTTGTCCTTTATTACAGGTGGTCCCGGGGACCGCTTCTTGTCGTCCTTGTCCTTCTTTTGCGCGAGCGCGACGGAACCAACCGGCGGAGCGCTGACTACTGCGGTCACACCAAAAATCGAGAGACTGACAATGAGGAAGAACTTCTTCATACAATCGCTTCCAACTTCGTTAGAATAGCACCAACTCTGCTGATGCAAAACACCTTTTATCGGCCTCAAATCCAGGCTCGTCCGCATTCCGCCAAGATATCCGCAACCAGTATTCCACACCTTGCGCATGCGCCAAATTACCGAATAGCGCGGCTTAGACCACACACCAGAAACTTCTTACCAGTCGATTCAAACCTTTCAGTTTAAGTCGCACACCTTTTAGTGCACAGTGTGATGCCCGCCTTGGCGAGTCTGGTTGTTGAGCTTTGCCGATGGTTTTGGAAGCAAGGAAGGATTGGCGACGGCATCGCCAGCCCAATGGCTCTTCTGTTCCGGATCGAATCTATTTCTTCCGCTTGTTGACGGCTTCTTTTAGTTGCTTGCCTGCGCTGAATCGAACCGCCCTGGTTGCGGGAATCTTGATTCGTTCTGCGGTGTGGGGATTGTGACCGCGCCTTGCCTTTCGGTGTGACACGGCGAATGTCCCAAAGCCAACCAGGGTAACCTTGTCGTTCTTGCGAAGACTGTCGGCAATCGCTTCCTTTACCGCATTGATCGCCCTCTCTGCCTCGGCCTTGCTGATCGAGGCCCGCTTTGCAACCTTCTCGATCAAATCCCCCTGGTTCATTGCGCCTCCTAAATATCGTAGGGTATTACAGTACCTAGCCCAACATATGGTAGCCGTTTCGCCGGGTTTATAACATTCGGTCTTCCTACTGTCAATAAGTTTCTTCGGAGGGATTCCCTGGAACGGGTTCTGGCAGCCGGATTCAAGGCTGCCAGTTATTCTGTGACGGGTCTTTGGAACTTAATCCATCTGTAAGATGACCTTCATGCTAGACGGGGCTGCTGCCTCCTCGAATGCGCGCGAGCCTTCCTCCAACGTCAATCGACTCGATATCAGCGGGTTCAAATCTAGGTGTCCGCTGGCAAGCATGTCTATCGCGGGCTGGAATCGCCCGCAACGAGATCCGACGATCGTCAGCTCATTGACAACGACCTGGGACATCTCAAGCGTCGTCACTCCTTGATGAGTCGATTTCAACACAACCGTGCCGCTTGGCTTGACTATTTCCAACGCGGTCACGAGTCCCGAGGGTGATCCGCTTGCGTCTATGGCCAGGTCAAACCGCCGATCCCGTTCCAGAGAGCGCCCGCGGGCCTCCAGAAAGATGCTGTCGGCTCCAAATCTTCGCGCCATCTCAAGCTTCTCCTGATGCCTTCCGATGACCGAAAGAGAGCAGCCCGTTCGCGCCACCACCATTATCAACAGGCTTGCAAGCTTGCCATCCCCTATCAACACCACGTTGTCGGAGCTCTTGATGCCGACCTGTTCAAGGACGTTTAAGGCAGCAGCCAACGGCTCGATGAACACCGCGGATTCGTCGCTCACCGACTCCGGCAACTCGATCAGGTTGCCCACCGGTAGCGAAAGGAACTCTGCGAATGCGCCGTCCCGGCCCTTGATACCCAGCACCGTTCGCTCGCCGCAGTGTCTCGGGTCATCTTGCAGGCACAATTCGCAATGACCGCATCCGGCATTGATCTCTCCGACTACCCGGCGGCCGACGAGCTCGCGATCGGGTGACTCGACCACGCGTCCCACAAACTCGTGACCCGGTATTCCGCGGAACCCAGCGTAGCCCCTCACGATTTCAAGATCGGTATTGCAGATCCCGGCGAGAATCACCTGGACCAACGCTTCGCCGTGGCGCTGCGGAATGGGCGCGTCGCGCACGAGGTTGAGGCTGCCGTCAAACTTAAGAGCTTTCACACTTGATCAGCGTGTAAAGAGGAAATTGTTCGAGATATTGCCGCTGCCCGCTGGGCTTTCGACTCGGACAAGCAGGCTCCCGCGCTTTACCAGCTTTCGGAGCTTCTTCTTTGTCGCGTACAGCGTCGAGTCTGTACCATCGGGCAGGGGAGGGCCAAAAGACAAGATGTTCGGCAGGGCTATGTCCTCGCCGTTCAGTTGGGCGGTGACTTCGGCGCTGCTGGTGATGAAGCCCGCGCCGGTTATCTTAAGCACATCGCTGCCATCCGGCGCGGTCGTATACTCAACGCCGGTTATCGTCGGAAAGCCGGCACGGATTTTCAACGAGCCGCCGGTTCCCTTCCCGCTGGCGACGATCAGGTATGTCGATCCAGCATTTGCGGAAAATGTGAGCACTGATCGATTCGCCTTGTCGGCCGGATTTCCAAAATCATCGGAACAAGCTACTCGCGCGAGTGACGCGCAGACTCCGGTATAGACACTTACCACCGTATCGTAATTGCTCAAGCTCGTTTCTACGCCGCACACCGTATTAACAGCGGGCGTGAACGCATACCAAACAGTGTTTGTGTCTTGACCACCGGTGCACGACACCGGGTCGTCGGGTGAAGACGTCGCCGGGCTGCTATTAATGGTATCGATGTACGGCAAGGTAGTGATCGTCCGAGGGCTTTGGCAGTTGTCATTCGGCAATCCGTCTGGCGGTGGCGGCGGCGGTGGCGGAGGCGATGAGCCAAAATCAAGCTGTCCATAACGAATCTCTTGTTGCCCGCGACGCGTATCAGCCCACATTATGTGCGCCTTACCGCCCGCCGCGACCATACCTACGTAATCACCAAAGCCAATAGGGCTACCATTGGAGCCCGTGACATTTGCCTGAATTCGGGGATCGGAGGGTGCCGAGCTGATCCGAGTGTTCTCTCCAAAACTATTGCCGCCATCGGTCGAGCGTGCGAGATACATGTTGATAAGGACCATGCTCGTATCGTCTCGGCGATCATAGAACGCCAGCTCGACCGCACCGCTCACCGAATCAACGCTCAGCCATGGAAAAAATTGATCGGTCAGTCCGGCATCATTGTTGACGCGCACTGGCGAGCTTATGATCGGACGTCCTCCGTTCGGCGGTGTAAGACTCTCGGCAAAAATATCTGCGTCTATCCCATTGGTTGATTCAGCCCACGCGACGTAAATCATCCCGCGATTGGGACCGGAGCTTCTATCCGCATCAATCACCGGAAAGCTGTTCATTCGTTGCACGCCATTGATCAAAATCGCAGCGTCTGGAGCCGAGAGCGAGCCTACGAATTCATGGATGCGAATATCTGTGCTGGGAGCTGCAACAGGCGGAAGGAACGTCTCGCCACCGTCTGTAGAAGCATTGAACAAAACGACTCTGGGATGACCTATCCCAAACCAGGCAGCGTAGAGCTCACCGTTTGGGCCGGTGGCAATCGACGGCCCCCGCATGTCGCCACTGTGGCTGATGGCCTTCGGTTCCGAATAGGCCGAAGCGCCAGGCCTCCGGTGCGAGGTACGGATCACAGTGCGATCCGGCTCTGTGCTCACCCACGCCGCGTAGACCGTGTTCTTGAATGGGCTAGCTGGAGAAACGTCAATAGTCAGATAACACTTGTCAGCAAGTTTGGGCGCCGTTCCCAAACCAATATTCGCGACGACGCGCGTGGGTTCCGCAAACGTTTGACCGCCGTCGGTGGACTTGAATACATAGATTCCATTGTCAAAACTTCCATTGTCGAGCATCAGGACACAGAGGTAGAAATTCCCATCGAGATCGGCAGCGACCGACGGATCCGAAGCGCGCCCCCAGACCTTCTCTGCTGTTTCAAGCCCTATCACGCCAGTGCCCCATGAGCGACCGCCGTCAGATGAAAAGTAATAGGAGACCAAGGTGTCGCCTCGTCCAACGGTCCCCGCCCCGCGAATCACCTTGGATGCCCCTACTATCACCCGATCGTTCCTCGGACTGATCGCGAGCGAGGTCTCATCGCGAGGATCGGGGTCGTCGCCCGGGCTGACCAATACTTCAAAGAGCGATGGACCCGCATCGGCTCTGGTTAAGGACTCGCTGTACAAAGCCGGGCCGACAAACACGGCTATCGTCAGAATCAATATGAATATGAGCTTCAGGTATAACATCAAGACATCTCTGGCATCGCGCGCGTTCAATCTAAGTCAAACCTACCACGCGAAGATTCTTCCACACGCAGAGAACCCGCGCAAGTGATAGGGCCGACGAAACTTTTCAAAGAGATTTCGCGCGGCTATACTCAACTCAACCCGACGCGAAGGAGAGCATCTGGAGAAAAAACACTACCACCTCATAGGCATCTGCGGTACAGCGATGGCATCGCTCGCAGGAATGCTCACTGAACAGGGGCACAGAGTCAGCGGATCAGATGAAAACGTCTATCCGCCGATGTCGCTGGAACTGGATCGGCTCGGAATTCCGGTGAGCGACGGTTACAGACCGGAGAACCTCGGCGAGCAACCCGACATTGTAGTTGTGGGCAATGCGATTACACGCGGCCATCCAGAACCCGAACCCCCCTTTGCGGTCCGCCTTCTTTACCCCGTC
>CAZOOE010000016.1:9157-21229 GCA_964581275.1 uncultured Clostridia bacterium
GTAGTTGGGGACAAGTGGGTTCCACGCGGCAATCCCGAACTCGAGCACGGACTAAAACGAAAGATATATTACACTTCCATGTCGGCGGTGGTCAGGGACAACTTCATTCGCGGCCGTCATTCCATCGTCATCGCCGGCACTCACGGAAAAACCACGACGACCTCCTTGATGGCCTGGGCAATGGAGCGGGCAGGCGCAAATCCATCATTTCTTATTGGAGGGGTCGCTGAGAACTTCAACTCCTCATTCCGAGTCACCGACAGCCCCTACTTTGTCATCGAAGGCGATGAGTATGATACGGCCTACTTCGACAAAGGACCGAAGTTTATGCACTATCTGCCCGACACCGTGATATTGAACAATATAGAGTTCGATCATGCAGACATCTACCGCGACATAGAAGCCGTGTCGTTTGCGTTCGGCCGGTTGATCAATCTCATCCCGGGCAACGGGCATTTGATAGCCGGATTCGACTCCGATCTGGTGAAGGCACTTTCGCCGAAGGCATTCTGCCGGGTGGAGAGCTTTGGCACGAGTCACCCAGTTCAGTGGCACGCCGACGACGTCAGGTTTTCATCCGAGATGACCACGTTCACGGTGCGCGTCGCGGGGAGTGAGTTTGGGCGCTATCGGAGTCCACTCGCGGGCTTGTTTAATGTGCGCAACTGCCTGGGGGTCATCGCGGCCTGCCACGTTGTCGGCCTCGATCGAGGCGCTGTCGCCGACGCGATCACGGAGTTCAAGAGCGTAAAACGTAGATTGGAGGTCCGAGGTCAGGTTGGCGGTGTCACCGTGATAGACGACTTCGCGCATCACCCTACCGCGGTTCGCGAAACGCTTCTCGCAGCGCGCGCAAGATATCCCGGGCGTCCCATCGTCGCGATCTTTGAGCCGCGCTCTTACACCGCCCAGATCAAGTTGTTCCAGCAGCAGTTCGAGGATGCACTGGGCGAGGCCGACGAAATAGTAATCGCTCGTCTCTTTCACCCTGAGCGATACTCTTCGGAAACCGCGATCTCCCCCGCCGAGATTACCGAGCACCTTCGTGCGCGCGGCCGCGAGGCTCGCTTTATTGCTTCAGCGGATGAGATTGTTTCGGAGCTTGTCCCGCGGCTTACAGGCGATGAGGTTGTGGTGATTATGTCGAACGGTTCATTCGGTGGGATCCACTACAAGATGCTCAACGCACTTAGGAACGCTTCGTGAGTTCTAACACCTTTCATTGTTGGGCAGCCGACGGGGATTCCGCTAGTTAGCGTCATCCGTGGTCCCAGAAAACCCCCTTGCCGATCGCGACAAGGAGGACGACAGTTACCGTTCTCGCCAGGCTCAGATATTTGTTCCGGCCGGCGCATCAGCGACAACGCTCAGCCGGCCTTTGGGCTCGATTCGTCCGCGCAACACATTCTTTATCGGATTCGGCAGGAAGAATTCCGCGACCCGAGCGATGCTGTCGACCAGCTCCGTTATGTCACGCTGACCCTTCCAGTGATCCATAACAACTCTGCGATCAGCGCGATTGAGCAGCCTAAGTATCGAAATTGCCAGAAGGTAAGAATCATCAACTTGCCCGATGAATGGGATGAAGTCCGGGATGATGTCAAGCGGAACGATGACATACATGATTATCCCGGCGAGGATCGCTTTATCAGTTTGAGACACGCGCTCGTCCCGCAATAGGCCGATCAACAATCCCATCAAGTTCGGAATGAATAGCAGCAGTTCGCGCATCCTTCGCTTCATCTTCCGCTTTTCCGACATCAGATCCTCCGGAGCCTTCGTTGGGGTTCGCTTTGTATTCTAGGTATACCGCTACCTGACGTCAATTTTGGAATTGCGGAAGGGACGGAAAGGACAAAGGAAAACCCAACGCATAATACTCCGAGATTTCAAGCGACACTGTGTGTATTGCGCATTCGAGAAGCTGCTCAATAAAACAATGAGAAACTCTCGCACCGTATGAGTCTCGAAGACCGTGCACGGTTGGGTGTGGCTCTCGGCGTCGACAAGGCTTGACTCTCTGAATGCTCGCATCTCCTCTCGACTCGGGCTTTTCTTGCTTTTGATTTTGCTAGCCGCTATCATATTTTGCGCATACAGGCCAAGTCCTCGTGACCGGCGCGACGTATGAGGCAACCGGTCAGGAATCGCTTCATCGAGCAGGGATTCTCGTTGCGCTCGGTTTTGCCGTGAAAATGTAACCCCACTGATATGACGCTCGAATGCCCCAATTGTAAATCTCCTGTGGCTCGCGAAGGCCAGCGTTTTTGCTACCGATGCGGGCACGAGCTAAACGCCTATTACGATTCAATAAAGATGAAGGTGAGCCCGTCTGGAGCTAGCGACCCGCTCTTGGGTGTGGCTGAAAATCCTGAGGCCGCTCCGGAGACTGTCCAGGCCACACCCAAACTACCGGTAAACACGGTGGTCCTCGAGGCGCACGCATTCGACACAAACCAATCTCCGGCAGAGGCCACGCCGGCGGCTAGCGTGAAGATACTGCTTCCGACGGGAGATGTGTTCGATCGAGAACTGACAAACGCCGAAACTCAAATCGGCAAGGGACCTCGCAACGACATAGTGATTGCCGACCCGGCCGTCTCAACCGCACATGCGATGATTCGCCTTGAAGGTACCGTATACACAATTAATGACATCGGGAGCCGGAACGGCACTTTCGTAAACGGCGAACGAGTTAGCGAGCCGCGACAACTATTACACGGTGATGTGATCGGTATCGGGCTCTCGAAGCTGACTTTTCGTTTGGGCGACTACAGTGACACTACAGCGATTGAGGTTGGCGAGATAGCGGCTGCAGCCAGGCCTGTCCCGCCTCCTGCATTGACCGAGGAATCCCTTGCATCCGCAGTTGTGACCGCCGGTCTTGCCACCAGCGCGGATGTCGATAGGGTCCGCGGTAATGCGAAGGGCCGGCTCTATCAGGCGTTGATAGAGGAGCGGCTCGCAAGCGAGGAGAGTCTGCGTGATTTGATGAGCAAGACGTTTCAAATCGCGGTTGCGGATTTAAGCGCTTCACAAATTGATGAGGCGGTGGTTGCGGGCTTCTCCGCAAGACTCGCGCGTGAGCATCAAGTGTTCCCGGTAGCCAAGGAGGCCGACTCGTTGATTCTGGCCATAGCGGACCCAACCAACACCGCCTCAGTCGACCAACTAAGGCGCGATGTGGGTGCGCCGATGAGTATCCGGCTAGCAACTGCCAGCCAGATCCGCGAACGGGTGGACCAACACTACGGACCTAAACTCATAGGGGTGCTGCCGTCCGGCGCGAAGCTTGAATACCTGATTGACAAACACGAGGTAGAGATTGGTAAAGCGACGCACAACCACATCACCCTGACCGACCCCACGGTCAGCAATACACACGCGATCGTGATCACTCGCGATGCGGGCTACTCGATTGTCGATCTGGGGAGTCGCAATGGAACGTTCGTAAACGGCGAGCGGCTCGGCGCCCAGGCGCATACCCTCAAACACGGCGACAGGATTCAGTTGGGGCAGACGGTGCTCACATTTAGAAATCCTGCCGAGACTACCGCGAACCTAACCGCTGTGTTGTCCGGCGAAGCTTTGGAGGAATTGAGAAGACGCGCCGGAACGGACGCCTCACCAGAGAAGGAGCACGGTACGGGTCAGCCAGTCTCGCCCGAAACACCCATTTTGGTTCAGGATCCATCGCCTGGGGCGCCGGGCTCGCCATTGTCCTCGAAAGATCTCGCCCCCGCACCGAACGCTGAAGCCGCCGAGCTTGTTGAGAATGCGCCAGATGATAAGGACGAAAAGAAGAAGAAGAAGAAGAAAAAGAAAAAGGAGAAAGATGATCGGTTAAGAGCTGCGTATGTGAGTGCTGGCGGCCGCATATTTGCGGCGGTGTTGAGTGTGGCGCTGACCGTGGCGCTCACGTTATACCTCACGCGATCCGGTACTGCGCCAAACAAAGAAGAGGTCAAGATCAGTAAGAAGGGCAAAGCGAAGCTCAGGCTGCCGAAGCCCACCGCCGGAACTCCATTTCAGGGGGGCTCATTCGAAGCGTCGGGCGTTGTTCAGGTTCCAGGCACCAACGGAGTTCTCTTCGTTGACGACACTAAGCTGGATGAGATCCTTTGGATGCAAGTCGACGATTCTGGCAAGCAGACAGGCGGCGTCAAGCTTATTCCGTTGGGTGCCAGCGTCGTAGATCTTGAGGGAATTACTTACGGTGACGGCTACTTCTATGCTATTGGATCGCAATCTGACAAGAAGGATGGCGAGCAAAACGCAATCGCACGCTTCAAATTCGATGCCAGTGGCCAGACCATAAGGGACACTGAGGTGATACCGAATTTCAGAGAGTTCCTGGTGACAAACGTCCCAGAGTTGAAAGGAGAGGGCCAGAAGAACGGAAAGGATGGCGGGCTCAATATCGAAGGAATCGGCTGGGACCCGAAGCGCAACCGGCTGTTGCTGGGGTTGCGATCGCCTCAGTTGGACGGCAACGCTCTGATCGTGCCAATTGCGCTCAATTCTGGCAGTCCGTTTTCGGTGGGCAACATAAAAGTTGTCGAGGGACACTCTATCCAGCTTCCGCTCGAGGGAATGGGAATCCGCGACATTCAGTACGATAGCCGCCTCGATTCATTCCTGATAATTGCGGGAGCGCCGGAGCATCATCAGAAGAAACTTGGATTCAAACTGTGGCAGTGGAGCGGCGATCTCCCAACGTCGGATTCCGAGTCACTGCACGCACTGACCGATCTCGAGCCGCAGATGACGCCGGAAGGAGTCACGCACTTCGAGTTTGGAGGCCGCGATTTCATTTTCATTGTCGGCGATGCCGGAACCTACACCAAGATTGACTACACCGATTCAGAATAGTCAGTACCCTCAAGCTCCTTGAGGAATAAGTCTGCCCAAATAAGTGTTGCGCGAAACCCTTCATTGTACTAATATCATCCAGTCCCCTTCTTAAGAAAAGCAGCCTCTTTCAATTGGCTGTGCCCCTAACCGGGAATTTTACGCAGGCCTCTTAGGTTGAGTTGAGCGATTAGCCGAAGCCAGATGCTCTGGCATCTCGACACGAAGGCGTTTTGGGCTCTGAGCTTCACCCGGGTCGCCGCGACCAACTCCCCAGTCTCAAGGACCAGGACTCGCTGTGGAAACAGGAAGACTTTGCCATTCAGGTCTATGCCGATGACCGGACAGATCAACACGCCGCTAAACCTCACCCCTAATCGAGCCGCCAAAATACTCATCATCGACGATGAGCCGAGCATACTCTCGGTGCTCCAATCACTTCTAGGTAATATGCACCACTGCAAGACCGCCACCAGCGCGGTCGAGGCTATGGAGTATCTGAAGGAGGAGACGTACGACCTGGTTTTGTCCGATATTATGATGCCCGGCATGAGCGGGCTCGAGTTGCTGGCGGAAATCACTATGCTCTCTCGCGATACAGTGGTTATCCTCATCTCAGGTAACCTGAATATCCAGAGCGCAATCGAAGCCATGCGCCGCGGCGCTTTCGACTATGTCACTAAGCCGTTCAATCTCTCCGACGTCGAGACCGCCGTTGCCCGAGGGCTTCGACATCACTGGCTGCTAAAAGCGAATCAGCAATACGAGCACCACCTCGAGGATCTCGTCGATCTGCGCACAAACGAGCTCACGATCGCAAACACAAATCTGAACTCGACGCTTGAGAAGTTATACCTGAACTATCGAGCAACGCTCCGCGCCCTCGCAGCGGCACTTGAAGCGCGGGACGTCGAGACTAAGGGTCATTCCGAACGAGTGGTTTCTTATTGCTTACGGTTAGGCAAGCAGATCGGGTTGCATGACCGCGAGCTGATTACGCTCGAGAACGGCGCGCTGCTCCACGATATAGGGAAGATCGGCGTGCCCGACGGCATATTGCTCAAGCGCGGCGCGCTGACCGAAGAAGAATGGAGCTATATGCGGCGTCACGTGGAGTACGGCGCGCAGATCATTCGAGGAATTGACTTTCTCGAAGGAGCTTCCGAAATCGTGGCTCAGCACCACGAGCGTTACAACGGCAGCGGATATCCCAACCGGATCGAGGGCGATCAAATATGCCTGGGGGCGCGGATATTCGCGGTTGCCGACGCGGTGGATGCGATGACCTCGGACAGGCCTTACCGAGCCGCACGATCGTTTGACGATGCTGCCGAGGAACTGATCCGATGCTCGGGTGCGCATTTTGATCCGTTCGTTGTTGATGCATTCACCGCGGTACCGCTCGATGGTTGGCGCGAAATACGCCAGCTCTCAACCGAACCCGGGTTGCTAATGAAGGACGCCAGGACCGGCGTGGATATCCGCTACTCGGTGCTTACGATGTCGGGAGACCGGGTGACCGGCGAATGGAGCAGATGAAGATGCTGGCGAATAATGGGCAAAGGCGTGAAGCCGATGCAAGCCTTTCCCCGGCGCCTGAGTGAAGCGTCTTTTGCTTGAGGACGCACACTGATAGAGGCTCCTCTCTGCCATTCATTTGCCGCTCAGGGTTTTGCGAATCTGATGACACTTCCTTTCACAAAGCGATTCTTCCCGGCGGATGAGGACAAGACCCAGGGCTGTTCGCTCATCGACAAGATAGCAGCACTGACTCAATCGTCGGCGGACCTCAACATGGTGTTGCCCAGCGCCGCAGATGAGATCGGTCGAATACTCGGTCTGGAACGAGTGGCCATCCTTCTTCAACGCGAGGGCGGCCCACGGCTGGCTGGAGACTATTGCCCGACGGGGGTCGGGCCCGTCCAACGAGAGAAGCTGCGGCAGCTTGACCTCGATATAACCCGTGAGCTGGGCGGGGAGGCTTCCGTGGTCGAGATCGCCGACGCGAGATCCGACTCGCGAGTGAGCCGACGACTGGCGCCCGCGGCGAACCGGGCGGAGAAGTCCGCCATCAGATCAATCTTGATTGTACCGCTCGTAGTCGATTCAGAAACCGCGGGAACGCTACTCCTTTACAAAGGCAGCAAGCGGCGTTGGCCCGCTCAGGAAAAGCATCTCGCTCACGCGGTGGCGTCTACGCTGGGCCTGAGCATACACCATTTCCGGTCACAGGATACTGCCCGAGGCGCGGCTGACCGTGAAGCGCTGACAAATCGGCTGCTCACAGCCATCAGGAGCGAAGTCGGCGTTGATGAGATCCTGAGGGTTGCGGTCGAGGGCATCGGCACGACTTTGAAAGTCACACGTGTGGTGATCTACAAGCACGGCGGTGGCGACGCGACCAGGACCTCCTCGTTCACCGCTCGGGCTGAATACCGATCTACCGCGCTGGTTCCGAGTCTGATCGACACCGAGCTTGACCTTGAAGGAAGTCCGCTTCTCGCCCAACTGCTTTCAGGTAACGTCATCGAGGTACCCGACACCAACCGGAGCGACCCCATCGTTCGGGCGATGTCGGTACGCCTTGGTGTGCGCGCGATGGCTCTTGCTCCCATCAGCTTCAACGGGCACACCGTCGCAACGATCGCGCTCGAGCAATTTGAAAATACGCGTGTGTTTTCAAAAGACGAGATCAAGCTGTTGGAATTGGTTACCGAACAAACAGCGGTAGCGCTCTACCAGGCGGAGCTGTACCGCGAGGCACAAGAGGCCGCCAGCCGCGACGCGCTAATCAGCAAAATCAGCTCAGCAATTCACCGCTCGCTGGATTCGGAAGCGGTGCTGCGCGCGATCGTAGACGAGCTGGGCGTGGCGCTGTCGGTTTGCCGCTGCCGGATGGCTCTATTCCCGAGCCCGCTGCCTGAGATGGTACCCGTGAACCACGAATACGTGGCTGAGTGCTGCTCTGACCGATCGTCAATGTTGCAGGAAATCCAAACGGTGAACAACCCCTTCCTTCAATCGGTAATCTCGCAGGACGGCCCGGTGGCTGTTGGCGATCCTGCAAACGATTCGCGCTTTGCGCCTTTGCGCGCAAGGCTTGAAGCGGGAAGCGTAAAGTCGATTCTTACAACTGCGATCCGCGTCGATGGAAGGCCGATCGGAATACTGAGTCTTCATCACTGCGACAAGCCTCACAAATGGACTTCGTGGGAAGCAGACCTGGTCAGATCAGTCGCCGATCAGGCAGCGGTGGCGATACGCCAGGCCGAGTTGTACCGCGAGGTACGGGAAGCCGCCCAGCGCGCCTCTCTAGCAAATCAGATCGTTGCATCCATTCGACGCTCACTTGACCTGAAGGAGACCCTTCAGGTGGCCGTCGAAGAAGTCGGCCGCGCGTTGGGAGCGAATCGCACCCATTTTCGAAAACTAGTCGGAAACGAGAATGTCATCGTAGCCGAGCACCTGAGCGACCCCGGCCTATCCCTGAGTCACGTTCGCGCGTCAATCGATGACTACATCAGCAACTATCTGCTTGAGACTCGCCGCACGCTAATTATAGATGATGTGCGCGCATTCGCAGCCGCGTATCCTGATCTCGCGTCCACCGTCTCTGTCTGGCAAGTCGAACCAATGAACCTCTCGCAGATTGTGTGTCCGATATTTGTGAACGGCACGTGCTGGGGCGGCCTTTCGATCAATCAAACGGACCGCGTGCGGAAATGGACCGCCAGCGAGATCGCACTAGTTGAAATGGTGGCGGCGCAGGTCGAAGTCGCAGTCAGTCACAGTCATCTGTTCCAGGAAACAAAACAAGCGGCTGATCGCGAGTCGTTGATCAGCCACATCATCCACGGGATCAACCAGTCAAACCAGCCTGACGAGATATTCCCAATCGTAACGCGAGAGCTCGGCGAGCACCTTGCCGCAGACAGGATCGTCGTAACCAGGTTCAACGAAGCTAGCGGGCTTTGGACCGCCGAGTGCGCTTATTCTGAAGGGAAAGCCCGAAAACCAGAAAGAACCTATCGAACTGAAGATGTGGATCGATTCTCGGCCCTGGCGGAAAATGATGTCATTCTGTGCTACGACGCCGAAGATGATCCGCGCCTGGACGTTAATCTTCAACAGATCCTGCGAGCGGCAGGCACACGCTCGTTTATGTCGGCACGACTCGCGTACAAGGATGGGACGAGGCTGGTGATCACCGCGATAATGACGTCCAGCCCGAGAAGGTGGTCCGCCGATGAAGTTGAGGTATTGCGCGCCGCCGCGGCTCAGGTAGTAATCTCCCTCGAGCGCGCGGAGCTGTTCGAACTCGTCTCGCACGGCAAGCTCCAGTGGGAGGCAACCTTCGATGCCCTCAGCGATGGGATCTTTATCTTCGACGAGGACGGCGTTCTGCGACGAATCAACGCGGCGGCTGCGGCATTCGAAGGCTCCAACGTGCGCGACTTGATTGGTCGGCGGTGCTGCACACTGCTCCAAGGCGTCGAGGGTGAGACCTGCCGCGTCGCTCAGGTGATCGAGTCGGGACGGCCAGCCACTTTTGAGCTGGTGCCCGGACGGTTGTCGAGACCGGTGCTGGTCACCATCTCACCACTCACACAAGGCTCCGCGAGCCTCTCCGCCGAGCACGACGACAACGTGAGCAACAACGGCCATCACGAAATCCCTCGAGGTGCAGTCTGCATAGTCAGAGACCTATCGGAATTGCGAGCCGCCGAAGCGGGTGCGCGCGAACAACGCAGCTTCCTCGTCAAGCTGATCGAGCACGCCAACGACTCGATTCTCGCGTTTTCGCCCGACGGCCGCCTGATCTGGTTTAACGAACAGTTGATCGAGCACAGCGGATATTCCCGGCAGGAACTCGAAGGCGGCGACTACCGTCTGTTTGTGTTCGGCAATCACAAGAAGGTCGCGTACGAGCGAATTCCCAGGGCCCGTGAAGATGAGGCACAAACCCTCCAAAGGTAAGTGACCCGGGAAAGCGGCGACACTCGGGTGCTCCTGATCACTTACACGCCGATCTATGACGAAGGTCACGTGACTAGCGTATTGTCAATAGCTCGGGACATCACCGAGGAACGCCTGGCGAGCGAACGAGCGGCACAGGCCGACAAACTTCGAGCGCTGGGTCAACTGGCTTCGGGCGTCGCTCACAATTTCAACAACATTCTCGCTGCGATACTTGGACACGCCCAATTGATCAAGCGGGACTCCCAGGATGAAGGGCTCGCGCAGCGTATGGAAATTATCGAGCATGCCGCGCTCGACGGCGCTCAAACCGTAAAACGCATTCAAGCGTTTGGGCTACAGCAAAGCGAATCGGTGAATGAGACGGTCGACATCACTCAACTCGTTCAAGATTCGACCAGCCTCACCCGGGCCAGGTGGTGCGATGAAGCGCAGGCGCGCGGGCTGCACTACGACGTCAACCTGGACCTGCAGCAACTCCCTTTCGTGCGAGGCTCAGGCTCGGAACTGCGCGAAGTCTTCGTCAATATTATCCTCAATGCGCTGGACGCGATGCCCCAAGGAGGACAGCTGAGAATCGCTACAGAGACAAAAGGCGGCTTTGTGCGAGCGAGTTTTGCGGATAGTGGAGTCGGCATGGACCGCGATGTTTGCGATCATATCTTCGAGCCCTTCTTTACCACCAAGGGGGCAATGGGCACCGGACTCGGCCTCGCAGTTAGCCATAGCATCATCGAACGCCACGGCGGCCGCATTGAAGCGAGTAGCAGTCTCGGTAAGGGCGCAACTTTTACCGTCAGCTTACCGATTGTCGAGACCGTCCACCGGAAGGTTTCGCGGCGCAACAAGGCTCGAGCGAAAACCGCAAACGTGCTGGTAGTCGACGACGATCATCGGGTGCGTGAAGCACTCGTAGGGATGCTCAACTCGGCTGGGCACCACACCGACCACGCCGGAAGCGGCCACGAAGCTCTCGCCAAGCTCGAGCGGGATCAATTCGATCTCGTATTCACCGATCTTTCGATGCCCGAGATGGATGGGTGGGCGGTAGCAAGCGAGGTGCATCGACGCTGGCCCCGCGTCAAAGTTGTTTTGATAACCGGCTCAGAGGTTCGGTCCGAGACCGCAGACACTAACCGCGGATTTGTCAG
Organism: uncultured Clostridia bacterium; assembly: GCA_964581275.1. Taxonomy (GTDB): domain Bacteria; phylum Acidobacteriota; class Blastocatellia; order UBA7656; family UBA7656; genus Onstottus_A. Next base: position 20,137 of record CAZOOE010000016.1, read on the forward strand.
TGAGGGGATCTTAAAACCAATACGCTTTGACGACCTCAGCTCCACCCTGAGTCAGGTGCTTTCCTAAACCGGGACACCCGGAATCAATTTCAAACCGAACCGCCACCCCTGCTTTCCGCGTGAGCCTTGCTTGTGGCCGTTAACAGCCGCTTGTTAGAATTCCACTGTGAAACCTAACACTGCTACCAGCGTTAAAACAAAACAAATGGGCGCATTCGCAGGAGCCCTTGCGCACCTTGTTTATTCTCGAAGCGAGAGGATGGATGTATGAAAAGGTCTCCGACGATTTCGGTGAGCATGCTGTTGGCGGCTCTAGCCCTTGGCTCACTGGCCTTCGGGCAAGCTGGTGGTGATGTTCGCCGTCGAACCATCGCGATAACCTACCTCAAAGACCCGGTGAGCGTAGTCCTGGCGGGAACAACCCTGAGGCCGACCGCCCGTGGCGAAGCTACCGTCGAGCGGTGGCGCAAGCGGAACGAGAGTGAGATTGATATCACCATCGAGAACATGAACCCGGCGTTTAACTACGGCGCCGATTATACGACCTACGTGCTTTGGGCAATCACTCCCGCGGGCCAGGTCGACAACCTCGGGGAGTTTCGTCTTTCCGGCAGCACGGCACGCCTCAAGGCAGCGACCCCACAACAAACCTTCGCAATGATTGTAACTGCCGAGCCTCACTATCTGGTGAAGCTGCCGTCGCGCATGGTCGTGCTCGAGAATCTCGCGCCGACGTCTAAGAACGTTCAGGTGCAGGCCTCGGAGATTTACTTCACCGGCGACTCCGGGAGGTACTACACGGACACGTCGGTGCCCGGGCTGGCCGAGCGTGATTACAACAAGACACCCATGGAGCTGTTGCAAGCCAGGCGCGCAGTGCAGATCGCCCGGCTTGCCGACGGCGAGCGCCACGACCCTGCGGACTTCAATCAAGCCGTCAACTTGCTCAATCAAGCTGAAGCCGCGTTCCGCCGCGGAGCGAAAGTTCACGACGTTGGCCTCGTTGCGCGCGAAGCGATAACGATTGCCGTGCGCACGCGGGACATCGCCGAAGAACGTGCGCTGGCAGCCGAACGCCGCGCCGAGATCTCAC